>JAKQJD010000528.1 GCA_029561355.1 Bacteroidota bacterium | reverse complement strand
CGCTGGAAGGCGAAGAATACGCGGCGGTGTGGCTGGTGATTCAAAAGGCGCTGGCAAACCGGCCGGGTTTGATTTGAGATGTAAGATTACATGACGTAAGATTTAAGATTTGGAACGCGACATCACGGACAATCTTAAATCTTACGTCATGTAATCTTACATCTTAAATCATATCCATCTTCATCCGCCCGATCCGCAAAATCTTCGCCCCCATCCCGCCGAAGGCGGGCAAATCTCCGCTCATATTCCCGTTGGGAATCGTTTTGCAAACTCCTTAGCAAAATACGTCAGGATCACATCCGCGCCGGCCCGGCGAATGCTCAGCAGGGCTTCCGGCATGGCACGGTCAAAATCCAGCCAACCGTTCTGGCAGGCGGCGATGAGCATGGCACATTCGCCGCTCACGTGGTAGGCGGCTACCGGCAGCGACTGTTCCTGTTTGAGCAACTGGATCACGTCGAGGTAGTGCAGCGCCGGTTTTACCATCAGCATATCGGCCCCTTCGGCGGTATCGAGTTCGGCTTCAATGAGTGCTTCGCGGCGGTTGGCAGGATTCATCTGGTACGTCTTTTTGTCGCCGCTTTTGGGCGCCGAATCGAGTGCATCGCGGAAAGGTCCGTAAAAAGCACTGGCATATTTGGCTGTATAAGCCAGAATACCCGTTTTGGTAAAACCCGCTTCATCGAGCGCGCGGCGTATAAAACCCACCCGGCCGTCCATCATGTCGGAAGGGCCGAGCATGTCGAATCCCGCTTCCGCCTGCGCGACCGACATACGTGCCAGGATGGGCAGGGTGCCGTCGTTCACGATCTCCCCGTTTTCCACCAGCCCGTCGTGGCCGTCGCTGCTGTACGGGTCCATGGCTACGTCGCTGATGAGGCAACATTCCGGAAATCGTTTCTTGATTTCGCGGGCCGTTTGCAGGTAAAAATTATCGGCTGAATGGCTGTAAGTGGCCGTTTTATCTTTCAAAGCATCGGCAACAGCGGGAAACACCACGAAATTGGTGATGCCCAGTTCCATACATTCTCCAATCTCCCGGAGCAGTTCGTCGGGCGAAAACCTGAAAATGCCGGGCATGGACTTGATTTCGCTGCGAATACCTTTACCGTCCAGCACGAACAATGGAAAAACCAGGTGTTGCGGGGTGAGGTGCGTTTCAACTGCCATGCCGCGAATGGCAGAAGATTGCCGGTTGCGGCGCGGGCGGCGGGGAAGAGAAAAGGAGTCCGAAGTCATAAGTGCGAAGTGCGAAGTGGGGGTCGGTTGTGAGTTGTGAGTTGTGAGTTGTGAGTTGTGAAAGTGGGGAACCTTTGGCTTCAGAGAAGCCCAATATTTGTAGAAGGTGGGTAGTCCGTTGTAACGGCTTCGGAGAAGCACAACATCTGTAGGTGAGTGTAGGTTGTAACGACTTCGGAGAAGCCCAACATTTGTAGCCCTCAAAGGGCGCCGGCATCAACCTGTACCGGCGGCGTAGGGTTTTATGCGCCGAAAGCGCACAAAAAAGAACAGGGCACTACAGATTACTCTGAGCACCCTGTATAACCCCAAAAAACCAAATGAAAACTTCTTAAAAAAACACCACGAGGGTGAGAATTTGCTGTTGTAACACCCAATTTTGAAATTGGTAGTGCAAATATACGCCGCTCCCGAAATTTGCCAACACATACACTTATTTTTTTTTAATAAATATTTAAGGAGTGCCCCATGCAGGGTATTAAAATGTTTTCGGCAAGAACCGGTATAGCGGCTTAAATTTGCACCAGTATTTTTCTTATCTGCCGAAATAAATGAAAATAACTCGCTCACAACCAGCCTTTTGCGTTTTAGCAAGTATTTTGTTATCAATATTTGCCTGTGTCATCGTTTCCGGATGCGGGAAGGACAAAGATGAAATTATCCGGCTAAAAGCGACGGAAACGGTGCAGGATTTCCGGCAAAAAAAATCCCTGGAGTGCCGCGAAATTTTGCTGCGCGAAGCCGAGGAAATTGTGGATTCGCTGTTACTGACCGAAGCCACAGACGCCATGAGCGACTCGTTGTCGCGCCTGCGCCCCAGCCGGCCGGTACAGCCGCCCGCTATTCTGCCCATCGATTCCCTGAAGGTACACCCGCTGTTCGATTCGCCGGCTCCCGCACCGGACTCCGGCAAAAAAGGGGGCTGACCATTTTTAGATATGAAGAATCACTGGATAAATGAGCCGGTCACGCTCCGCGGGCAAACAGTGGACCTTATTCCGCTCGAGCCTGCCCATTTCGCCGAGCTTTCGGTGCTTGCCACCGACAAAAGGATCTGGGAATTTTATGTGTACGATGCCAGCGTACCGGAAAAGTTTACCAGCATTTTTGAAAGCGCGTTCACCGAAAAACAAAACGGCAGCCAGTTCCCTTTTGCTATCCTGCATAAAGCGGAAAACAGGCTCATCGGCAGCACCCGGCTGCTGGATATTCAGCCCAATCACAAAAAACTCGAAATCGGCAGCACCTGGCTGCACCCCGACTACTGGGCCTCGGCAGTCAACCTGGAATGCAAACTGCTGCTGCTGACCTATTGTTTCGAGCAATTGCAGACCGTTCGGGTGCAATTGAAAACCGACGAGCGCAATCTCCGTTCCAGAAAAGCCATTGAAAAAATAGGCGGACAGTTTGAAGGTATTCTGCGCAACGACATGATCCGCGACGATGGAACTTACCGCAATTCGGCGTATTACAGCCTGATCATTCAGGAGTGGCCCGACAAAAAAAGAAACCTGGAAGCGTTGTTTCAGGCAAAACTACAAGCAACTGAAACCCGTTAAACTTCGCCAATGTGGTTCAAGCAACGGATTGCATTGCAATTGTGGTGACGTCGGGAGAAGACGATAAGGTCTACAGAGATCAGAAGCGTTTCGCTACCACAAACCTGTAAGGTTTTAAAAACCTTACAGGTTTAGTACACTGCATTGAACCATGCATTCGTTGAACCCCATTCTCGCATAA
>JAKQJD010000526.1 GCA_029561355.1 Bacteroidota bacterium | reverse complement strand
TGATAAGGGTTGATAAGGGTTGATAAGGGTTGATAAGGGTTGATAAGGGTTGATAAGGGTTGATAAGGGTTGATAAGGGTTGATAAGGGTTGATAAGGGTTGATAAGGGTTGATAAGGTGGTTAATTGGAAGCAAAATGTTCGTTTTATGTTTAATCTTTTCGTTTTTTTACCTGCAAAGCCAAGGGCAACCTGTCCTCCTTAGCGCAGCGAAGGATCTACTATTACCTTGGAATCCAGAGCAGTGTCAGATCCTTCGCTGCGCTCAGGAGGACACGTTGCCCTTGGCTTTTGCAAGTAAAAAACGGCATAAAATGCGGCCTATCGAGCGGCTGAATATCAACCCATAAACTCATAAACCTATAAACCCATCAACCCTCATCAACCCTTAAAAAAATCATCCGTGATCAAACACCATCAACTTCCGCACTTCCACGGAGCCCTCCATCTCATAAACCGGGCAACCTTTGGCGGCTTCCACGGCTTCGGCTTCGCTCTCGGCCTGCATGATCAGATAGCCGCTTACGAGTTCCTTGCCCTCCACGTAGGGGCCGTCAGAAAGTGCTTTGCGGGAGCCGGTGAGAATTTTGCCATCAATTTCCAGGGCATCGGAGCCGATGAGTTTGCCTTGTGCTGCAATGCCGCCGATCCAGGCATTCCACTGGTCGAGCGAGGCCTGCATTTGTTCGGGCGACATCGACTGGTACTGTTCTTCGCTGGTGGGGGTGTTTCTGAAAATCATCATGTACTTGTCCATAATCCGGTTAATTTTTTAGTGAAAAGAATGGTTGGTACGCCTTTCATTTTAAAAGACACAGGGAGGACGAACGGGCTGGCAATTTTCGGACAAGAATAGGATTTTTTTTGAGACCAGACAGAATGGGAAAACAGATCAAGTGTATAATGCGATAATTTACGCTATCGAGTGGCTGATATCAACCCTCATCAACCTTTATCAACCTCATCAACATTTATCAACCCCCATAAACAATAAACCCATCACCCATCAACTTCCTCAACATACCTTACCTTAGCCCTCCAAACCAAATACACATGGACGACTTGCAATCCCTCATGGACGCGGTACGGCTCACGCCCGACAACGTTCCGCTTCGTAAATACCTCTGTGCCGAACTCCTGCGCCGCCAGCGCTGGGCCGAAGCCGAAATAGAACTGAAAGACACGCTGAAAATGGCGCCTTCCGATACCGAACTGAAAATCGGGCTCGCCACGGCCTTTTGTGAACAGCAAAAAACCTCGCTGGGCCTGGTGATCATCGAAGAACTCACCGCCACCCCTGCCCCACCCGCCCGGACCTGGCTCGTGTACGCCAAACTGCTGCAACAGGCAAAACAACCCGGGCCCGCCAAGGATGCCTACGAAAAAGCGGTACTGCTCGACCCTTCCCTGAAAGACGCTTTCCTCGAATCGGAAATCAACCTGTCCCTGCAAAAAGGCGACGCGCCCGAGCCGCTGCGTATGCCCGCACACGGCGACCTCAACGAGGAAGGCAGCGAACGCCTCATCGACGTGGAACGCCCGAAAGTGACCTTCGAGCACGTGGGCGGCATGGAAGCCGTGAAAGAGGAGATCCGCCTGAAGATCATTCACCCGCTGCGCCACCCCGACCTGTACAAAGCCTACGGCAAAAAAATCGGCGGCGGCATCCTGCTCTACGGCCCGCCCGGTTGCGGCAAAACGCACCTGGCACGCGCCACGGCCGGTGAAATCAACGCGAATTTTATTTCTGTCGGCATCAGCGACATCCTCGATATGTGGATCGGGCAGAGCGAAAAAAACCTGCACGCCATTTACGAACAGGCGCGGATGCTGAAACCCTGTGTACTGTTTTTTGACGAGGTAGACGCCCTTGGCGCCAACCGCTCCGATATGCGCCACAGCGCCGGCAAACAACTGATCAACCAGTTTTTGCAGGAAATGGACGGCATCGACGGCGACAACGATGGCGTGCTCGTGCTGGCCGCCACCAATGCGCCCTGGCACCTCGACCCGGCGTTTCGCCGGCCCGGACGTTTCGATCGTATCATTTTTGTGCCGCCGCCCGATGAAAGCGCTCGCGCCGCTATTTTTAATATTTTGCTGAAAGACAAGCCTTTACAGAATGTAGATGAAAAAGCGCTGGCCCGAAAAACGCCCGATTTCTCCGGCGCCGACCTGCAGGCCGTAGTAGATATTGCCATCGAAGGCAAACTGGATGAGGCCATGCGCACCGGCATTCCCGCTCCCCTGACCACTTCCGACCTGGAAAACGGCGCCAAAAAGCACCGCGCCACCACAAAAGAGTGGTTCACCACCGCTAAAAACTACGCCCTCTTCGCCAACGAAGGCGGCCTCTACGACGAAATCCTCCAATACCTGAAAATCAAAAAATAATGGATCAAAATCCGCTGTTCGAACGCGCTTTACTGCTCATCCAAACCAACCGCTACGCCGACGCCGAGCAAATGCTGATGCAGGCGCTGGGACAAAATCCGCAGGACCCGTTCGGGCTCACCCTGCTGGCCATCTGCCGGCTCAACATGGATAAAAAGCAGGAAGCACTCACCGCATCGCAACAGGCGCTGGCGCTGGCGCCCAACGAACCGTTCGTGCTCACTACCCACGGCCGCGCGCTACTGGTGAACAACCAGATAGACGCTTCGCGCCGTGCCCTCCAAGCCGCCCTGCAATCCGACCCGACCTATGCCGATGCTTACAGCGTGCTCACTCAGATCGAATACCACGAGCGCCGCTGGGACCTGGCGCTGTACAATTCCGAAAAAGGCCTCGAACACGACCCGGAAAACCAGACCCTTATCAACCTGCGTGCCATGGCGCTGGTAAAACTCAACCGCAGCAGCGAAGCCGCCGAAACGGTCGATTACGCTTTGTACAATAACCCGGAGGATTCCTTTTCGCACAGCAACAAAGGCTGGGTAAAAATTGAACAGGGAAAATACGACGAAGCCGTTGCCGCTTTCCGGGAAGCCCTGCGTTTCAACCCGAACAACGAACACGCACGCGAAGGCCTGAAAGAAGCCATTAAAGGTAAAAACTGGTTGTACCGCGGCGTGCTTCGGTATTTCCTGTTCATGGGAAAACTCAGCGAACGCAACCAGTGGCTAGTCATTATCGGGCTGTACATCGGCGTGCGTTTTTTGCGGGTCATTGCCCGGGAAAACGAGGCGCTGATGCCGTTCATCGCCCCTGTTCTGATCCTGTATATGGTTTTCGTGTTCGCTACCTGGATCGGGCAGCCTTTGTCCAACCTCATTCTGCGGCTCCATCCTGTGGGCAAATTTGCCCTGACCGACGACGAAAAACGATTCAGCAATATCATCGGCGTTTTTCTGGGCACCGGATTGCTGGCGCTGGCGGGCAGTTACGCCTTGTCCATCGACTCTGTTACAGGCGCCAATATGCTAGTCTTCGCACTTACGCTTCTCGGGATGCTGATCCCGCTCGGCGG
>JAKQJD010000500.1 GCA_029561355.1 Bacteroidota bacterium | reverse complement strand
TTGTGCACGCGGGCGCCGATCACCTCGATGTAGCCGTTGTGTCCGTTGGCGGAAACCGGCTGTTCGAGCGTCGTATCGGTGGGTGCCGTCTGGTTGGAGGATGTCGTTTTTGCTTTTGCCATGTCTGCCGGGAAACAATCGGATTGGGGTTCGGTTGCGGGAAATGGCAAAAGTACGGAGAAATAAAACAAATAGTATCACCGAACCCCAGTTCGGTGTTTTACTTTTTGCACCGAACGGAAGTTCGGTGGTGCTTTTTCACCGAACTGGGGTTCGGTGGTACTTTACACCGAACTGGGGTTCGGTGGTACGTCCTGCAACGACGGGTGGCAATACGTCCACGGATGGTCTCTCCAATCCTTCACCACTTTCGCCTTCACCGGATTATTCAGGATATAAGCAACAATCCTGTCAAATTCCCCCGGCCGAAGCCAGTGATCGTAACTTTCTTCTTCCCAGAAAGTACCCTCCCGACCCAGAATGCGGTTGCTTTGGCGGCCGGAATATTTTTTCAGGTCTTGCAAAACTTTCCACAAAGCAGACATACCGTTGCGAATGGTCAGCAGCATATGGAAGTGATTGGACATGATGGTGAATGCCCAGAGGTCGAAATACTTTTCGGCGTAAAAATGAAGGTTTTCGGCATTAAGCCGTGCAATTTCAGGGCTTGCAAGCCAATATGGCTCATTGAGATTGGAATCCAGAAACTGATCGAAACTACTAAAATATCGTTTGCCCGCATCGTAGGCCTTTTTACGACGAATGCGTTCAATGGCTTCCGTCAACTCTGCGGGAAGCAGTTTTTCAGCGTTTTCCGGTTCAATTTTTTCTCTCTGGATTTCGTACAGCGCCAGTTGATATTCGGCCTTGAGTTGCTCGATCACGGGTTTCGGTATGGAACCGAAGAGTCTGGCTGTAATGAAGAAGGTGGCGCCAGAAGGGTGCCAGTGGGGCAGTTTATTGCCCTGGTAGTAGTGTTCGTTCATAAATGTAGCGTAGATTATGTACCACCGAACCCCAGTTCGGTGTAAAGTGTCACCGAACTCCAGTTCGGTGTAAATGGGCAAACTTTCCGGCCTTTAACCGGAAAGTTTGCTTTGAGGCACCGAACTGGGGTTCGGTGGTACGTTGCACCGAACCGGGGTTCGGTGGTACGTTTATCTCTTCCTGACCTCCATCGCTCTCACCACCTGCCCTTTCGCGTTCTCCATCGCAACGATGTAAGAGCCGCTCGGCAGATTAGCCAGCGAGTACGACTGGCTAGGCTCCGCTTCGATGCGGCTCACCTGACGGCCATCCAGTGCGAAAATGCGCACGGCAGCAATCATGTCCGCATGATCCAGGGTGAAAGATTCCACCGTGGGGTTAGGGAAAAGTTTGATATTCGCAGCAGCGGC
>JAKQJD010000494.1 GCA_029561355.1 Bacteroidota bacterium | reverse complement strand
CGCACTAAACCATTACACAAATCAATTTACAAAGCCATGATTAAAAAAATCGTTTCAACCACCTTGTTCGCTTTCGTTCTGACGGCCTTCGCTTTCGCACAACGTATTGCTTTTGTGGATGTTACGGCCATTCTGGAAAGCCTCCCGGAATACCAGAAAGCACAGGAACAATTGGATAAAGTTGCCACACAATGGCGTCAGGAAATCGCACAGGAACAGGATCAGGTAAAAGGCATGTACAGCAAATACCAGGCTGAACAGGTTCTGCTGAGCGAAGACATGAAAAAGCAGCGCGAAGACGAGATCATGAACAAGGAGAAGTCCGTACGCGAAAATCAGCGCACGAAATTCGGACCGGAAGGCGCCCTGTTCAAAAAACGCGAAGAACTGGTAAAACCCATCCAGGACAAGGTGTATGCCGCCATCCAGAAATTCGCCGAAGACAAAGGTTTTGAATTTATCTTCGAAAAAGGAAGCGCTTCGGGTATGATCTATGCCGATAAACGCAACGACAAAACCGAAGACGTCAAAACCATGCTGAAAAAAGGCTGATCTGCCTTCAGTTTGGGGTTTAGTGTTTGGTTTTTCGGAAAAATGCCTGTGCTCCTTTTTCGAAAAGCCAAACACAAAAAACCAAACATTCCCGAAAATAATACCTTTGCCGGCTCATTCCGGACATTTTACACCTATCTACTATGAAAAAAACATTTTTGCTGACCTTCGGTCTCGTACTTTCCGTGGCCGCTACCGGTTTCGCTCAAAAATTCGGCTACTGCAACTCGGCCCAGATTCTTACGCTGGTTCCCGAAGTAAAGGCTGCCGACAGCGACCTCAAAGCGTTTCAAACCCAACTGACCAAACGCGGTCAGGATATGGTAAAAGTGCTGCAGGATAAAGACGCCGAACTGCAACGTAAAAAATCGCAGGGCACTATTTCTCCGAACGACTACGAAACTCAGGCTGCCAAACTGAAAGAAGAAGAGGAAAAAATCGGCAAATACGAACAGGAGGTCATGGAGCAACTCGCAAAAAAACGGGAAGAACTGTTCAAACCGATCTTCGACCGCTTCAATAAAGCCATGAGCGACGTAGCCAAAGAGAAAGGCTTCATGCTGGTATTCGATACGAACACGCAAGTCGTTTTGTATGCAGACGAATCGCTGGACGTGACCAAGGACGTGAAGACGAAACTCGGAATCACGAACTAAAAAGTGCGAAGTCGTCAGTGCGAAGTACGAAGTCAAAGGCATTCGGGTGAATGTGGACTTCGTACTTCGCACTGACGACTTCGCACTTCTATTTCAGATACTTTTCCAGCCACCCAAAAAACTCGTGTTGCCACAGCAAACTGTTTTGCGGTTTGGTTACCCAGTGGCCTTCATCGGGAAAAGTCAGCAGGCGGGAGGGAATTCCTTTTAACTGTGCTGCCTGAAATGCCTGCATGCCTTCGCTGAAAGGCACCCGGAAATCCAGTTCGTTGTGAATTACCAGAATCGGCGTATCCCAGTTTTGCACGTACCGGTGCGGGCTGTCCGTCTGGTACATTTTCGGGACAGGCGTTTGCCAGTAAGCGCCCTCGAAATCATTTTGCGGGAACCACACTTCTTCCGTGGTGCCGTAAAAACTCTCCAGGTTAAACAATCCGCAGTGTGAGATAAAGGTTTTAAACCTTTTCTGATGGTTGCCGGCCAGCCAGTACACAGCATATCCGCCGAAACTTGCTCCCACCGCTCCGATACGCGTCGCATCTACAAACGGCTCTTTCGCAATGGCATCCGTTGCCGACAGGTAGTCTTTCATGGCGTCGCCCCATTTTCCCAGAATAGCATCGTTCCAGGCTTGTCCCGAACCCGGCATACCCCGGCGGCAGGGCGCCACCACAACGTACCCCTGCGCCGCCATCAGCGACAGGTTCCAGCGATAGGAAAAGAACTGGCTGAGCGCCGACTGCGGGCCACCCTGGCAGTAAACGATAGCGGGGTATTTCTTTTTCGGATCGAAATCGGGCGGCAACATCACCCACACATTCATGTCCTTTCCGTCGAACGTTTTTACCGTGCGGCGTTCCACCTTGCTTTTTACCACGTTTTTCCAGGGATTGTCCGTCACGAACGACAATTGCCGTATTGCTCCGGATGTCGGATCTACCGCATAGACTTCCGCCGGCGCCGTCATGGAAACACGTGTCGCAACCAGTTCATTTCCAGCAAGTTCGACGGTCGTAAAATCGTGCACGCCATCGGTGATACGCCGTATTTTTTTATCCTGCACGCGAAGTTCGTACACCTGGTTAGTGAAATTTTCCGAACTCAGGAAATAGATCGACTTGCCGTCAGCCGACCAGACAGGGTGGTTCACTTCGTACGTCCAGCCTGCGGAAAGTTCTTCCGTTTGCTGCGTCATCAGGTTGAGCATCATCAGGCGCGGCCGGTCGGCTTCATAGCCACCTTTGGCCATGCTTGTCCAGATCAGGAACTTGCCGTCGGGTGAAAACACCGGATCGCGGTCGTAACCGGGATTCAACTGCGTGAAATTGAGCGTTTTGCCCGAAGCGATTTCATAAGCGTACAGATCGCTGTTGGTGCTTTGCGCTTCGGCGGTGCCGTTGAGTTTCCGGCAGGTGTAAATGATCCAGCGATTGTCGGGGCTCCACGTGATTTGTTCCATGCCGCCGTCTGGCGCCAGCGGACTGTCGAAACGTTCGCCCCCCTGAATATTGACGGGCGAGCCGGAAAATTTACCCTCGCTGTAACCCACGTAAAACACATTGCTGTAAGCGTAGTCGTGCCAGCTTTTCCAGTGCCGGTAAAACAACCCGTCGGAAATACGCCCGCTGGCTTTCGGCAAATCCGGGTAGCGATCTGCAGTGTTCTGATCCAGTTTTACATCCTGTGCAAACAGTATGGATTTTCCGTCCGGGGAATAATGGAAACCATTGATTTCCAGTTCACTTACCACCCCGGTCATGGAAGAACCTTCTACGTTGACCTCGTACATTTTACCGCCGCGCAGAAATCCGATTTTTTTGCCGTCGGGCCTGAATTCGGCATCCGAACTGGTTTCGTCGGGGTCGGTCAGGGCACGTGTAATGCCGGTTTTTACTTCCACAAGATACAGCACCCGGCTGCCTTTGTTTGCCTGAACGTCGTAACGCTGCACGCCGTATACGGCAAATTTCCCGTCGGGAGAAACGTCGTCCAGCCCTACCCTGCCGATCGTCCAGAGCAATTCGGGGGTAAGCGCCTGCTTTTGCGCCATTGATTGTGAGGATTGTAACAACATGATCAGGAGGAAAAATAGAAAGGATCGAAACATATAGCCTGTATTTACAATAGTGGTGTATTCACTTTAAGAAGTGGAAAATCCGGAGTGGTGTTCCCAAACACTAAATACCAAACACCAAACACGAATTTACCTTTACATTCGTCCGGCAAAAATGCACCTAATTTTTATCCGGCCATGCATAAATATCTGACTGAGTTTATCGGCGTCTTTTTCCTTTCGCTTGTCTCCATTCTGGTCGTCACGGGCAATTACAGCGCCCTGGCGCCCCTGGCCATCGGCGCAGCACTGACAACTGTAACCGGCATCGGGTACGGCATTTCGGGCGCACATTTTAACCCGGTGGTTTCGCTGGCCATGCTGTTGCGCGGGAAAATGGACCGGACAGATATTATCTACTTTATCCTGGCGCAGACGCTGGGCGCTATCCTGGCCGGCACAGTGGCTGTTTTTTTGATGGAAAGCAGCCTGAGTTCCATTCCGGAAGTCGAACCCAGGCAAAACGGAGGGCTGGCGGCTACGGTCGCCGAATTTTTCGGCGCATTTGCCTGGACGCTTGTCGTGATGACAACGCTGCTTAAAACGGATCAGGAACGCAACGGAGGTTTGCTGCTAGGCCTGACCGTTATGGCGCTCGGATTTGCGCTGCGCGACATCAGCGGAGGCATTTTCAACCCGGCCGTGGCGGTGGCATGGATGATTTCGGGCATGGCCTTCTGGGCCGACCTGCCCTTGTACATTATCGGTCCGTTGCTGGGCGCCGGAGCGGGCGCGTCGCTCTATTATTTAATGGAAAAATTGCAGGCGGCAGACGAATTCAAAATCTGATCATTTTCATACCTTTTTTGGCTTCCTGAAATACGCGGATGATTCGGGAAGCGTCCGGGTCGTAGGTAGTGGGCGGCGTGAGCGTTTCGAGCAGGTCTTCCACCGTAGCAAACCCTTCTTCCCGGTCGATGTAACCGTAGCCGATGTAGTTGCCGTCCTGTATGCCGATCACGGCTTTTTCCGTTTCGGTTCGCCCCTGTTCGATCAGGAAGTAACTGCCCGAAAGGCGTTTATTCATCATGATCAGCGCCTGTTCTACCCGTTCATTGTAGGTTTCGGGAGATTCCTCGCCGATACATGCGCCTTTACATTTTTTGATGGAATAATGAAAACAGGCCCGGTCGGAAGCGTCGAGGTTGCTGAGTCTGAAACAGAGTTCGTGCTGCCGTACTATACTTTGCAGGTGCATGCGCGCGCTGTCAACTTTCGGATAGTCGGATACAAGTTCCAGTTTTTGCGCATTGCGCTGGGTGCGTTTACCTACGGCAAAACAGCGGTAACCGTTCTGGTCGGTGTAGGTGTAAATGCCGCCCGTAAAATTACGAATCCGCTGTGCCCTGTTTACGGGCGGCAGCAGGCGTTTGATCTCCGCACTTTCATGCAGCAAAGCCACCAGTTCGCTGCCCGTAACTTCATAACTGATATCGCAAACACCGTTGCGCAACTTTTCCCCTTTCGGAGTAAAATCGGCAAAATGTTCGAAAAGCCGTTTACGAATGTTCAGGCTTTTCCCTACATACAGCACATCGCCTTTTTCATCGTGCAAATAATAGACGCCGCAGCGCTCCGGCACTAAATGCAGGCGCTCCAGTGTGATATTTTTCGGAAGTTTGGTTTCCTTTATGCCGTGATTGATGAATTGACGGACCGTGTCGCCCTGTTGTGCTGCCAGGATACGTTCGAAAACGTTGACTGTAGCCAGTGTATCGTCGAGCGCCCGGTGGCTTCGTTCGGCGGAAATGCCGAAATGCCGTTTCAGGTTGCTGAGGCTGTAACTCGGCAAGCCGGGAAAAACTTTCCTGGCCATCCTGACGGTGCAGAGTTGTTTGCGGGTGTAGGCAAATCCCAGCCGCGCAAATTCTTCGCGCACAAAACTGTAATCGAACGAAACGTTGTGTGCCACGAAGATAGCGCCTTCCGTCATCTGCACGATTTGCTTGGCTACTTCGAAAAATCTGGGGGCATTCGCCACCATTTCATCGGAAATGCCTGTCAGTTGCGTGATGCTCCACGGAATGCTCCGCTCCGGATTCAGCAAGGTAGAAAACGAATCCACCACCCGCTGACCGTCGTGCAGGACAATCGCAATTTCAGTGATGCGCTCATACCGGGCTTGACCTCCGGTGGTTTCTACGTCTATAATGGCGTACAAGGCTGAATGGTTTAGTTCCTGAACTGAAACGTTCGAAGCAGCAAAAATAAAGCAGTAAACACGAATTGTTTGAAAAAGTCGGTTTTGAATTTTTTTTATTTTAAATATTTTTTGAGCATGGCCGCCTGGCTCTGCATGGCGCAGGCGTATTCCCAGGCCTCCGGTGCTGATAATCAACGGGTTATCGTTGGAGCGGAGCAAACCGAGTTACTACTGCATCTCATCTGCGACAAGCAGACGGCGCTGGTGGTGAATCACTCCTCGCTGATCGGAAAAACCCACTTGGTCGATACATTGTTCGATATCGGCTGCTGTATCGATCGCATTTTAGCCCCGGAACACGGTTTCAGGGGCGCTGAAGATGCCGGCGCACTGGTACGCGACGACCAGGATACACGCACCGGAATCCCGATCGTTTCACTGTACGGAAAAAAACGCAAACCCTCCTGCGAAGACCTGGAAGGCATCGACGTGGTGGTTTTTGATATTCAGGATGTGGGCGCGCGTTTTTACACCTACATCAGTACTTTGTTTTATGTGCTGGAAGCCTGCGCCGAACAGGGCAAGCAGGTCATTGTTCTCGACCGCCCCAACCCCAACGGGCATTACGTCGACGGCCCGGTGCTCGATATGCGCTATTCGTCTTTCGTGGGTATTGCACCGCTTCCGGTGGTACACGGATGTACGGTGGGCGAACTGGCGCGGCTTTTTGCCGGGGAATACTGGATCGGATCGGCCGACAAACTGGATTTGCAGGTTATTCCCTGTAAAAATTACACGCACCACACACCGTATGAATTGCCGGTGCGCCCGTCTCCCAACCTCCCGAATACCCGTGCAGCCCTGTTGTATCCGTCGCTGTGCTTTTTTGAAGGCACCGAAGTAAGTGTCGGCCGCGGCACGCCGGCCCCCTTTCAATTGGTGGGCCACCCGGAGTTTACGGAATGCGATTTTTCCTTTATTCCGCAAGCCGGTTTTGCTGCCCGTTACCCGCCGCAGGAAGGAAAAACCTGTTGGGGCAAAGACTTGCGTGCTGTTTCCATGGATAGCCTGCGCCGCGACACGGCCCTGAATTTGTCGTACCTGTTCGAGTTTTTCGATTGTGTACCGCACCCGGAAACGTTTTTTCTGGACAATCATTTTTTCGACCTGCTGGCAGGCAACAGCTCCTGGCGGGAACAAATGCTGAGCGGAAAAGGAGAAGCGGAGATTCGGGCCGG
>JAKQJD010000489.1 GCA_029561355.1 Bacteroidota bacterium | reverse complement strand
GTCTGGAAGGCCTGGCTGGTACCGCAGGCGTTGGTTGCCGACAAAACAATTGTGTAAGTGCCGTCGGCCTGGTAAGTGTGGCCGGGCGAAGCACCTGAAACCTGCGCGCTGCCGTCGCCGAAATTCCACAGGTAGGTGTTTGCGTTGACGGTGTTGTTAACCAGCGAAACATTGGCGCCGTTCATGTTCGCGCTAAATGCTGCATTAGGCAGGCTGTTGATGAAAACGGCATTTTGCTGAACGATGGTGTCCAGGCCTGCCGCATTGCCCACGATCAGGGTTACTGCATAGGTGCCGGGCGTGGAATATACGACCGACGGACTGGCAACGGTTGATGTTGCCGGAACACCGCCCGGGAACGACCAGTTATAGGAGGTCGCATTGGCGCTCGACTGGTTGGTAAACTGTACGGTTTGCGGCGCGCATCCGAGAGCGGGATTCGTACTGAAATTCGCTGTCGGAAGGCTTACTACCGTCACTGTATGCGTAGTCGTACTGGAACCGCAGGCATTGGTGGCAGTCAGCGTGACGGTGTATGTTCCATCAGTCGCATAGGTATGCACAGGGTTTGCTTGTGTACTTGCTGCACTCCCGTCGCCGAAATTCCAGGAATAGGAAGTTGCGTTCGTGGTACTGTTGCTGAATGTGGCAGTGAGTGCTGAAGTGCTGCTGCCGAAAACCGGCGTCGGTGCGGCATTCACCGTAATCAGGTCCTGCTGAACGAGGGTCGTACTGCCCGCTTCGTTCGTAGCAATCAGCGTGACTGAATATACACCTGGCTGGTTATATACAACCGTTGGGTTAACGTCGGTGGAAGCGGCCGGATTTCCACCCGGAAACGACCATGCATACGTGTCGGCATTGGCGCTCGACTGATTGGTAAAGGTAACGGTGAGCGGCCCGCAGCCGGACGTCACACTGGGCGTGAACGCGGGCGTCGGTCCTTGCTCCAGTTGGATAGACCGCGTAAAGGTTCTTGAGCCGCAATTGTTTGTAACTGTGAGCGTTACGGGGTAAAGATTCCCGGTAGCATAGGTGTGCGAGGGACTGAATTCATCACTCGTCATACCATCTCCGAAATCCCAACTGTAACTCGAACCGCCCGAAGAGGTATTGGTAAACTGAACGTTCAGGTTGTTGATGAGCCAGGTAAAACTGGCCGCAGGCGCCGACTGTGTAACAATAAACCCTTCCTTTAACAAGGAGCTGGTTCCCACACTATTGGTCACGGTGAGCGTTACATCGAACTCACCGGCTGAGTTGTACACGACAATCGGACTGGAAGATGTGGAAGAAGAGGGTGTACCACCCGGAAATTGCCAGTTGTAACCGGTGATGAGGGAACCTGTTGACTGATTGATAAACTGCACCGTCAGCGGGGTACAGCCAGTTTGCGGAGAAGCGTTGAAACCGGCCGTCGGCGCAGTTTTTATGGCCACTGTTTTGGTGGAGGTGCCGCAACTGTTAGTGGCAGTGAGGGTCACATTGTAGGTGCCGCTGGCAGGGTAGGTGAATTGCGGGCTCGTTTCAACAGAGGTAAAACCGTTTCCGAATTCCCAGAAATAGGTATCGGCATTTACCGAAGTATTGGTAAAAGAAGCCGTGTTGCCACTCATGGTATAGGTAAAATTGGCCGTCGGCTTGGGCGATATGGTAATCTGTTTGGTGATGGAAGCCGGGCCGCCGGCGCCGGTTATGGTCAGTGTTACATTAAAGGTACCGGCAGTTGCCCATATAACATTCGGGTTTTGCTGGGTCGAAGATGCAGGTGTTCCGCCCTGAAACGTCCAGCTGCGGCCGGTTATGGTGCCGGTGGAGGCGTCGGTAAAGTGGATACTCGTATTCTGGCAGGACGGGTTCGGCGACCAGGTAAAATCGGCAGTGAGCGTGGGACCGCCTGCGCATGGTGTCAAACAACCCGAACTAATCAGGAAAGGCAGCACGCTGTTCACCTCGTTTTTGGAGTTGTTGCTCCAGGTGTTCGTGGTCGATACGAACGGACACATTATGAAACTGGGCGGGCAACTGCTTCCCGTTTCCGGGTCGTGGCCGCAACTGAAATTGTGGCCGATCTCGTGTGCGGCCATACACCGCAATTGCTGGGCGCTGTTGGTGAAATCTTCAAAACAGTGGTATTTGACGGGGGTACAAACCGCATCTACATAAGCGATCCCTACCACACCTTCGTTGAAACTGCGGTTGGTCCACAACTCACCCAAATCATAGTTAAATGAACCGAATCCGCCATTTTCGCCCCAGATTACAAAATCATCCAACAGAACACCAGCATCGGTATTGTTCGTCCAGGGGTCGGTGCCGGTGATTACCAGTTGCGTTACGATGGCAAACTGAATATCCTGGCTGAAAACACCGGTATAATTGGCTTGTACGGCATTGAGTACACCGATATTGTGGTTTTGTACAGCTGTGACCGTGCTGTATTGGGTAAACATCGATTTGTCGGATGCGATCGCTATTTCAAGTGTATAGCAGGCGGAAACCGCTTCGGGCGTGTCTTGCAGCGGTTCGGATTCGATGACTTCCCTGCGTTTGTTTTTCACTTCTTTTGCCAGGCAAAGCGCGTTTTCCGTCGGGATCACGTCTTTATCCGCATACACCACAAACAGGTCTTTCGCAGCGCCGGGCTCGTGGTACCACAGTGGTTCCACATACCAGGTTTCGCCGCCCTCTTCCACAAATCCGTAGATAAAATCTTCTGTGAGTGTAAGCCGCACCTGACCGCCTCCCGACGTTTCATAACCCCGGTAAGCAGGATCTTCCGTGGGATTCACGATTTGTTTTCCTTCCGGCGTTGCAACCTGGAGGGTATACCCCGGAGCCAGTAAGTGCGAGGAACTGAGGTTCAGGTGCCATTGGTGGGCGCCAAGTGTTATTTGAGGAACCGACTGGTTTTTTACTGCGGAAAGCAAGGCGGGTGCATCGATCTCATACACTTCCCATTGTTTGAATGCCCCGGAAAGTGCAACAGAATGCCGGTAGTTTTTGTTAGGAGTGCCTGAAAATGACTGC
>JAKQJD010000465.1 GCA_029561355.1 Bacteroidota bacterium | reverse complement strand
CTGTGCCGCCCGCGGTCGCGAATGATCACGCGGATCTGGTGGTCGTCGTGCCCGCTGTTTTTTAAAGCCCAGTACAGGTTTTGCAGGGTGGATTCCATGCTGCGTTGTTCGGTCTTGCTGCCTGCAATATAGAGCCTGCTTTTTACAGCGGTATGGTGCCGGGCAGTGGTCAGCACTTTAGGGTTGAACCACAGGGAAGGTGACAACACGCCCGTGCGACCAAATATATGGCTGTATTGCAGGCCTGCATATAAAGAGATCAGGCCGCCCATGGAACTGCCGGCGATACCGGTCGTTTCGCGTTCGGGCAAAGTGCGGTAATCGCGGTCCAGAAAAGGTTTGACCGTATCGACAACAAAACGCAGATAGGCATCGCCGCTTCCGCCGTGCCGACCGCGCCGGTAAGGGGCATACTCGTGGATTCGGCCGGGCGTATTGTCGATCCCTACGATGATGGCCTGGCGCCGCAAAGTCAGTTTATCCATGGTGGCCGGGATTTTCCAGTCGCGGAAAGCCGCCGTCGCAGGTTCGAACAGGTTCTGACCGTCCTGCATGTACAAGACGGGGTAATGTTGCTCGCTTTGAAAATAGTTTCGGGGCAGCAGAATACGAATGCCGCGTTCGTGCTGGAGTTGCGGACTGTAGAAGTGGTGGTATTGCAGGGTAGAAGTCATAAGAACCACTCTAAACGGCAAGAACCGGGAAAGGTTTATCTATTCAAAACTACCCTTGCCAAAGCTGGGTTTTTTCTTCCCGAAATAGGTGAAATCCAAATAGTCATAATTCATCTGACCATTGGTTACGGTGTGTAAAGTGAGCGTCTGGAAGCCTTTTTTTAATGGAATGAATGCCAGATCTTCCAGATAATTCCAATGGTGCCACTGCCGCCAGTTGACCGTGTCCTGTGCCGCATACGTGGAAGGAACGTCCCGAGGGCTGGAATCAAATTTGTCGTTGACTGAAATGGAAACCTGCCCTGTATCGTGGGCAGTATACATGACATGAACCCCATACCATCCCGATTTTTTCACATACACCGTATACTTTGTCCACTCGCCCGGATGGGTCCAACCAACGTACAACTGATCCATTTCGGGCTTCACCATATTGTAGGCATTGTCGTCGATGTCTCTCGCTTTTGTAAAGGAAATATCCACGTGTTCCCGCATCCGGAATTCATGCAGGTAGGAGCCGTCAGCAGGGTTTAATTTCCCGCTTCCAGAATTGATAGAATCGCTGTCGTGGTAGGCAACGCCTTCTCCGCCCAGATCGTAAAATTCGCACTGAATTTTGCCTGGAATGGTTTGCGCTCCCTGCTTATAAACTTTATCGGCATAGGGAAGTCCTTCGTAACCTGATGAAAGTCTGCCGGTTGTGCAGCAATAAAAAGTAATGGAAAATAGCGGAAAGATGTATTTCCACCATGCAACCTGTTTTCGGCCGGGTAGTCTATCCAACCTGAAAATCAAAAACCTTTTCATCATTAAAAATTAAGCGATATGAAACAAATCACTCTCTTCGCGGTAGCGGTTCTGCTATTCTGCTCGTCACTGACCCGTGCCCAAAATGCCTCCGACGACATGGCTATGGCCGTTTTAAGCGAAAAAATGGACAAACTGGGCGCCGAAATGGATGATCTTGGAAAGATCATGGAAACCAAGGGTTCGGATATGGAAAAGTACGGAAAAGAGATGGAGAAAAACAACGGCGGCACCGCGGATCTCGAAAAGCAAATGAGCGAACTCGGGGAAAGCATGAGCCGGTTGGGGGCCCAAATGGGCAAACTGGGTGAAGAAATGGGCCGTTATGGTGAAAAAATGGGCGTTCTGCACCAGCAAATGGTCAACTGGTTTTTTCACGAGTTGAAAAACGATGCACTGATCTCGTCTCTCAACGGACAATCCAGGATCATTTTTGATGGCAAAGGCCTGGACGTCAACGGAAACAAAGTTTCGGATGTATTAACGCAAAAATACAAGGCAGGACTGGAGAAATACTGGGGCCGGACGTTGAAGCCCGATTTCCTGTTCTTTTTTAATGGAACGATTCAGGAGAAGAACGGGAACGTTGATGCGGAGGGAGAGATGAATACGGATTTATAGGGTTTTTTCTTAAACACTTAAACACAGAATTTTTAACCACAAGGGCCGCGAAGGGTTTTCACAAGGGCCACAAAGCACTGCACTCATGGCTTTGTGGCCCTTGTGAAAACCCTTCGTGGCCCTTGTGGTTAAAAATGATCACTCCTCTCCCTGGTCTTCTTCCAGATCGATGTGATTATCACCGCCGAGGCTGTAATAATTATTCTCCTCATCCTCGTTGCCGATTTCTTCCTGAGCATCGTCGAGTTCGGAGCCGGGAACGTCAAGATCGCCGCCGTAGGAATCGCCTTCCGTTCCTTTTTCCTGGGTGTTTTGCGGATTGTCCGCCGTGCTGTGGAGCGGGGAGATAGTATCTTCCGTGGTAATTTCGGCTACCTTTTCAGACTGGTTGTAAATGTCCTCTCCGGCAGTGTAGAGCGGGTAGCCGGGTGGGTTGGTTTGTTTTTCGGATTGCTCGTCTTTTGTGTTTTTCGATTCCATGATATGTCAATTGGTATTGTGTGAAAGAACTTCATACTAAAATACCATGCCCGACTATGATTTTGACTTTTATTTTTGACTGTGATTTTAATGATGGAATGATGGCCATGATTACCCGCGTAATAATCATGGCCATCATTCCATCATTAAAATCACAGTTCCAACTACACAACCGACTCGCGGTTCAAAACAGCCATATTGAAAAAATTATAATCCGTCATCGGCGCATCGGTGTAGCCCAGTTGCCGGCCGATCGTTACCACCTGTCCGCGGTGGTACGTGCTGTGGTTGAACAAGTGCTGGATAAACTCGTAGCGCGGCAGTGTGCCTTGTATCCAGGGCGTTTCCAGGTAAATTTCTTCGAGCAGGTCGGCTTCGTTCAGGCTGGAAATAAAAGTAGTCAGCGAAGCCGACTGTTTTGGCAGATGTTCGAACACGTCGGTATGTTCCGGGTCAGTCACCATGTACCGCATACTCACCGGTATCGACTTCGTAATAACGGCATACCAGAATTCCTCCACTGCCAGAATATGGTTGATGCTGAGGACGATAGACGGGTAACTGGAAGGCATTTCCCTGTAAAAATCCGCTTCGGGTTTTTCAGACAGCCACTGGACGGTTTTTTCGTTGGCCCACTGGTTGTATTCGGCGTAATTCGACATCAATTTTTGCAAACTCATCTTTCTTTTGTTTGATTGTGAAGTGATGATGCAAATGTCCGGCCGTGGTGTGACAGCGGTATGTCAGGGGTTGTTTTCCGGGAAAACATATTTTTTCACAAACTGCTCGACGGTCAGTTCGTGCGGCTCGAAACCGCTGTCGAGGAATTCCGCCCGGTTGATCCTGTCGAGCCTGAACGTTCGGAAATCACCTTTCAAGCGGCAAAAAGCCGCCAGTAGCCAGTCTTCCCCGGCGCTATGGTAAAGCAGATACGGCTCGATGGTGCGTCGGGTGACGTTCCCGTCACCCGCGGTGTATTCAATGTCCATAAGGCGGAATTGGGTCAATGCCACCTGCGTTTTGATCAGGATATCGCTGTTGCGCGTTGAATAGTAATTTTTGCCGATGACCACTCTTTTCGAGAGCAGATCGACCGCAGCCTTGTTTTTATGTGAAAAAACGGCTTTTATCTTCTGGATTGCTTCGGAAAACTCCCGGATCAGCGAACTGTCTTTCGTTTTCAGCACCAGTTGTTCGGCCGTAATCAGCGCCATGGCCTCATGTTCCGTGAATGCCACCGGCGGCAGGCGGTATCCTTCCATCAGCGAATAACCTTTCCCTTCCTCCGTAAATACGGGAACACCTGCCGCTTCCAGCGCCCGGATATCGCGGTACACCGTTCTGACGCTGATCTGAAAACGCCGGGCAATTTCCGTGGCCGTCAGCAGGCGTTTGGTTTGAAGCAGGGTAAGAATGGCTGCCAGCCGGGAAAGCCGGGGGGTATCTTGTTCGTTCATAAACGTCGTTACACCAGCCCTTCGATGGGAACTACTTCCTGCGCGTCTGCCTGGTAATCCACGCCCGCAAATCCGAACCCGAACAGGTTCAGGAAATCCGATTTGTACCCCGGCAAATCGCCGATTTGCGGTAGGGTTTCCGTTGTGGCTACCTCCCAGGTTTCGGCCACCTTCTCCTGCACGTCGGCGCGCATTTCCCAGTCGTCGATGCGGATCCGGCCTTTTTCGTCGGTCGGAATGTCGGCTCCGGTGTACAGGCGCTGCTCGAACAGGCGCTGGATTTGCTCGATACAACCTTCATGAATACCCTTTTCTTTCATGTCTTTGTAGAGCAGGGAAATATAGAGCGGGATAACAGGAATGGCCGAACTGGCCTGGGTTACGAGGGCCTTGTTGACGGAAACGTATGCCTTGCCATCCACTTTTTTCAGCAGGTCGGTAATTTTGAATGCGGTTGCCTCCAGGTCGTCTTTTGCTTTCCCGATGGTGCCTTTGCGGTAAACGGCTTCGGTGAGCGAAGGCCCGATGTAAGAATAGGCAATCGTCATGGCGTTTTCCGACAGCGCATCTGCCTGGAGCAGGGCTTCCATCCACATTTGCCAGTCTTCGCCGCCCATGACGGCTACGGTATTCTGAATGTCTTCTTCCGTGCAGGGTTCGATTGTAACGTTGCTGACAATGCCCGTGTGGAAATCGACGGTTTTATTCGTGAAGGTTTTGCCGACAGGTTTCAGCACCGAACGGTGTGTGACACCGGTCACCGGATGTGTGCGCACCGGCGAAGCCAGGCTGTAAATCACCAGGTCGATCTGGCCGAGGTCGGCTTTGATGAGCGCGATGGTTTTGTCTTTCACTTCCGTGGAAAAAGCGTCTCCATTGATGCTTTTAGCGTACAATCCGGCTTTTTCGGCTTCCCGCTGAAATGCGGCGCTGTTGTACCAGCCTGGCGATGCCGTTTTGCCTTCCTGCGGGGGTTTTTCAAAAAAAACGCCGATGGTACCTGCGTTCGAACCGAATGCGCTGGTGATACGAGATGACAGGCCGAAGCCTGTGGATGCGCCGATCACCAGTACTTTTTTGGGACCGTCTACCGGCCCTTTGGACCGTACGTATGCTATCTGATTCAATACGTTCTGTTCACAACCCTTCGGATGGGCGGTCAGACAGATAAATCCTCTCATTCTCGGTTCGATAACCATGTGTTCTTTGCTTTGTAAGTGAATGTTGGCGCAATGTGAGGACGTCTTTTATCGGGCAACCCTTTTTTGCGCGGCCAAATGTACTGCAAAGGGATTTACGTGACAAACCTAACTTATTGATTTGCTCCGCGATTCCTGGTAGGCCTTGAATCTTCTGTCGAGCAAATCCTTTAATTCCTCAAACGAGCAGCGAATAGAGCTCGCCGAAATAGCCAGCCCTGCCTTGAAGGTCTGCTGGTTGCGGCGCATCATGAAACGTTTCAGAAAGCCGGATTGCCGGTCGATGTAGTCTTCCGGATTTTTAACCTTGACACGCACATAGTGTACGCCCAGCATTCTCTGTTCATTGATTTCCAATACATCCGACCACGGAATAAACCCCGCACCGACGGCACTGGAATGATCGGTAATGCCCTCATCTGACACAATAAGTCCGGGCTGGTTGTCGCGCAGCCGCTGGTACGCGTACCACAGCACAACGCTAAAAAAGGCTAGAGCCAGCACAGCGATGGGAATCAGTATGTAGGAAGCGCCTTTAAAAAGTCGATCCACTTTTTCGGGGCCGTCGAGCAGGATTGTGATGGCGCCGTAAAAAGTTGGAAAAGCAGCCGTAATGATGCCGAGCAATTTGGTTTTACTCTGGGCAAACTCGATGGCATGAAGGTCGGGCGTGGCAGCGTTTGTAGTTGTACTCATGAGATAACAGGTGTTTTACGGGGGCAAAATAGGGATTCGGTTTCAAAAAATGCTAGTTCTGAAATGGTTGACTTGACCCCTGCAATCAACTGTCACCTTTCCATTGCCCGGGGATTGCCCTGTACCTAAGCATTTTTGCATTGTGCCCGCATTTACCATACTCCGAATAATCGGTTTGTGCCGGAAGCGTATTGCACAAAAACATGGCAAATAAAAAAGAGAAAAAGTAGATGTTGCGCATGTTGCTTTCAGGTTTGGAAAGAGAATCGATAATTTGAATACACCTGTTAATAAGTGTCTGCAAACATGCTCTGTTTTTTGTAATTGTATTGTTAAAAGAAATTTAAAATCTCACTTGCGATTCTAAAAAACATTCGAAGATTAAAGTTCTATTTCACTTTCATTACCATACCCAGAAACACGGGTACTCCGTCCGCCGTCAACCGTTCATCCGTATAATGACTTAATACACAACTAACAAACCTGCCCCTGATTTCTTCTGCTACAAAGTAGACGACCAGTTCGTTGCTCCCACCGGTCACGATTTTCGGGACGCTCACTTTTAATACGATTTTTTTCGCCTGCGTCGCTTTCCCTTCGAATACTACATCCACCATATCCTCCGAAAGGATCGTACTCATGTTCCTGTTTTTAACGATCCGGTATTGATTGTCCAGGGCTTTTTGAGCAGCCGGTAAATTTTCATGAAGCGCCCAGTTCAATTCTCCCGAATGCGGACATTGAATGTCATTCACATTCATCAACTGGCAGGCGCCTCCGATATCCTGGGTGCGTCCTGCAAATTCCAGTTTTTTTACCGGATCACTGATATAGACACTGGCAGGTATCTGATTGGCGAGACTGATGCGAATAAACTCGTACTCTCTCAATGTATCCTGGTAGTCCGTGCTGTAAAAGCCTATTACGGTTGTTGCATCATGGTGGTTTATCAGATAATAGGAACGATAAACGGGAGTATTGGATTTATCTGATTCCTTCCGGCGGATGACGAGGTTTTCCTCTTTCAACGTAGGCGAGGAATAGGTTTCTGCACCCGATTCGGCGTATTTGTTTTTTAATTTCCGCACATTTTTTTCTGTAAATTCCTTGTGCGTGTCTTCCCTGAAAATGGAATAATTGCCCAGTATGTAATAGGCGTTGTCCTCCTGCTTTATTCCACCCAGTTGATCGGCCAGGGTATTTTGAAAGGTGGCCTGTGCGACTAAAAACCAGGGAATAGCAAGATTTACAATTACCAAAAGTATTTCCTTCATGGATTTCATTTTTATGGCGAATGTATACACAATGAAAATCTCAACATGCTCGTAATCCGGTTCAAAGGTATCCGGCATACAGGGCAGTACTTCCGCGTTTTTCAACCCGGAATGGATATTTATTTCTTGAATTTGAGGAAGAAGCCTGTCACGGCCGCAATAGTTGATACATTCGGCGGAGAAACCAATCCTGTTACTCCTTCCGGCAAACAAATCTGTATTTCATGAAAAAAGCCTTACTCATTTCTCTTTGCTGGCTTCAATGGGCCGGTCTGCATGGGCAGACAGCCGTTTGTACTTCATTCTGGAAAAACGGCGCACCGGTAACCGGTACGACCATCGGTGTTGCCCTGCATGCGCCGGGTGAAGTGCCAGATACCTTATCGGCCGATGGTGTAAATTGTATGCCGCTGCCCGATACGACCCTGGCAAGTTATCCTGCCGGTTCTACGCTTACCTACAGCGGCTCCCGGGACGGCGATGATTTGAATGGAGTGAATATACTCGACATACTCAATATCGTCAATTACATCCTGGGACTTTATCCCCTGGCTTCTCCGTATGGCTATTTTGCGGCCGACGTGAATCAATCCGGCTTCATTAACGGGTTGGACATCATACATATCCGCAGACTGATTATCGGGCAGTACGAAGAATTTCCAAACAGCTCATCCTGGCGGTTTTTTCAGGGAAATTGTGAATATCCGCAGCCGTTTAATCCTTATATAAATACTTGCCCGCCTGTTCCGCTGGAAGAAATTCTCGTTGAACCGCAGCATATTCTTCAACTGGACGGTGTTAAAGTCGGAGACCTGGACGGCAGCGCGGCTGCGGACGGATCCTTTTCCTACCCATCCATTTCTGATTCTACGGTACTTCTGATTCCCGATTTGCATATGCAGGCAGGCGTACCTACCACCGTTGAAATCAAACTGGGTGGCAACCTGAACCTGATGGGCATGCAGGTCGAATTTTTATATGATACCAGCATCCTTCATTTTAACGAACTTGTACCAACGGACTATTTTCCGCAGAGTACCTATTATGCCGTTCCGGGCAAAATCAAGGCTGTATCCACCACACAGAACCCGATAGCAGTACCCGGAGATATTCTGATAAAACTTTCTTTTACGGCAAATGCCGAAGTACAATTCCCGGAAGTATTTGTACTGAATCCTTCTACCCTGCAATCGCTGGGCGCTCACGGCTACGCGCCTCCGCTTGGTATCAAACTCGGCAGCAACTTGTATCAGCAGACCACGGGGAGTTCGGAACCGGATTCTACACCGCAACTTTCCGCGCCAAGCCCCAATCCTTTTTCAGAGCAAACCACCTTTACAATTCAACTGGAAACGCCCGAAACAGTTCGGCTGGAGGTACTGGATACAAACGGCAAAAGGTTGTATTTATATGAAAACCGTTTGCCTGCCGGACTGCAGGCACTTACCATAGATCAGTATGTGCTTTCATCCGGCTCTATCGGATATTACCGCCTACAGGCGGGAAATAGGTGGAGTAACGGGAAACTGGTCCGGTTTTGAAGTGTGGTGAGTAAGGCCGGTGCGGAATTGATGCGATTATTATGCACAAAGGAAAGCGGCGGGATATAGGATTGGGAACAACCACACAATGAATTTACTCAGTCAACCGGGCGTTTCATCTCCCGGTTTTATCCGCCTGCACATTCGGCGACCCTGGTTTCCGGAAGCGACGCTTATTTGGGTGAAATATTCATTCACTTAAAAGCAATTCTTCCTACATGAAACAAGCCTTGCTACTCCTTTTTCTGTTTTTACTGGCTACGGCCTCCGCGCAGGTATGCACGAATCCGCAATCCCAAATCAATTTACATGGCAACAACATAAGCGCCCGTATTCTGAATGCCGGGGATCTGTTTTCGGACCTCTCCCGTGGAGCGTTTATTCCCGGCCCGGATGAAAACGGGCTCGGCCCCAGCACATTGTATTCGGCCGGACTCTGGCTCGGAGGTATAGATGCCGCAGGTAATCTGAGGCTCGATGCCGTCACTTACCGGCTTACGGACGAAACCGATTTTTTTGCCGGACCACTCGCGGAGGACGGAACGACCAATGCTACGGATTGCAGCAACTGGGACCGCCATTTTATCGTCAGGGGCAATGACGTTGAGGCTTTTCTGAACGCGCTGCCCTTGTTGGCAAACGATCCTGAACTGGCCAAAATGCAGTTTCCCAACATTATGGGCTGGCCGGGCATTGGCAACCCTTTCTTTCAGGATTTGTGGGGTTTTGAACTGCCTGTTGGGAATACTATTCTGGCTCCTTTTTTCGATGCCGATCAGAATGGCGTTTACAATCCGTTACAGGGCGATTATCCGGTAGTTGCACTGCGCGACAAACAACCTTTTGTGGCAGATGAAATGGTCTGGTGCGTGTTTAACGACCAGGGAGCGGGAGCGCCGCATCAGGGCGCCGGGAGCGTCGGCTTTCCCGTAGAGGTGCAGTTGACTGCATGGGCCTTCGATGATCCTTCCCAGCCTGTGCTGAGTAATACGGTGTTTACTTCACATAAAATGATTTTTCGCACGACGGAAAACCTGGATTCCTGTTTTGTAGGGATTTGGGCTGACTTCGACATCGGCTGCTACGGAGATGATTATGTCGGTACTGCGCCCGGATTGAACAGTATTTATGCCTATAATTCAGACGCTGTGGATGGTTGGGCAGGCAATAACTGCAATGGGACATCTGTTTTTGAAAGTGCTCCGCCCGTGCAGTCGGCTACTTTTTTGAATGCTTCCCTGGATAAATCCATCGCAAATGCATCAGGGGCACCATACATTGTCAATACTCCGTTTGCTTATTATAATCTCCTGAACGGGCACTGGCCTGACGGTCAAGCACTTTTGTATGGCGGCAACGGCTATGTGAGCGATGGTGATGCAACGGATTATATTTTTTCCGACGATCCCAATAATGCCTCCGGCTGGTCTATGTGTACGGTAAAACAGTTGCCTGCCGACCGCCAAATGCTGGGCAGTCACCGCATTGGCGAAGTTCTGCCCGGTCAGGTGGAGGAACTGACGGTCGCCTGGAGCGTGCATCCAAATCCGGCGCTTCCTTGCGGCCTTGGGAATACGTTTGAAAATATCGCCGGTATTCAGGATATCTTCGATCATGATTTTTACGGCGGGGTGCTCAGTGCGCCTTTTGCACCGGCGCTTTCGGCAGCCATTACCTTGCAGCCCAACCCGGCCATGAGCCTCGTCAGCATCGGGTACCAAAAACTGCCTGTGCTGGAAATACGGTGCTTCGATGCTGCCGGTCGCCTGATCCGTACGGAACAAAACCTGCCCCCGGCACAGTACGAACTGGATGTGTCGGGATGGCACACTGGCGTGTATACCCTGCAACTGCTGACGCCGGCCGGTATGGCAGCGCGCCAGTTGGTGGTGTTGCGATAAGCGACTGAAACGCCTGAAACGAAAAAACCCTCAGGGCGCAGTGTCTGTATGACTATGCGTTTTGGGGGTTTTTCTTTTAGCATATGTTGTAAGGGCTTTAAGAGGCTGTTTGTATCGAAAAGAAATGAAATCGGGTAATTCACATCTTCACAAAACCGGTAGAATGTACCATGCCCCGATGATGCATGTGAACGAAATACAAGCCGACAGGTAGTGCTGTAACATCCATTTCAATATTTGATGAATCCTTGAATTCCCGAAGCAATACCTGTTTGCCTTCGGCATCGTGAATTGCCACAGTTACGGGCCGTGTAGGCAGCCAGTTTTCCTGTAAGAAAATTTTATCAATTGCCGGATTCGGAAATAATGTGATCTGGAGTGTATCCTGAACTACGGAAGTTGTGAAAGAGGTTTGGGCAATCTTTTGTAAAAAGATGTCTTCTTCACCCATTGAAATCAGGGTTGCAGTGCCGTTGCCGGTAGGAATCTGTGCAGTTCCATCAAAAGTGCCTGTGGAATATATATTCCCGCTACCCGAATGTACGAGTGATTTGCCTAAAGTGTAATCAAAACTACGAACCCAGACAAAAGCACCATCCGGCGTGAGTTTAAGGATAAAAAGGCGGGTTTGACCCGTAGAAATCAAATAGTTAACGGCCGGTCCAGGGTCGAAATCTACCGTATCAATAAATTGACCGGTCAGGTAGACATATCCTTCCTGGTCGGTGTCTACAGACGAAGCAATGCCATATCCGTGCTGATCCCATCCAATGCCCCATAGAAATTCTCCCTGGGCATTCGTTTTGTGTAGAAAAAATCTGATCAGGGTATCGCAATTCAACAAAAACGTATCTAATGATGGGTCTATATCTATTGTATCCTGGTATTGGCCACAAACGAATTTGTTTCCCTGCGCGTCTATTTTGTAATCTGACACCATAATACGTGGCGATTCCGGATCAGGGTATATGATAGGGAACCCAAAAACCCAAACCGTGTCAAAATGAAAGTAGGGATCGAAAAACAGGGAATCGAAACCGACAAAGTTCCCGGAAGTATCGAATTCAACCAGAAAATGCGCCATTCCTGTATCACGTTCGAGTATGTATTCGGATGGACCCGGATCAAAATCGACTTTCCCATAATATATACCTTTGGCAAAAAGCGACGTGCCGGCTGCCACTGTAGTGAACTCAAACTCGACAAAATCGTATTCTCCAAATGTGTTTACTGTTCGTGCCCAAACGAAATTCCCGTTTCGGTCCAGTTTGATGAATGACATATTCCAAGTGCCCTCAGCGGGGGTGAGCAGGTGCACGCCGGGCCCGGGGTCAGCATCGAAAGGATCATCAAAGGCACTCGCCACATAGACATTGCCTGCATCATCAATCGGTAGCCTGCCTGTAGTCCAGGATTCATCGATCCTGATAATTCTTTGCCAGACAAACAACCCGTCGGCATTTATTTTTCTGATGTGCAGATCCAGGTTAAACGAATCTTCGAATGGCGTGAGGACGGTGAATGTGACGATGGTATTCCCTTCATTGTCTACCCCGATTTGCCCGCCCCCGTAGTCGGAATCGGGATTGGAAAACGCATTCATCGGTATCGCCCAATCCAGTTCACCGTCTGTATTCAGTTTCTGAACGTAATAGTCAGCATCCAACTGGGGCGACAAGGAAAAGGTGCCGGGACCCGGATCAAAATCTGTTGTGTTTTTAAAAAGGCCAAGGGTGTAGAGGTGTTGATCCGCATCCATTGCCATTCCCCATATATCTTCAGAAGGCGTGGAACCAATGGATTTGGCCCATTGGACCGTTTGTGCATTTAATTGGATGGCTGAAAAATAGATAAGGATAAACAGGAGAGGGTTTTTCCGCATATCAATTATATCGTTTAGTGTTTTACGAGGCTTAGAGCGTGTTCGGGAATTTAGATTTGGGCTACATGCGGAAAATTTTGTTTCGCTTGTCGTTAAAATTTTCGCCGTAGGTATCCGGCTACGGCTGCAAATTTTGCCTAAACCGGAACAAAATTTTCTCGCCTTCGCCTCAAA
>JAKQJD010000460.1 GCA_029561355.1 Bacteroidota bacterium | reverse complement strand
CAGTTCTGCCGAAACGTCGTGCGCCACTACTGCATGGCCGTGGTTGTTGAGGTTGAGGGCAATGTTGTAGCCCATTTTTCCGAGGCCGATCAGACCGATTTGCATGATAGTGATTGTTAATGGGTTATAGGTTTATGGGTTATAGGTTTATGGGTTATAGGTTTATGAGTTTATGGGTTTATGGGTTTATGGGTTTATGGGTTTATGGGTTTATGGGTTTATGGGTTTATGGGTTTATGGGTTTATAGGTTTATAGGTTTATGAGCGGCCAAGCCATAAACCTATAAACCCATAAACCCATAAACCTATAAACCAGTCATCTCGACCACTCCAAAAATGCTCGCATTCTTCCAGCCCTGGTTTTTGTCTTCGCCTTCTACGACGACGTTGCCCATAAAATTTTCGCGTTCGGCAGAATGGTCGTTGTCGCAGTAGGCCAGCGCGAAGCCGATTTTTTTGCCGTTTGAAAGCATTTTCGGGATGTTTTCGCCTTCCTCTTCGTAGTTTTTATCGAACAGTTTAATTGCCACTTCCCACACGGAGGTATTGCCGTCGGTAACGCGGCGGCTGATGCAATGGTCGTTGAAATAGCCCGCATGGTGATTGGGTCGGGTGTCGACTACCTTCCCGTCCAGGGCAATATGATAGGCAAATGCGCTGTAGTTGTACTGGTGGTCGCCACCGGCAGCGTCTTCGTCCACAAAAACTTCCAGGCAATCGTCGTCCCAGAAATGCTCGAGCCCGTCGGAATGGATATCGATCAGCGTATCGTCGGTAATTTCGGCCAGCAGATAAAGGTTGCTTTCATCCCAGGCCAGTTTGTAGCGACCGGTAAAATCTGCGGGTGTAGGCGCTTTTCCGATCCACAACTGGTCGAGCGGCAGCCATTCCGACTGCTGCCAGGCCTCATCGGCGCCGTTGCCGTCGATGGTAGGCGAACCGTAAGGAGCGGTAAATTGCTGGCGTTTGGCCAGTTCGGCCGGATCGGGGCCTTTTTCCTTTGATTTGCAGGAAGTGTTGAAAAGCGAGGCCGAAAAAAAGGCAATTGAAAAGGTGAAAAATAACGGACGCGACATAGGGTAGACAAGTTTGGGGCAAATGTTGAACTTTTCGGAGAATTATCGTGGAAAAATTCCAAATAGCATACCTAAGTGTCATAAGTACAATTTATAGTTAACAAACTTTGAAGGGCTTTTTGGTACCTTTGCGCTGCAAGGAGGCAGGGGTTTGCAATGCATTTAAAAAGCGTGGATGAACCCTGCCCGCTCCGGTCTGTTTAAGTAAGTGATTTAAAAGCGTTTATGGAACCTTTAGGATATTTTCCCATAGTAATGCAGGCGCTCGTGGCGCTGGGTTTTGTTGCACTGGTACTCATCGTGGTACCGATGCTGGGGCCACGCCGCAAGAGTGCCAAAAAAGATCAGAACTTTGAATGCGGTATCGAATCGCAGGGAAATGCGCGGATGCCGGTTTCCATCAAATACCTGATGACTGCCATCCTGTTCGTGTTGTTCGACGTGGAAGTCATCTTTTTTTACCCTTACGCCGTGAATTTCAGGGCTATGGGTTTTCAGGGCTTTTTTGCCGTTTTGATGTTCGTAGGCGTTTTCCTCATCGGATTCTTCTACGTGCTGAAAAAAGGCGCCTTCGAATGGGACAAATAAATGATGAATGATGAACGATGAATGATGAATGCCGAGCGTATCCATCATTCATCATTCATCATTCATAATTCATCATTAAAAATTGAATTATGGCAGATATTGCAGAAATGCCGGATGGTTTTGGCGGAGAAGGCTTTTTCGCCACCTCCCTGAGTAAAGCGGTGGGTTTGGCGCGTGCCAACTCTATTTGGCCACTGCCTTTCGCTACCTCTTGCTGCGGCATTGAATTTATGGCTACCATGGGTACCAACTACGACCTGGCCCGTTTCGGTATGGAACGCCTGTCGTTTTCGCCCCGTCAGGCCGACCTGTTGATGGTAATGGGTACCATTGCCAAAAAAATGGCGCCGATCCTCAAACAGGTGTATATCCAGATGGCCGAGCCGAAATGGGTACTGGCCGTAGGCGCCTGTGCCAGTTCGGGCGGCATTTTCGATACCTATTCCGTATTGCAGGGCATCGACAAAGTCATTCCGGTCGACGTATACGTACCGGGCTGTCCGCCGCGCCCCGAGCAGATCATCGACGGTATCATGAAAATCCAGGAACTTGTGAAAAACGAGCCCCTGCGCCGCCGGAATTCACCGGAGTACCAGCACTTGCTGGCCAAATATCAAATCGAACTTGATTAATTGCCTGTGCCTCCGGGCATTTGATGCACTTTACAATGAACTTGAATAACGATATCGTTCTGGCCGCCATCGAGCGCCGTTTTCCGGGAGCCATTCTGGCGCACAGTACACCTTACGGGATGCTGACCCTGGAAACCACGCGGGAGAACATTCTGGAAATGATGCGCTTCGTAAAAGAAGACCCGGAATTACAGGCCGGTTTTTTGACCACGCTGTGCGCCATTCAATACCCGAATAACCCGGGCAGGGAAATGGGCATGATTTACCACCTGCACAGCCTGGTACACAACTTCCGTTTCCGCATTAAGGTCTTTTTCCCGATTGCCGACCCGACCATCGCGAGTATGACGGCCCTTTGGCCGGCTGCCAACTGGATGGAACGGCAGGAATATGACTTTTTCGGCGTGCAGTTTATCGGCCACCCCGACCTGCGCCGTATCCTGAACGTGGATGACCTGGACGTGTTCCCGATGCGGAAAGAATACCGCATGGAGGATGGCACCCGGACGGACAAGGATGACCGGTTCTTTGGCCGCGACGGCCACGAAGGGCGGGAATTTGATTAATCGAACGAAAACTTGACTTAAATGCAAGTCCAATCATATTTTTCCTCCCTCGACAACCTCGACGGAGAACTTTCTACCCTCAACCTGGGGCCTACGCACCCGGCTACACACGGTATTTTCCAGAACGTCCTGAAAATGGACGGGGAAAGGATCGTGAGCGCCGAGCCGACCATCGGGTACATCCACCGCGCTTTTGAAAAAATCGCGGAGCGCCGGCCGTACAACCAGATCACGCCGCTGACGGACCGGATGAACTACTGTTCTTCGCCCATCAACAACATGGGCTGGCACATGACGGTAGAAAAACTCATCCAGTGCGAACTGCCGAAACGCGCCGAATACATGCGCGTGATCATCATGGAACTGGCGCGTGTTTCCGACCACCTCGTGTGCAATTCGGTTATCGGGGTAGATACCGGCGCTTTGACGGGCTTTACTTATATGTTTCAGGAGCGCGAGCGCATCTACGAAATGTTCGAGGAAGTATGCGGTTCACGCCTCACTACGAATATCGGTCGCATTGGCGGCATGGAACGCGACTTTACGCCGCGTTTCCACAAGTTGTTCCGCGATTTTATGGCAACGTTCCCGGCCCGCTTCGAGGAATTTAACAACCTGCTCGAACGCAACCGGATCTTTATGGACCGCACTATCGGCGCGGGTCCTATTTCTGCCGAACGCGCACTGGCATACGGCTTTACCGGTCCCAACCTCCGTGCAGCAGGCGTAGATTACGACGTACGGGTCATGACGCCTTACAGCGCTTACAACGATTTTGAATTTGATATTCCTGTGGGCAAGGACGGCGATACGTACGACCGCTTTATGGTGCGTCAGGAAGAGATTCGCCAGAGCCTGCGCATTATCACGCAAGCATACAACAACCTGCCGGAAGGACCGTACCATGCTGACGTGCCGGATTTTTACCTGCCGGAAAAACCGGATGTGTATACCAAAATGGAGGCCCTGATTTACCACTTTAAAGTGGTGATGCAGGAAACACCCATTCCGGTCGGAGAAGTGTACCACTGCGTGGAAGCCGGCAACGGCGAACTGGGTTTTTACCTGATCAGCGACGGTGGCCGCACGCCTTACCGCCTGCATTTCCGTCGCCCCTGCTTTATTTACTACCAGGCGTATCCGGAAATGGTGCGCGGTTCCATGCTTTCCGATGCCATCCTGACAATGAGTTCGATGAATGTCATTGCGGGCGAACTGGATGCATAAGATCAAAAACAACACGAATAACGAATAACTACTAACGGATAACTACTCGATGAACGCAGTTGTTGGAACAAACGGGACCCCGTTCCGGTATTCGGAAGCCGCATTGGAAGAAGTGCGCGGCCTCATGAACAAGTATCCTGAAGGTCGGGGTAAAAGCGCCATTTTGCGTGCCTTGCACATCGCCCAGGAGGAAAACCACGGCTGGCTGAGCACCTCGGCCATGGACCAGGTAGCGGAAGCCCTGGGCATTACGCCGATTGAAGTTTACGAAGTGGCTTCCTTTTATTCGATGTACAACCTGGAGCCGGTTGGCAAATATGTACTCGAGTTTTGCCAGACGGGGCCTTGCGCCATCGAAGGCGCCGAACGCATCATCGAATATACCAAGCAAAAACTCGGTATCGGCAAAAATCAAACGACACCGGACGGGCTGTTTACCATCAAACAGGTGGAATGCCTCGGCGCCTGCGGATACGCACCGATGATGCAGGTGGGTGAATTTTACCACGAGCATCTCGACGAAGCCAAAATGGACCAGTTCATTGAAGACTGCCGGGCCGGAAAGATTGATAAAGGCACCTGGAAAATGCACTGATTTTTAATCTAGTAAACCGATCTGACGATGTTGAAATACGTGTTTGCTTTTTTTATCTTGTTATTCGGCCTTGCCTACTCTTGCGGTGGCGACCCGTCTAAAACAAATAAAACGGCTTCGGAAACGAATCCGACCTCCAACGATGCCGGTGCGCCTGCGAATCCAGGAAATTCTGCCGCAGCACCCGCATCCAACGCAGGCAAACCCAAACACCTTTCTATCGATACCAACAGCAATGCCAGCAGGGCGGAATACGATAAACGCACGCCTGGAAATAATACCCCGCTTCCGATCGTCCATCCTGAAAAAATGCAGGAAAAGCCGGCCGGACCTCCGGGTTTCGTAACCAGAGACGGTACCGTTTTGTACGCAGAACCCAGTACCAAATCTGCGCAGATTGCCACCATGAAAAAAACGGAGAATGTGTACATTCTCCAAACTTCCATGATGGACGAAAACGGAAAAGAGCAGCCCTACCCTACCTGGTTTAAGGTGCAGCGAAAAAATAAAGAAAAGCAGACGGGCTGGGTGATCGGGAAAATGCTGGATTCGGGAGGCGGAGGGTAAAATTAGAAGTGAGAAAGTGAGAGGTGAGAAGTGAGAGAGCGGCCGGCGCTTGGGCGTTCCAGGAATTTAGCAGAAAACAAGCCCTGTAAGGGCGCAAGCAATAACCTGCGGCACCGCCGTAGGGCGCAAGCAAGAAGGCAAGCCTGTAAGGGCGCAAGCAAGAAAAATCAGCCCTGAAGGGGCGCAAGCAATAACCCATGGCATCGCCATGGGATACCCACGAAGAAAAATGCCACAACTGTCGCAAAAACAAATCGAAGAAATTCTGGCCAAAAAGCCGGAAAAAAGATACAACTACTTCATCAAAACCGTGTGTGCGGAAGAGGAAGTATGGGGCCTGGCAGACGACGAAGGATGGCTGCTGCTGGAAGACGATGAAGATGATACGGAGGTGCTGGCCGTTTTCCCCAGCCCCGAATTCGCGGAAATTTTCCGTACCAAAGGTGAATTCGACGAGTTTAAAGTAGAGTCACTGGATTTATATGAGTTTGTGGACTGGCTGGACGATTTTGAAAAAGAAAAAATGAAAGTGGCGGTTTTTCCGACACCCGATTTTCAAAGCGCCGTCATGACGCCTCAACAATTGAAAGATGACTTTCAAACAGAATTTGACAAAGAAACAGGAGAATGATGAACGATGAATGATGAATGATGAATGCCGAGCGAGATGTCGCTTTTTTATTCATCGTTCATCATTCATCATTCATCATTCATAACTCAAAAGTTATGGGTCGCAAATTATTACTGGAACACGCCCACGTGGAGGGCATTCGGACCTACGAAGTATACCGCAAACAAGGCGGCTACCGCTCCGTGGAAAAAGCGCTGAAAACCATGTCGCCCGATGCGGTGGTGGAAGAAGTGAAAAAATCCGGACTGCGCGGCCGCGGCGGCGCCGGTTTCCCTACGGGTATGAAATGGTCGTTTCTGGCCAAACCCGAAGGTGTGCCGCGCTACCTGCTCTGCAATGCCGACGAATCGGAGCCGGGCACCTTCAAGGACCGCTTCCTGATGGAAAAAATACCGCACCTGCTCATCGAAGGCATGATCACTTCGTCGTATGCGCTGGGCGCCAACACATCCTATATCTATATCCGCGGGGAGTATTCCTGGATCGTATTTATCCTGGAAAAAGCCATCAAGGAGGCATATGCCAACGGCTGGCTGGGTAAAAACATCCTGGGTAGCGGCTACGACCTCGACCTGTACGTCAACCCCGGCGCGGGCGCTTACATCTGCGGCGAAGAAACGGCGCTGATCGAAAGCCTCGAAGGCAAACGCGGCAACCCGCGTGTGAAACCCCCGTTCCCGGCCGTCAAAGGCCTGTGGCAATCGCCAACAGTGGTGAACAACGTGGAAACCATCGCGGCAGTCGTACCAATTATCAACGACGGCGGCGAAGAATACGCCAAAATCGGCATCGGCAAAAGCACGGGTACCAAACTCATCAGCGCTGGAGGCAATATCAACAAACCGGGCGTGTACGAGATTGAACTAGGCGTTTCAGTAGAAGAGTTCCTCTACTCCGACGAATGGTGCGGCGGGATCAAACGCGGCAAGCGCCTCAAGGCCTGTGTGCCGGGCGGTTCTTCGGTGCCGATCCTCCCCCATTTCCTGGTGACCAAAACGGCCGCTGGCGAAAACCGACTGATGACCTACGAAAGTCTGGCCGACGGCGGGTTTGCTACGGGTTCCATGCTGGGTTCCGGCGGGTTTATCGTGTACGACGAAGACCAGTGCATTGTGCGCAATACCTGGAATTTCAGCCGTTTCTACCACCACGAATCCTGCGGACAGTGTTCGCCCTGCCGCGAAGGCACCGGCTGGATGGAAAAAGTGCTGTGGCGCATGGAAAACGGACAAGGCAAA
>JAKQJD010000099.1 GCA_029561355.1 Bacteroidota bacterium | reverse complement strand
CCCTGGGGATGGACCAAAGTTTTTCACTCCGCTGCCCACTTCTGCTGCTACACGTTTTTTGTTTTTTATTTTTTGAAACAAGGGCAGGAAAAACCGGCGTTTATGCGTAATGTACTGCGCCTGGTACTGGGTATAAGTCTGTTCGCCTGTGCCACCGAACTGGTACTCCTGTGCCTTGGGTGGCTGTATCCGAGTTGGTTGTTGTACTTTTTTTACCGCACGAGCCTCACCACGCTCGCTTTCTTCTTTCTTTGGCTGCTTTGGCGGAAAGGTGGTTCGCTGGCCCGCGTTATTTTCGCAGGCACCTTGTGCGCTTTGCTGGGTGAGTTCGCGTCCCTGTTTCTGGGCAAACCCTGGGCCACGTTTTCGGGCGCTATCGGTACCATACTGGAAATCGGTTTTTTCTCCTTCGGTCTGGCCTATCGGTCCCGGCTGTTTCGGGAATCGCACAACCGCCTGCAAATCAGGCATATTAAACAACTGGAAGAAAATGAACGCCTTCGTGAAATCGAGCGCAGAGAGGAAGTGGAGGCCTTTAAAAACCGTTTTTATGCCAATATCACCCATGAGTTTCGCACACCGCTTACCGTCATGCTGGGTATGTCGGAGTCGCTGCGCGAAAACCCCGACGCCCGTGCCCGGGAAGCCGGCCGCCTGGTGGAGCGAAACGGGCAGGATCTGCTGCGTCTGGTCAACCAGTTGCTCGATCTGAGCAAAATCGAATCGGGCGCCCTGCACTTGCACCCCATTCGTGCCGATGTGATGAAATTCGTACAAATTGCAGCCGAATCATTTGATTCACTGGCTGTTATGAAAAACCAGCAGTTGAGCGTTCAGACCGATACGAAGGGCTTTTTGATGCATTTCGACCCCGAACGTTTGCAGCAGGTGTTATCCAATCTGATTGGGAATGCGATGAAATTCACCCCTGAAGGCGGGGAAATATTTGTCTCATGTACGGTTGGCATTCCTTCGGGGCATTCCGATTCCATGTTAAAAATCGAAGTGCGGGATAACGGCATCGGTATTTCGGAAGCCGCTTTGCCGCATATTCTCAACCGGTTCTACCGCGATGAAAACAACCTGTCGATGCAGTCGGAGGGTACCGGCATCGGCCTGGCATTGGTGAAGGAACTGCTGGTACTGATGAAGGGCAGAATAGAAGTAGAAAGCCGGTTAGGAGAGGGTAGCGTATTTCGCGTGTGGCTACCCGTGTTGAATGATGAATTAAGAATGATGAATGATGAATTAAACACAGCGCAGAGCCTCACAGAAATTAAGCAAACAACCACAGAAGCCCCGCATTCATCATTCATCGTTCATCATTCATCGTCCCCTTTATTATTGCTCGTGGAAGACAACCCCGACCTCGTGCAATACCTTCGTTCGTTGCTGGAACACGATTACCGGTTAATAACGGCATCCAACGGCCTGGAGGGTCTGGGACATGCCTTCGAACACTTGCCCGATATTGTATTGAGCGATGTGATGATGCCGGGAATGGATGGGCTGGAATTTTGCCGAACGCTGAAAAACGACCAGCGCAGCAGCCATATCCCGGTGGTGATGCTTACTGCCCGCGCTACGGTGGCCGATAAAATCGACGGCCTCCAACACGGCGCAGACGCATGGCTCACCAAACCGTTTGACCGCGCCGAATTGTTTGCCACACTGGCTGCTATGCTCGAAAGCCGGCAACGCTTGCGGATGTATTTTCAAAATGAAAAAGCCGGCAGCCCCGCAGCGGAATTTGCCGCGCTGGTGCAAAAAGAAAATGAATTCCTGCGGCGTGTACGCGCTTTGATCGATGCGCACCTGGATGATGATTCCTACGATATTCACCACCTCTGCCAGGATATGACGATGAGTCGCATGCAACTGCACCGCAAACTGACGGCGCTCGGCGCACCCTCGGCAGCGCTTTTTATCCGTGCACATCGCCTGCAACAGGCGCAGTTGTTACTCCATACGACGGAACTTACAATTGCGGAAGTCGCCTTCCGTACGGGCTTCTCCGATCCCGCCTATTTCTCCCGCTGCTTTCGGGAAACATTCGGAACATCGCCTTCCGAGTGGCGAAATGAATAACCCGTGCGCAATTTGTTACAATAATCCAAGATTTTGATAAAATAATCCAAAGGGCAGAAGGCGCCCGTGGCCGTGCTTTGCCACGTTCTTTTTTTTATCTAAAATCGCCTTTCTACCATGAAGAACTCCCAATTTACCCCGGAGCTTTCCCTGCTCATTATTCTGTATTTCCCTTATTACATTACGGCACAATGCACCTGGAATAGTACCACCGGCAACTGGTCGGACGGTACCAAATGGAGTTGCGGCCACGCGCCCCTGGCCGCAGAAAATGCGGTGATCAATGCCGGAACGATCACGCTCGACGTCGCCCCGACGATTACCGACCTGACCATGAATGGCGGGTCGATTACCGGAACCAACCCCCTGACCGTCAACGGCAACATGAGTATGATCAACCTGCCTGTGCTCGGCAACACGGGTGACGTGACGGTAGCGGGTACTTTCGCCTGGTCGGGCGGAACTATCGGCAGCACGGACGGCACGGCAACAGGAGCGGTGAACATTACAGGTTTAGCAACAATAGCAACATCTTCTGGTAAAGGTTTAAACAACAAGACCCTGAACCTGAACAGCGGGGCCAATTACACCGGCGGCCAAATCAGTTTGCGTTACAACTGTGTACTGAATATTCCTGTCCTGCAAGCCTTCAATGCCAACGCAGCAGCCAACTGGACGGTAAGCAACGGCGGCGGTGTCATCAACAATGCCGGTACTTTTGACAAACAAGGCACGGGAACACTTACTATCCCTGCCGTTTTTAACAATACCGGCACCGTTCAGGTTTCCGGGGGGGGGTTGAACCTCTCCGGTGGCGGCACACACAACGGCGCGTTCAGCATTGCTTCGATAGCCGGCCTGGAATTTGGCGGCGGCACGAACAACTTGAGTACGTCGACGATCAGCGGCACAGGCTCTCTGGAAATTTCAGGTGGTACGGTGACGCTACCCAACAACAGCAGCCACGGCGACGTACTGGCTACGAGCGG
>JAKQJD010000419.1 GCA_029561355.1 Bacteroidota bacterium | reverse complement strand
TTCTGGCATCATCACGTCGGAGACGATGAGATCGGGCACGATTTCCAGGGCTTTTTCGATGCCGGAGCGGCCGTTGTAGGCGAAGTCGAGGCGATAATGTTCGCCCAGACAAGCGACCAGGTATTCTACCACATCCGGGTTATCTTCTATGATCAGAAGTGAGCCGTGAGTATGCAGAGGGTGAGAGGGTGAGACGGTGAGCGTGTGAGAGTCCGCAGAGTGCGCCGCTTCGCTTTTGGGTTCTTCCGAGGGCTCAGTTTTCTCACTTCTTACATCTCGCTTCTCACTTCTATTTGTAATGGGCAGTTGCACGATAAAGGTTGTTCCTTTCCCCACTTCGCTTTCCACGCTGATGTCGCCGCCCATTGCCTTCACCAGTTCTTTCGTCAAACTTAGCCCGATACCTGTGCCGCCCGCTTTCGCTTTTTCGAGGTTATTGGCCTGGTAAAAACGGTCGAAAATATTCGGTAAATCTTCTGTGGCAATGCCGGCGCCGGTATCTGTGACGGTGAGTTTCAGACATGATAGATTTGACAACTTTTCAAAAGTTGTCAAATCTGCCCGCAACGTCACCCGGCCACCCGATGGAGTAAACTTGATGGCATTCGACAGCAGGTTATGCACGATTTGCAACAGCCGCTCCGGGTCGTAATCCATCGTAATTTCTGCTTCCGTGCTTTCTACCCGGAGCATAACATTCTGCGCATTGGCAAAGGATTGCAGGCTTTCGGTGATATAGCGCAGGTAGGGTAGGGCGTCACCCTGTACGTAATTAATTTTAAGTGTACTGGATTCCAGTTTTGCCAGGTCCAGGATTTGATTGATGAGCCGTAAAAGGTTTTCTCCGCTGCGTTTTATCAGGGATACTGGCCTGGCTATCGTGACGGGGTGACTTTTAGCCACCGCGTCACTGAGCACCTGCTCGCTCATGCCCATGATCACGGTCAGCGGCGTACGGAACTCGTGGGTTATGTTGGTGAAAAAACGGTTTTTGAACACATCCAACTCCTGGAGCCGGCGGTTTTCAGCGTGCTCCAGTTTTTTGCTCAACTGGTTGCGGTAAAAAGCATAAACGGCGCTGCCCGCTACGAGCAAATACATCAGCCAGGCCCACCAGCGGCTGTACCAGGGGCGCAGCACGATGATGCGAAGTGAAAGTTCGTTCTCGCTCCAGTTGCCAAAAGGGTCGGCGGCTTTCGCATGGAAGGTATAACTGCCCGGCGGCAGGTGCTGATACGAGACAACGCTTTGATTGCCGGCGTAATACCAGTCGTTGTCCAGCCCGTCCATACGCCATGCATATTGATTTTTGGCAGGATCGAGATAACTGGTGAGTGCCAGGTTCAGGTTAAGCGTGGTGACCGAAGGCGCCAGTTCGATTTTTTCAGGAAGCGTATAGGTGTTGAAAAAGAACAGGCTGTCCTTTCGCGTATCGAGGAGGCTATACCTGGACAGCAGGATATGGGATTTAACCACCGTTTTTAACTCCAGGTCGGCAGGAAGAAAGGCGTTGACCCCATTCAGCCCGCCCATGAAGATGCGTCCATCGCGTGCTTTGAGCGTGGAAAGTGTATTGAACTCGTTGTGTGAAAGCCCGTCTTCGACATAAAAGTTTTTCACCGCACCCGTTTCCACGTTAAAACGGCAGAGACCGTCGGAGGTGCCGAGCCAGAGATAGTCGCCGTCGGCTACCATGGAATAAACGAAGTTGCCGGGTAATCCTTTCGAGCGGTCGAAATTGACGTGCTGAAAGGTTTTGGGGTCAATTTTTTCCAGTCCCCTCGAAGTACCTACCCAAAGCGAACCCCGGTGTGATACGAGACAACGTTGCTCGCGCGGCGCATTGTACAGACGTATGTAGCGGGTGTCGAGGCTGCGGGTATTGATTTTTACCAATCCAGTGTCGGTGAAACCCCACAGTGTCTGCTCCTCCGGCAACATCACGCCATACAACAGATGACTGTAATTTAAACCTGTTATCTGCCGGAGTGCTCCTGTGCGCTTGTTCACCAGATAAGTTTCCCGATCACTTATCCACCAGATGTTGTCATCAGCGTCGGCGAAAAGGCTGACATACGAAGCGTTTTGAAAATGGAAATGGCGGGATTGCCCCGTTGCAGGTGGATAATGGAACAAGCCCATATATGTGCCGAACCAGATAGTGCCGTCCGGGTCGCTGATCAACGAATTTACAAGATTCCGATAAGCTGGATCGTCTCCCGCTATCGGCGGCGGCTTTATCTTTTCTGTTGCACCGGATGCGGTGTTTATTTTGTAAAAATTATTGTTGGCATCCCGTACGTAAACATTCCCGGCGGCATCCTCTGCCAGGTTCCTTGTGCTCGTGCCGGAGGGCGGCGATGCCATACGTTCGACCGGCTTCGATAGGTAATGCCGAAACAGGTTGCTGGTATGCCTGATCCTGGTAAGCCCCTCCACGCCGGTGAGCCAGACTGTGCCCTCCTCATCCACACATTGGCGTGAATAATAGGGTTCTGCCATTCCATACCCGATAAAATATTTACTTTTCTGCGACGACAGGATTGTTTGTAAACTGCTGTCTTTTAAATCGTGACGCACCAGCCTGACAACACCGGCAACATCCTGCATGCCATTAGAAAATAACCAAACCGCCTTGCCCGGCTCTATGTTAAAGGTACTCCAGGGAACGGTCTGCTGATCGGCAGGCAAGGGAAAAGAACGAAGCGCCATCACATCCGGCAGCCAAAAATTGCCCGATTTATCTATGGGAACTGCCGTGCTCCCTGCTACTGGAAAACGACCCCAGGTTCCGTCGTTCAAGGTAAACCGATAGTAACTGTCTTTTAAATCCCAAAACCAGGCAACTTCTTTGTTACAGAACACAGGGGAAATGTTTCCTACAGGAGAAGGGGACAGTGTTGAAAGCGGGGAGAGTTTTCCGGAAGGAAGTAATTCATAAATCGTGAGCGATACACCGGCCGCCCCCCAGTTCCCGATGCCGGTTTCCAAAAAAGGCACGCCTCTGCCGGACGTCAGGATGATCTTGGTATGGCCTGCTTCATTTTTTGCCAGCACATCGAAGTCCCCCGTTTCAGGGTCGAAGCGCAGGATACCGGAATTCACACTGACGAGTAATTTGCCGTCCGCCGTTTCCGCCATCTGGCCGATAAGGTCGTCCGATACCGGAAACCTGCCACTGGCAGAGGGGCGAAAGACGGTAAAACCGTTGCCGTCATACCGGTTCAGTCCATCGTAGGTACCTACCCAGAGATAGCCTTTTGCATCCTGGTGGACGCACATCGTCCAGCGGTGCGACAAGCCGTCCCGGGTGCCGAGGTGCTCTGTGCGGACGACATCATTGGGCTGCTGGGCAAGGGCCCGGAGGCTGATGCCGATAAACAGAAAACAAAGGGTGTGGCGAGTTAAATGCATGTAGCACGCCTAAGTTAGGCGGCGAAAGATATTGTTTTTTCGGCCTGGCTTGGTGCTCTTCTTCTACGAACAGATGTCCCCGCGCCGCTCGGGTCTTAGCGAAGAGGGACATAAAGTGAGGCGGAAGTGAGGCAGAGGGATCGTTATTTAATGATGATGATTTTAGCGTTGAGCCAATTTATTCTTACTAATAAGGCCATCAACATAATAATTTCGTATTCTTTGTTGTAAACTTAACCAATCCACTACTTCATTTAATGGGTGTCGCAATAGCTCTACTCTGTTTTCCGACTCGTTTGCTTCTATTACAATTTCGCTTCCGTTTATATAAAGAGTAAACCACGGAAAGAATTGAAGTGCTTCCGAATACTTATGTGTTATACCTACTCGTTCAGAAAAAACTTGCTTAACATAATCAGGAGCGCGCCGACTTTGAATCCTTCCAAAATTATCACTCAATTCGTTTATGACCATATCATTTGTCGACATGAGTATTTTTACGAACTGTGCATGTAAATTATCTAACTCTTTATTTTGCTTAAAATCATGTCGCCCCTCTACACTTTTTTTAAAGTGTTCAAGTTTTTTATTGAGGTCACTTTCTTCTTCCATATCTTCTTCATGGAGATTCAATAAATCAATTAAGGAGTTTTTTAAAGATTCGATTGATTGCCATCGGTCATTTATAGCTGTATTAAATCCTATATCAAAAACCTTATTGAGTGCTTGAATCTTTTTTTGTGGTATTTTTTGAAGAATTTCTATGCTTCTTTCTCTCCTGTGGGGTTTTGCATTATTTCCATCGATTAAGTCTGTAGGGTGCATACCTGTCAAGCAAAAAAGCAGGATGCCACATATTGAAGTTACATCTGAACGATGGTCTCTTTTGTTACCTTCTATAACTCTCAATTCAGGAAGCGAAAGGAATCTATTACCAATATGTTGCCAAGATGGTGTTTCATCGACCTTTGGTATTTCACTATTAAAAGAAAGGCCAAAATCAATAAGATATGGCTCATTTATGTCCCAATCTCTCAAGATAATATTGTCGGGCTTTATATCTCGATGGTAGGCGTTTTTATTATGACAATAAGCAAGTACGTCCGTTAAATGAACAACGAGTGTAAGGGCACTATCCAAATCTAACGCTCCATTATTTTCAATAAACTGTTGTAATGTCGGGCCAGGGACATATTCAGTGACCAAATATAAAGGGACATTCTTATCCTTATAGTCTTCTACATTGCTTTCTATAAACTGAGGAATGTGTAGATGATCTAAAATCCGAAGGTTAGCAACCTCAACATACATTCTTTCCCTTCTGTCATCGTCACTGTTGTTCCTAAGTGTTTTTAGTGCAAAGAGTTGTTTTCCATCTTCCTTTCTTCGTGCAATATGTGTATCCCCTTGCCCTCCGCTACCAAGTTTTTCCCCTATTTGCCAACCACTATCCCAAGGTTTAGATTTTGCCATATAAATTAGTTTTCTTTTTGAACTGCAAATATACTGTTCTTTAAAAACAAAAACACGTTCTAAGGAGGCGCTTTGTCAAATTAAGTATTTATCTTTTGCTCTTCTTGATAACCGAAGAGTTGCTCTTTCAATCTTCGATTATACTCCTTAATCGCATCATTCAGCAAACACGCTTGTAATATCCACCGTATAAAGCCTGCTGGCCGAAAGAAGAGGTTCATAAGGAAGTAAGCAGCCCGCAACCCGTACTTCTTCACATGAAGGTAATGGAATCCCAAGAACCGTAGAAGCCGTCCTGTTCAGGTTCTTAACTTGTTCTGTTCGTACATCGCTTGATTGCTATTCATTATCTAAGGCGGGATAAAATCTGTACTGCATGGAAGTGATCGACCTCCAGGACTGTTTACGTACAGCACGATACCACGTATTCAACAATTTTTGGCTGCTGCGCCAGAGGAATACCAGTTTTCATCTGCTGCCTTTTATTCAAACTGGAGCCGGCAGTGGCCTTTTTTGACACATTTTTGGTATGGCGATGATTGGATGGTTTCGCCCTGAACAATGAATATCTTTTTGGAGATGGCCTGAGTAGTAATCTTGAATTCTGCTGTAAGTTTGCGCTTGGTGTTGAAAAAAACACCAAGCGCGGCGCTGGGCTGCTCGGTTTTTAGCGAAGAGGAACACCAAGTGAGGCGGAAAAACTTAAAAATTCATAACAAAAATTTTAATAGTTTAGACACCGAAACATCAACAGATGAGTAATTTCTTTTTAGCATTTAGTTTAATTATCACTTTACACAGTGTCATATAACTTGGGGATAATTATACAGATTCGGGTGGCGTTACAGTCAGCATTCGAATAACGATAATTCTCGTTTGTTTTATCAATCTATTGAGCACAGTCGTTTAAAGACTGCGCTCAATAGTTCGAATTGTTTAATTTTTGACAACTATTCCTTGGAGATATGTCTTCGCTTTAAGTTTGGCCTGTTCATCGGGCTCTGTGTTTTGAGTACAATCTAAATCCATGGCTCTAAAAACTCTTTCTATTACACTCGACGCGAAAGGGTCTTGTTTGAACTCTGATTTAATGTCCATACATTTTTTACCTTTTTTAATACTATAAAGAGTTCTTGCAACAATTGGTGATTCACGAAGAAAGTCATCAGAAGTAATTTCTTTTTTGATTCCTATCATATTGACTGAATACACGGTATCTGCTTCTTTTAATAACTTCATTATTTCTCCCATTACGTTTTGATAAAGAGAATAATTTGGAACATCAAATATTTTACCTGATACCTCTGCGATTATTTCATCAATTTTAGGATTATAGAACCCATCTTTGTAAAAATAAAATTTTTGTGACTGCCTACCTAATGTACCACTTGCAGCAATAGATGCTAAATCAATGCCTGTAGAGATATCATAGTTTTCAATTTCTATTGTCGTTCTAATTATTTGCCCATACAAAACTTGGGTTCCGTCTTCAGAATCACATAATTTATACCTTTTGAAATCCTTGACATAAACCCTGAAATTATGTGAAACGTCCACTTTCGCGATAGGTATTCCCAATTTAACTGCCTCGTTTTTTGTAAGCAAAGCGTCCCAAAACTCCCACTTCCCGGTTTTTACCTCATCCAATGTTGGTATTGGTGAGCATTCATTAATCCCTTCAAGACCGACAAATGCTTTTGCTCCTTGGACAGTTGCACCTTTTGCTATTCCAACAGCTGCGGGTTCAAAATTGAAAGGGGAATCATCAGTCAGGTTATTGTGTTGACAGGCGGTTAAAAAAAGAACCAACCCCAATGCGGAAATAATTTTTTTTTCCATTTCAGAATAATTTAAAATGTTAAGAGTAAAATAATAAGTCCCTTGCTCATTAAGGAATGATGAACAGGGGACTTTTTAATTATATTAGATAACTAATAGCATTCAACTGATTTTAAGGCTCTAATATAGGAAAAATACTGAATAGGAAACGAAGGAGTAATTATTTAGTAAAGTTGTATTGAATGTGTCTCAAATCATCCAGCCTGCTTTTACAAGAAAACCACACCCCCCAACACCCCTACCTATCCAAATACCGCGCCCTAAATTCATCATACATCTTCAAAAAATCATTCGATTTCCCTTCCCGGTCGAATACCGATTCCCAGGTATTCAGCGGTTCCCAGATACAGGTGCCTTTTCCCTTTCCTCCGGGTAAATCGAACGCAATGTTGTGGACTTCCTCTTTTCTGGCGGAATACTCCACGACGATCACGTCTTTGTCGAAGCGCCGGACGAGGTCGTGGAGGTTGTCGCGCAGATCGTCCAGCGTGCCGTGCCATTTCGGGTAGTACGACTCGCCTATGACGTCGAAATGAACGCCGCGCCGGATCATGTTTTCGATAAAAAACACGGACTCGTCGTTCTGGCCGCCCAGCGCCACGTGCAGCATCAGGACGATGTTCGGATCAGCGGCTTTCGTGGCAGCGGTGCCCGCGCAAAGCAGTTGGGCCAGGCTGTCGAGGTTACTGACCGCGCCTTCAGGCCAGACGATGCCGTGGTTGATTTCATTGCCGATCTGCACCATATCGGGCGAAGTGCCCTGCGCCTTTAATTCGCTGATCACCTTAAACGTATAGTCGTACAGCGCTTTTTTAAGGTTTACAAAATCGAGTCCTTCCCATGCTTTCGGTTTGAATTGTTTGCCGGGATCGGCCCAGTAATCGCTGTAATGAAAGTCCAGCAGCAGTTTCATGCCGGATGCTTTCACGCGTTTTGCCATGGCTTTGGTGTGTTCGAGGTCGCAAAAACCTTTTTGAGGCGCGTAGCCTTTTTCCTGTGCTGGGTCGTTGAAAATGCGCAGCCGTACGTAGTTGAACCCGTGCATTTTCAGGATCTCGATGGCGTCTTTTTCCGTGCCGTTGTCCTTGAATTTCAATCCCCGCGCTTCCAGTTCGGGCAAAAAGGAAATATCAGCGCCGATCATTTTGTCCACTTTCCGGGGTTTGGCGGCTTCTCCTTTCAGGATGTATTTCGGGTCGATCGTAACGCCGGCGAGACTGGCCGTGCTGACAGTGTGAATGTCGGTAGCGCCTGCCCACAGGTTGGGCGAACGCGCTTCAAAATGAATTTTATCCGGTTTGGAACCCGCCTGCACCAGCACCTGGCATTTGCCGTTGAACAGACTGCGCTGCCAGGCGCCGTCGGCGCATTTGTCGGGTTCGTGGCTGGAAGGATCGCCATTGCCGACGCCGATGATCCGCGCGTCGCCTTCTATCACAAACTGGATCATATTGCTGGCGTCGGGCACTTCCCGCCCTTCGCTGTCGAGCACGGTGACATTCATCACGGACACATCCTGCCCGTCCGCCAGGATAGTCGTTTTGTATGGTGTGAGCACAATTTCGGTCGGTACGCCCGTGGTTTCTACTTTTGCTTTCAGGATCTTACCTGCTTTGTAGCCTACCGCTTCTAGTTTGCCGGGCTGATAAATGACCGACCAGTTCAGGTGCCCGTTGCGGGGCATCGTTTTTTTGCCCTGGCTGGTTCCATTCAAAAACAACTCCACTTCCTGCGCATTGGAATTGACCCAGACGTCGATGGGCTGGCCCCGTTTTCCCCGCCAGTTCCAGTGCGGCGAAATGTGCAGGATATCCTTGTTCGTCCACCAGGATTGATAGTAGTAATAAATGTTTTTCGGGAAACCGCACATATCCATAATGCCGAAATGCGAGTTGACATTCGGCCAGATGTAGGGCGTCGGTTCTCCGCGGTAATCCAGCCCGGTCCATACGAATCCACCGAGCCAGAAATCGTTGTCCGCCGCCAGGGTCCACCAGGTTTCGGCCGTGCTGGCCCACCAGGGCGCCGTGATGTCCTGATCAGGTACGTAAGCCCTGATTGTATCCTTTTCATAAATCCCACGCGTGGTCACGGTGCTGCCCATCTCTGTGCCGATAATGGGCTGATTTGGGTGGTCGCGGTGGTAATCGGCCACGGCAAATTGCCGGTAATTGAAACTGCGCACGGGAATCACTTCGTTGACGCCGTTGTACACATTGGCCAGGTCGGCGGCATAGGTGGCGGTACGCGTGGGGTCGAGTTCGTGCTGTTTTTTCAGGAAGGTTTCGGCGATGTTTTTGCCCGTAGGCGTGGTATGAATCCAGCCTTCTTCGTTGCCGATGGACCACATGAACACGCTGGTGCGGCTGCGGTCACGTTTTAGCAGGCGCACGAACTGGTCCATGTACTCGGGGCCGCTGTTGAGCAGCCGCGTCTCGTCCATGACCAGCATACCCAGGCTGTCGCAGGCATCGAGCAGCTCCGGGGTCGGCGGATGGTGGCTGGTGCGGTAGGCATTGACGCCGAGGTTTTTGAGCAGTTTGATACGGTAGTATTGCAGGTAATCGGGCAAGGCACTACCGACGCCCGCATGATCCTGGTGGCAGTTGACACCCAGAATTTTCAATTTTTTACCGTTCAAAAACAGGCCGTCGGGTTTGATCTCTACTTTCCGGAACCCGAATTTGAGCGTTTGACGGTCCACTGTTTTACCTGCCTTTTTCAAATTTACCTGAATGCGGTACAGATACGGATCCTCCAGATTCCAGAGGCGAGGGTTGGCGAAGTTGACTATATGGCGTGTTGTGCCGGATTTATTGATGTCCAGCCTGATGTTTTGGACGGGCGATTGTGCGACCATACTACCGTTCCGATCGTACAGCACCACTTCCGTTGTCAGTGCAGTTGCCGCATCGCCTTCATTGAGCAGTTCCGTTTCAACGGTGAGCGTCGCGTTTTTTCCCTCTATTTTTGAAAAAGCAAAAATGCCGTCGTTCGCAATGTGTGCGTCGTCAAACGAATCCAGCCATACATGCCGGTAAATGCCTGCGCCTTCATAAAACCAGCCTTCGTATTGTGTGGCATTGACCCTGACAACCAACACGTTATCCGCCCCGAAGCGCAGGAAGTCAGTAAGGTCGTACGCAGCGCCGATGTAGCCGCTTTTGTTGTTGCCCAGGTAAAACCCGTTGATCCAGAACTCCGCATCGCGGAAAACACCGTCGAACTGTACCTGAAACCGTTTGCCTTCTTCTGTTTTGGCTATCGTAAAATGTTTGCGGTACCAGCCTATACTCGTTGTCGGGTAGTTGCCGCCGAGCGGTTTGTAGCCGTGCGCCATGACGTTGAAGGCGGGATCGTTGACAAACGGCAGCTCGACCGCCCAGTCGTGCGGCAGGTTGAGCGAGCGCCACAAACTGTCCTTGAAACGCGGCTCGATGACGGTGTTCCAGGCGCCGCCGGATTTTGAAAAGACCGTTTCCAGGCCGTAGTTAAAATCCTTTTCGGCGTTGTGGGCGTGGCCGAAACTGAATTTCCAGTCGCGGTCGAAATTTTGACGGACGCGGGACTGGGCGTTTAACAGTCCGGTAGATAGAAGAAAGAGAAATAAACAGCCAAGTTTGTTCATTTGAAGAAGTATTGAAATGGAAAACAATCTCCTCAAACGTAGCAATGTTTTGTATTTTGGAGCGGGGTTGTTTTTATACCCGACGCACATAGACCGGGGGTAAACAGATTAATGGCTATCCGGTTTCAGGAACCTTTTAAGTCATCGGATGACTCTGAGTCATCCGATGACTTAAAAGGTTCCTGAAACCGGATAGCCATTACAGATTATTCCTCCGCTTTTTTGCCTTCGCTAAATCTGTTATTTTTATCCTCGGAATCGGCATTGCCCACGCCGTGCGGATACGTCTTGAAACTCTGCGGATCAGCGCCTTTTACCACAGCGGTTTGATAATAAACGTGGTTTTTATCGGTACCGTAACCGAAATCTATCGCTTTAAAAGTAGCAGGATCAGCCCCGGCAACGATTTTGTCCTCCCAGAAAACGTGGGAATTATCCCGGGCGAAATACAACACCTGCGTCGTGTTTTCATATCCCGGCAGCACTGTAAAACTGCCGGCATCCGCACCTTTTATTTTTTTGTTTTCGAAAAACACACTGGATTTATCTTTGGAATAATTGTTCCCCAAAATCGAAAAACTGGCGGATTCCACGCCCGGCATTTTGGCATTTACATAAAAAACGAAAGACGCATCTTGGGAATAAGGATATTCCAGCAAACTGAAAGACCGGCTCTCCGCGGGAAGTACGATTACTCCGCCTTCATTGGGATAATTATAAAAATAAACCTGGTTCGTATCCCGTGCATAACTTTCGTTCAGAATCTGAAAACTTCCAGGATCGCTGCCTTTAACAGGGACCTTCCCGTGATACACCTGATACTTGTCTTTTAAAAAATAACCATCGATGATTTCCAGGGTGGCAGGGTCCTGAACGGCAAATCCGTCTCCCTTGTAATAACCGCGCGCACTGTCCTTCGCATAACCGGTGTATCCATTGCCCAGACTGACGAACGATGCAGGTTGGGCATGCGCTACAACAAAGATGTTGCTGCGTTTGGTTAAATAATAATTCACACCTTCCCGGTACTCGTCGCAATAATAAACGGTGTTTTTATCTTTCGCGTAGTGCTTGTCCACGGCGATAAAAGTGGACAGATCTGCCCCGCTGATGCTGTATCTTTTATAATAAGCGGCAGAGTCGTCCTTGGCGAAGACGTCGTTTAAAATCTTTACGTTTTTGCCCACTTCTTTCCCGTCGAACAATACTTTATCGCCATCCTGCTGATAACCCGAGCCACCGCAACGGCTCATGGAAATAACGCCGGTAAGCATTAAAACGAATTTGAAAAATTTGAAAATCAGCCTGAACAAGAAAGAAATGAAACCGAATAAATCGGCAATGAATTTCAGCATGATGCTAGTTGGACGATAAGTTGAAACCTATGCTTTCACAAAACGGAACATCCTGGAAATGCCCACGCTATTCTGCAAAGTTACCATATACATTCCTGACTGCAAATCCTGCACGGACAAGGTCATTTCCTGAATATCGCGGCCGGCTTCTACCGTTTCCGAACGAAGTATCCGGCCGGTCATATCCAGTATCTGTAAATGCAGGATTTCTTCCTGTATTGTTTGAAACTGTAAGGTCACCAAATCGCTGGCCGGAGCAGGAAACAGGCGTAAAATCCGGAAAGAAGCATCCTTTCGGGTCAGTAAAATGCTGTTGGACAAATGCTCCTGTCCGTCTAAATCCAGTGAACGCAGGCGGTAATAGGCGCTGGCCGGCGGCAACCGGTCCTCTACGGTATATTTCGTTAAAGACGTGGAATAAACCTGCCCGCTTCTGCGCCCTGCTTCCAGCCAGTGCAGGCCATCTGCCGAGCGTTCTACGATATGAAACTGTACGTTTCGCTCGCTGCTGGTTTCCCAGTTCAGTACGTTTGCCGTGGCCTCTGCTGTTCCGGTAAATGAACGTAGTTCGAGTGGCAGCGCCGTACCCGTTACGCTGATATTGAAAGAAAACGGGGTCGAAATATTATAACGGTATACGCGGAAATTATAAACGGCGGTGTTTTCCGCTTCTCCCGGGCCTTGCACCGTCAGGTTGTTCATTTGAAGCGTTTCGGCGCCACCGGAATTGGCGTCCGCACACGCGTAAGGTCCGATGCAATTACCGGCAATGTAAAAGCCCTCCACCACTACGTCCACATTACCGACGGGCGTGACCGTAATAGCAATATTCCCGCCATTGGCATCTGTCTGGAACGAGTACCACACATCCCTGGCGGTGTTAGAGGTTTTACCATTACAGGAAACGGCCTCCAGCGACTCCGTGGCAAGGCCGGAATACTGCGTGCCCGGATTGACAAACTGTCCCTGCGCATTGGAAATCGAAATAGCCTGGTTGCATTCGTCATTAATGGGCGCCGGCGTGATGGTGGCGACGCAAATATTCAGGTCGCCTTGTGTGTTCTCAAAATCCCAGAAACGAACGTAGTAAGTACCTGCCGGCATATTGCCAAGACTAATTTGCGGCATAAACCCTTGACCCGGATCGCTGTCGTCGTCGCAGATAATGGAGGTCAGGCTGGTACAATCGCTGCCGTTTTGCCGGTACAGTTCCATCCCGCCGTCATAAATACTTCCCGCCGTGCTGGTGATAAAAATGTCCTGCGGAGCGGTGGTTGTAAATTTCAACCAGCCATCCGGCGTAATGCCCGGATCGAAACCGGCACAGGTTGGGTTCGAGGCGAGTGAGGAAGACGTACTGGTCAGGTCTGCCAGCGAATAGTATTGCGGCGTACAACCCGTGCCGGTAACCGGTGTAATATTTTTGGCGGAGCAGGGGTCGTCGCCGGTATCCGTGGTTGCTATGCAGATGTACATATCGCCCGGCGTGTCTTCAAAATCCCAGTAACGCAGGTAATAGGTGCCGGGAGCGACATTCAGGAGATTCATTGCGGGCATAAAGCCGGGGCCGGGATCGCCGTCGTCGTCGCAAAGAACGGAAGTGAGGGTACTGCAACTGCCGCCGCTTTGCCGGTAGAGTTCCATTCCACCGTCGTAGATGCTGCCGGCGGTGGTCGTGATCACGATATTTTTCGAAGTGCTGATCGTGAATTTCAGCCATCCATCGGGTGTAATGCCCGGGTCAAAACCGGCACAGGTCGGATTCGGGGCAAGTGCGGAAGACGTACTGGTCATGCCTGCCAGGGAGTAGTACTGCGGCGTACACGTGGTGCCGTCGACAGGGTTGGTCAGCGTGGCTGAACAGGGGTCATCGCCCTGGGCATAGCCGGTTTGTATGAGGAAAAAGAGGATAGCAGCCAGGATGCCGGCTGTTCTGTTTGCAAGAGGGAAAAGTATGGACATGGAACAACGGATTAAGAGTTCGCCTGGCGATTTGGGAATACAAGTATAGGCAGGATATCTGCAGCGAAACGACAACTCCGTGTTTTTTTATGCGTATTTTATTTATTTGTAAGTAATTGTTTGTCAAATCTAATGTTAGCAATCCGTTTTAATTGCCGTCTTGTTGGTTCCGGTTTTATCAATCAAGTCTTATTTATTAAATTCAAGATGCATCCAGGGCGCCCACGATTTTCCATTATCCAATAGTTCCCATTTTGCAACCATTGCATTCCCGTCTTTGCTGACTGTAAGGATCGACCGCATCGTTTTATCCTCCAGTTTTAAAACGCCCGGTTTTTCCAGGACGGCGTACATAGTAGTTGCATTGCCCTGATTGTCAAAGGAATGCATGAAATAGGATTTTCGGCCCTCATCATACCCAATGATTTCAACGGACTCGGTTCTTTCTTTTCCCATAAAAACGTCTACCCGATGAAGGATAAAAAAACCTCCTGGAATCCATTCATAGGTATCCATTCCCCTGATTTCATTGGAGGAGCCGGGAGCGCCTTGCAAAATCTTGCCGGTCGTATGCCATTTGCCGATAAGAAAATGCAGTTTTTTAAGTTGCCTGCCTGATGGGAGCGATGATTTTTTCTTAGCCATTTTTATGAATAAACTCATGTTGTGACCTATGGCCCGGAGGGTCAATATCTTTGTAGAAAAACGAATATGCGGATGGTAAGCGGCCCAGCGGGCCGCTATCTAATTTCCTTTTCCGACAAGATGCCGGCCCGCTGGGCCGGAACTATACGGCGACACATCATTCTACATAGATATTGGCCCTCTGGGCCAGAGGCAAAATCGATTAATTCCTGGTGATTTGGGGGATCGAACCCATGATTCGCATTAATATTAAGCCTTACGAATTCTGTGCCCGGGCATAAATCAGCACCCCGTAAGCCGGTATATTCACTTCTCCTGCCATACCTTCGGAAGTAGAGGCTGCGACGGTATGAATGGCGTCGATGTCATCATTGTAGTCTGAATAACCTTCCCAACTGCTGTCGAACAGCAGTTTCCACCGGCCTGCTTCCGGGAACAGGATCCTGTATTGTTCGTACGCCGTGTGTTTAAAGTTCATCACCACGACTACCGAACCGGCTGCTTCACCGTGCACATTTTCGTAACGGTGAAATGCCACCACTTTATCTTCATTGTCCAGAAACAGGGTGTCGGAATACTGGCTGGTCAAACCCTTGCTGTTGTTACCCAGATTGAGGCGCAACCGGATCAAATCGCGTACGCTTAACGCAAACTTATGGTTGTCCTTCGCCTTGTACCAGTCGATAGGATCCGTGTCCTGGAACCAGCTGTCTTCCAGAATCGCCTGCCCCTGAAACAACATCGGAATACCCGGCGCAGTCAGCACCGTAGCCAGTCCCAGTAAAGCGCGTTTTTCCGCGTAGTAATTATTGCCGTTTTGGCCCGGCGCAATGTCTTCCACAATACGCGCCTTGCCGTTGGCTACCTCGTCATGCGATTCTGTGTAGATAATTCGGTTAAACACGTCGTTGCCGTACCGGAAATGAAGGGCTCTTTCCAGAGCAAGCATATCCCGGTGCTCGTCATCGGCTGCTTTCAGAATGCCCTGCATCGGGTGCACGAACTGTGCATCCCACTGCGCGGAGTACCCGAAGCCGCCGTTTTCTACACCGTCGGTAATCTGCGGCATGGTATGCATGTCTTCCGCTATAGTGATTTTGTTGGGGAAATGGTGTTGAACGGCTTCATTCATCTCCCGGATCACGTTGTAACCCGCTTCCAGGTCGTTACCGGCGTTACCGTCGGCATGTACGTTGCGGATGTAAGGCACCATGTCCATGCGGAGCCCGTCGCAGCGGTATTCCGACAGCCACATCAGCGCGTTCTCGATCAGGTAGCGCCGCACTTCCGGGCGACCGTAATCGGGGCGTGTATCGCCCCAGGGCGTTTCCGAGCGCCAGTCGTTATAAAAATAAATACCGCCCTTGCCATTTTCGCTCCAGCCGTCGAATTGCCACAAATCCAGGTCGGAAGGCCCGAAGTGGTTGTACACCACGTCGAGGATAACTGCGATTCCACGCTTGTGACAGGCTTTTACAAAGGTTTTGAAAGCGTCGGGGCCGCCGTAGGCCGTCTCAATGGCAAACGGATGCGCCGGGTTGTAGCCCCACGATAAATCGCCCGCAAATTCGAAAGGCGGCATCACTTCCACGGCATTGATACCCAGCCATTTGAGCCAGTCCAGCCGTTCGATGGCCGTCAGAAAGGTGCCGGTGCTGGCATCCTTCTTTTTATGGAACGTGCCGACATGCATTTCATAAATCACCAACTCGTTGTGTGGCGGCATCACAAAGGCATCATCGTTGGCCCATTCGAACGCCGAGGTGTCGTACACGACGCTGTTGCCGACAGAGTGCGTCACGGCACGCGCATACGGATCGTTGCGGTACAGATGCTGTTCACCGTTCACGATCACGTATTTGTATTCGTGGCCGGATTTTGCCGTATCGACGTGTACTGCCCAGCAACCGCCGTCTTCGGGTACCATGGAGGTTTCGTAGGGTTTCCAGTCGTTGAAATCGCCGGTTACAAAAACGCTTTGCGCGTGGGGCGCCCACACGCGGAACGAAACACCCTTCGGCGTTACGGTAGCGCCCATTTGATGCGTTTGCACCTGAGTTGCGGCGGCTTTTTTCCCGTTCTTCTTTTTCATGATTTCTTTGAAAATTAGAATGAATGCTGCCGACGTAAAGAAACTGTTATGCCTGACCATATCAACGGGAAATGACCTTATTTGGGGAATTTTTTCAGCATATAGGTTGTGTCGCAACGGGATTTCAGGTTCGACTATCCACCGCAGGATTTTCTGTAAATGTTCTTGTGACGAGATCCGTATCCATATATTCTTTCAGTTCGTAAATTTTGCCATCCACAATCCTGCATATCCAGCAGTATTTATTGTTGTACACTTTCCCGTCAGGTGTGGCGTTTTGGCCAATCGCTTCCACTGCAACATAATCGCCATCGGCAATAAAATTGCCGGCAATGGTTTTATAGGGAGGTTTCAAGGTCTGCCGGACGGCACTCCAGAGGTCGCCCAGAACTTCCTCCTTACCGTTAAAGGTCTTTGCCCACTGGCCGGAACCCATCCACACCCATGTCATTTCGTCTGCCATTGCTTCTATAAATGGAAGATCGTTTCCTTTGGCCAGTTCTGCAAAGATGTCTTGCATCATTTTTTTGTTTTTCGACGTCGTCATTTTGTTTTTTCAAAGTTATAATTTTGGAGAAACCTGTTTGTATGAGCACTGTATCAGTGTTTTTACTGCTTTGTTTTATAATAAAGCACACTTGCCGCACAGGACATGGCGCCATAACCAACATTAAACACGGCATTAGCACCCACAGTGATGCAGGCAGCCAGCATCACGTTGGCACCAATTTCCTGAATTAAAAAAAACACTACCCGAATTATTAGATATTATCGATATCAATGTAAAAACGGAGCCTTTCTCTTCACCTGAAATTTACTCAAGTAAATAGAAAACTTGCATTTATAAAATCCATCACAGACAATCTTTCCATCCGAGACTTACTCGCCAAGTTATTGCCTGGGGCATCGTATAGGAATACTTGACAGCCAGCGATTGTTCGCAGCCATTTATTATTTATTCAAAGTACGATGCGAATTCTTCTTTACTGATGTCTATTCATATTCTAATGTAAAAGACGGTCTACCTTTTTTGGTTTTAGTTGTTAAAAACTATTTTACTATGACAAAGTGCACAAATGCTGATCGCCCCGTTTCCAAAACAATCATCATGTAGTACCCTCCACTGGCAAGGCGGCTAGTGTCGAGTTGTCCTTGTGTTAGTTCGGTTGTGTTCAGTGGCCTGATAGCTTGCCCATTTGGCTGAAAAATCCTGCCCGACACGGCCGTACCATTTGGCATCGACCAATAGGCAATTGTATTTGCCGGGTTTGGGTGAAATTCCAATCGAATGGGATCATTCGCAGGCTCTCCAGTTCCGGTTATTTGCAACACCGTAGCCATTGCGATGGCTGTACAACCATTGGCGTCAGTAATCGTACAGACATAATCACTAGCGATAAGGCCGGTTGCCGTTTGGGTGGTTTGGGGTGGCATGGTATTCCAGAGATAAGTATAGGTTGGGGCTCCACCGGAAGGGTTAACCGTTGCGGTACCATTGGCCGCTGCTCCGGATTCGGGAGTGGTGGTTACTAGAAGTGAAATAGCGGTGGGTTGCCCTATGGTTATAGTAGCAGATCCCGTTGCGCCTTCAGAATCAGTTACAGTAACGCTGTACATACCGGCGGACAGATTGGATGGTTCTATGCCAGAAATCCAATCGGGTTCCCAATCTGTGGTGAAAGGTGCGATGCCATCGGAACTGATTTGCAAGGAAGCAGTAGCGGTAGAATCACCAAAACACTTGGCATCGGAAATGTTGGCGTTTACAGTAATAGGTGGAATGTAAATCCATGGTTCGGCGCCGCCATTCGTTGTAGTAGCCCAAAAAATGAGCCTTTTCCCCAATGAAATGAAACGGTTTGGCGATGAACTGGCTGAACCCGGATTAAGATTGGCAAATAACTGAGTGCCGGCCTCGGTTCCATCGCTTTCGAATAATTCGATGCCGTTGAAACCGGCATCTGAGGCAAAGTACAATTTACCCAGATGCGAAAATATGTAGGTTGGTAACACAAACGAGCCGAAAAAGCCGGGTTCAAGGTCTTTTACGATATGGGTGCCTGCTTCCGTACCATCTGATTTCCAAAGTTCTATTCCACTGATATCGTTGTCATACTTGTAATAAATCTCATCACCCAGTACAGTGAAATTTTGAGGTGCATATCCATTTGATCCGGCAGCAGAAGATGCGTCTTTGACTCGAATCGTACCTGCTTCCGTACCGTCCGTTTTCCATAGTTCAATGCCGGTCGAATCGTCAATAGCAGAGAAAAAAGCGATATCACCCAAACGCGCGAACCGGTTTTCAGAAGAATTTGTCCCCGTTTCAAAACTGCTTGTCCCAAAGGTACCTGCCGAATTGGTTTTGATATCTTTAACCAATATCGTACCCGCAGCTGTTCCATCGGTTTTCCACAATTCAATATCGTGTACTCCGTCGTTCGCGCTAAAAATAAGTGTGCTGCCCAAGGAACGAAGATTTGCGGGATTGCTGCCAAAGCCGCCGGGACGAATATCTTTCACGAGCACAGTGCCCGTGCCGGTACCGTCGGATTTCCAAAGTTCCGCGCCTTGCGCTGAAGCGCTTGCAGAAAAGTAAAGTGAGCCATTATGTACCTCAAAGTTAGTAGGAGAGCTACCAGTAGCATTAGTAAAGATATCCTTGACCATCGTAGTACCTGCTTCCGTTCCATCACTCGACCACAGTTCATAGCCATTTACGCCGTTATTAGCACCAAAGTAGAGTTTGGCGTTAAAGACAATATAATATTGCGGGTTATTGATGAAATTGGATATCCCGTCAGTGACACCGGGACCAATGTTTTTTACTATGAAAGTACCAGATTCGGTTCCATCACTTCGCCAGAGTTCCAGTCCATTGATGCCATCATCGGCTGTAAACAACAATAGATCATTGCCTAGTGCGTAAAAATTGTTCAGCCGACTACCAGCGGATCCAGGTTGTATATCTTTGACCAACTGAGTGCCATCGGTAGTGCCGTCGGTTTTCCATAATTCAGCACCAAGGTCGGGTTGGGTAGCAGCAAAAAAGACGAAAGCACCAACCCGGGTTACGGCATTATCTACATTTACCAGAGAGGCACTAGTTCCAATATTGATATCTTTTAACAATTTGGGCTGGCAGAAAATAGTTGCGCTTAACAATATAAGTGCAAAAAAAACTGTACTGCTTTTCATAAAAACTTTTATTTAGAATGAATAATGAGTAAACAAAATTGATTTCGGTTAAGATTTTTATATTCAGTAATTTAAAAATGAGAATTCAGAATCAAACACTTCGAACGAATATGCATTTTATGCTTAGCCCCAATTACATTTAACCAACAAACCCTATTATTATGCTATTTTTTTGCAGCGAACTACTACTTTGCAGCAACCCCCACTTAATCGTCTATTGCGTCCATCCAGCCTACACACGCAAAAAGGCCTGCCTGCCGGTTTCCCGCCAGACAAGCCTTTTCAGATATAACATGCAAAGTTGGTCAAAAGTGTGGGTGGAGTTTAACAGGGCTAATATACCCCGCCCGCTTCAACTACACAAGAAATGCTCCTGATTTTATTTAAAAATCCCCACAAATTCAAACTATCCAGTGGAGCCAGATTGCATTTGCATCAGTTTTGTTTCACAAACTTGCCATACCAGTTCGGGAAAGCGCTCAGCCGGAGCGTGTACATCCCGTCGGGCAAGTCCGCGATATTCAATTCCTGTTGATTGTTCCCTTTGCTCCAGGACGCATCCCGAACCAATTGCCCGTGCAGGTTGTACAATTCCAGGCTGGCATTTTCCGAAACGGTCGCCCGGGTAACGATCGACACGTGCGTGGTCGCGAGGGTAGGGCTGAGCGTTACCCCGGCCTGCCGGTCCAGGTCCTGAACACCCACACTGCCGTCGGAAGTCAGCAAAACCCCGTCCGGCAGGTATTCCAGCGTGAAATTCGGTGGCATGTTTACCTGGGCAAAAGTGCCGGTGAAGGCGCCGGTGGTTTGAATGACTTTTATGCTGCCGTTCAGGGTCGTCCCGTCGGGCACCAATACGTTCAGCACGGCGCCGGCACTCATGTTTCCATTGACCAGCAACTGATCGTATTCGCCCGTGTTATCGCCTGTAACTTCTATTTCTACCAGTGGCGGCGCTACGAGGTTGTCCTCGATATTCAGCATGCCGGGAGAACAGCCGGGCGCCAGGGTGCCATCATTGGTAAATCCCGCATTGAACGTGTAAGAGCCCTCTCCTTTGAAGGTGCCGGTCGGTTTATTGATAAAAGGCACGTTGAATACCATTTGAATAGGCTGGTTGCCGCAAATGGAAAAAACGCCTTCATTGGTAAATGCCGTAAAACCGTCCATAATGACGTCTTCTTCGGAAATGACGTTCCAGTTCCCCGCGTTTTTAAAGAAACCCGTATTGATTTCGAGAATACCGCCCGCCATCGTGATATTGCCCAGGTTGGTGAAGGGCGCGGAAATAATGGGGCGTTTATTGTTTTCCCGGACGAACAACTGGGCACTTGCCAGAATATTCACCGGCACATCCATGGTACCGCCGTTCCAGTTCATGGCATTGCCGATACGCAAACTGCCGCTGCCTTCGAAATCGGTGTCTTCCAGTTCCAGTACCGTGGAAGGTTGAAAAAGGGTATTCAGGCGAATCAGGGAATTTCTAAACTCGTACTGGGCGCCGGGCGGCAATACCACGGAAGTTTCCAGGGTGCCGTCGTCGGCCGTAAAACTGGAAATGTTGTTCAGAACAGCGCCCTGTTGAAACGTCACCTGGCCGTAGGAAACCGATAACCGGCTCAGGCCCGAAGTTTGGGACCCGCTATACAGGATGCTGCTGTTAAAACTGCCGGACAATTCCAGTTGGCTGCCGGGTTGGCCGGTCAGCACGTTTTTTTGTGTGAAATTGCCGGAAACGACCATGTTCTGGTTGGCGCCCAGGTTGATGGTTCCGGTGTTTTCCACGGTGGCCATAAAAGTGGTGAGACCGGTATTCAGGTTCAGGGTTCCGTTGTTGTGCACATTCACTTCTGGCATGGGAGTATTGCTGTAACCGAGCACGATGACGGAGTCTGCCGCAATGTTCCATGTTGCGTTGTTGAAAATGCCGGGAGCGGAGACACTGATCAGTCCTCCCGGTTGCAGGCACTGTATGGTTCCGTTATTCACCAGATTGGAAACGCCCATCGATTTTACCGATAAAATCGTGCCTGCGCTCAAGGTCACGGCCACATAACCGCCGAAATAACCCGAATGGGCCGCCAGATCGGGTGTGTCGAATGAAAACGTACAGTTTCCGTCGATGGCGCCGCCTTCCAGCAGAAAGTTGCCGGTAAAATGCTGGTCGATATCGGTCAGTACATATGCCTGAACGCGGTAGTCGGCAGCGGCCGGCAAGATGGTGTTCAGGTAAACGATGCCCGTGCCGAAAAAAAAGTTCGGAACGGCGGAAATATTGCAACCCTCGTTCAGATTCAAGGTGCTGGAGTTGACGGTTTCCAGCCTGGATACATCGACGGTCGAACCGCTGTGAAAAGTGGTACCTGTATCGAAATAATTGCCGATGATGTTCAGCACAGCACCCGCCGGGCCGTTTATGACGCCGTAATGGTCCAGCGCCAGCAGCGATAACCGGGTCGCGCCATGCATCTGGATCGTTCCGGTATTGACGAATCTTTTCGTCATGGAAAGGCTGACCACATTGGGCGCCAGGTCGATGGTGCCTGCATTGTAAATGACGGAATCCTGAAAAAAGCCTCCAAAGCCCAGTGTTTCCTCCTCAACGCTGATGTTCCAGAGTCCTTCGTTGATGATGGGCCCGTTGACGGAGGTGAGCCGGCCCGATTGCCAGTTCAGGGTGCCCTTGTTCACTACTTTCCCGATGTTTACCGGCAAATCCGGGCTGTCGATATTCAGCGCGCCGCCAGGGTTTATCAGAACGGTGCAGTTCAGGCTGCCTTCCTTCTGCGTCAGCACGCCATTGATGATGACCTTGACGCCGGAAAAGGATTGGGATTCCATCACCAGGTTGCCGTTCACCACCAGGTCATTGTAAAAAGTAATTCCCGTGAGCCCGTTGGAAGCGTTTTCATCCGTCATGGAGGCATTCGCTCCGGCGGCAATCACCAGTGTCATTTGCCAGAACATGGGAAAACGAACATCCAGGTTTTCCGTAACGGTGAGTGTTCCCGGACCAAAAATGTAGGACAACCCATTGACGGTGAAGGATTTAACGGTGATGTCACCCTCGGTGATCAGTGAGGTAGTAGCATTGCCATTGATCACCACGTCGTCATTCGCGCCGGGTACGCCATTGGGCAGCCATGCGCTTGGGGACGACCAGTTGACGGATGCGTTGCTGCCCGCCTGAAGGGTATATGTGGTGGCGGACACGCGCAAGGAAGCGCACAGGAGGAGGCAGGAGAAAGCGAGGCCCTTCCGGCAGGTGTAGTGTAACAGCATAAGTCAAGTCTTTTAGTTTCAAGGGAAACATTCGGGGTGCCCTCCGGTTTTTGATTGTTATATTTTCCGGGGTATTTCTTGACTTAGGCTATTTTTAGGCAAATGCTGTGTAATACTTGTACGAAACCGCTATCTGCCGTCACATCGGCCAATAGGCGGAACCGGGCATTGATTGGAGGATAGATTTGCACCTTTAAATCATCCGATTCATTCCATTTACATGAAAACTATTCTTGCCGCCTTTCTTTTCACAAAATCACTCTTCGCATTGGTGTATGCTTCTCTGTCAAACTTGAATTATCCCCCGGCTGCTTGCTTCCATCTTTCCAGTTTTGGAATGGTTCGGGTGGCGAGCCAGGCGAATAAGGCATTCATTCCGTCTTTCTTCATTTCCTGTATACAAAACGCCTGCATTTTTTTTGCTGTGTCGATTTCAGGCGGAGTCAGGAATTTTCCGTTTTCATAACACATGGAACAATACATCTTGCTTATCGATCCGTCTTTTTCGGAACCGCCACCTTTTTTGTCCTTCTTGAGGGGGAAACCGCAACTTTGGCAGAATTTATATTCTTTCATTTTTTGATTGTTTTAAACCAACAAAGAGCAGGTACTGTGCCTTGATCAGGAAGCAATTAAACGATATTTAATACATGGTGTTCGCTTTTGGCTCACTGTTGAAGCATTACCTGATTATTCAGGAAAATTTGGATTTGATTTTATTCTCCTTATCTGATTCAAGTGCCTTTCCGTATGAGCAATCCAAAGTAACGTATATTGATGCAGGTCCCTGATATGCCAAACACCCCAGTCTGCTGGCCTGAAAATAAAATGAAGCCTGAAATCAACTTTTGTGTCTTGCACCAATGCTATTACTTCTTTACGATAACGCGTGAAAAAATGGATAAGGGCTTCTTTTTCTTTAAATCGCCCAATGGGTTGCGCGACAAATGGAGCCTGCCCTTTGTTGGGGTCGGTAGAGTAGGCTATCATGATACTGTCAATTCCTTTTACGGAATCTACAAGGTCGGGGCGCTCATCCGTATATTGATTATTCACAAGATCCCAATATAGCAGTTCTTCATATACGCCTATATGCTCCATTACTTCTGCGACGGACCATTGGCTACTGTCCGGCTTGAAATGTATTTGCTCCTGAGTTAAGCCCTGTACCTCCTTTAGAAAATCAGATTCCGTTTCTTTTAATCCGGAAAGCAGGATTTGCCGGTCAGTTGTTGTCCAAATGTGCTCCTTGCCTTGCGCCAAACCCAAATTTGGTAATATGAAAACCAGGAGAAAGTATGTTGTTTGCTTCATTTTTGTTTGTTTTTTGGTTTCATGGGGCATTTAGATATGCTTCGGCAATAGGTCTTTTTTTCTCATGCCCGTTTATAATAAAGAATAACGGCACCACCGCCAAACGTTTTGGTCTTGATGAGTTCAAGCGTGATTTTTTCGCTGATGTTTTTAAATAACGGCAAACCACTTCCTGCGATAACAGGATGAACACAAAGTTGATATTCGTCTATTAAATCAAGTTTCGTCAAAGCCACGATCAAACTCGGACTGCACACAAAAACGTCTTTACCCGGTTGTTGTTTGAGTTCCAACACTTCTTTCTCAAGGTCCTGACTTGCCAATTTCGCACTTTTCCAGTCTACCTCTTTCAGTGTGCGGGAAAAAACAATTTTTGGCGTGTTGTCTATTGCGACTGCAAAGTCGTCCATTGCTTTATCGCCTGTAGGATTTTCCAGCACGGTTCGCCAATACTCCATCAACTGGTAGGTTATCCTGCCATATAAAACGGTGCCGGCGCTTCTCAGCAGGTCAGCGTAATGTCGATGTACTTCTTCGTCGGGGACACCCGAGGTGTGGTCACAAAACCCGTCGAGCGTCATATTGATTGCTGCGATTACTTTTTTCATGGTTTATTTTTTTTAGCCTCATCAGGTAGCCAGCCTTCCAGCCAACTTAATCCGGCGCCGCATCAGTGCCTCTGGCCTGATGCAAACGTACAGCACGATTTTGAATCTGCATCGTATCAATATTGCCGGAGCAAGGGATATCTTTTACCTAGGTCAGTACAAAGATGCAGATAATATGTCCTAGAGTGGGTATTAGTAATTTTCCCAAATTATTATAGAAAGTAATGCAATACATCCAGCCCCAACCGAAAGATAAATTATATTAGAAACATCAATTTCTTCATCATATCCATCGCCTAAATAATTACTATTTCCAGATTCTCCAACTATACCTAAATGCAATTTTATTTCGTCTTTTAACTCTTTCGTGAATTCATTTTCAGAATTCGGGGAATAAATTGCAATTAGTCTCGTCAGTGAATTCACAACCCTGTATTTTCTCCTGACGTAATTTTTATCTACCAAATAGCCGCATAGTGCAAGTATTAAAGATAAAAATACCATCATTAATATATAAAATTTAATTGCATTAATGGGCATGCCATTTTCTACTGCTCCTTTTATTATGAATGCCCACCCTCCAAAAACGAGCGTTAAGAAGCCTGTTCTGACCTGCCAAATAATCTTATCATAGGCATGGATTGCCGTGTACTTTGCAGATATTTCTCCTTTTACAACTTCTTGATTAAGAGAATTTGAATTTTCGTTCATTTTCGTCAATTTTATTTATGCCGCTCGTTACGATTTCTGAATGTGCGACGCTTAGGAAGCAATTGATGGGCGTTAATTATTTAGCCTCGTCAGGTAGGCAGCCTTCCGGTCATCTCAGTCCTGCGCCGCATCAGTGTCTCTGACCTGAAGCAAACGTACAGTGCGATTTGATTACTCAAATTCATAAAATTTAGCAACTACCTCTAGTGTTGTGTCATGAAATGGAAATACAAAATGCTTCCATTCTTTAAACTGCTCATCTTTATGGTTAGGGTGAACCCTATTTGCCTTGATTATATTTGAGATAACTTCCGAGTCTTGGACCTCTACAAATTTAAAAGGTAATAGCCCTAATTTATAGTACCTGTGCCCTGAAATTGCTTCTTCGTTCGGGTATCCAAATGTAAATTGCAGCACTGATTTGAAGTATAATCTGCCTCTGTTATCTGAATCTAGCAGATCAAAAGAAACCTCCAATTTATTTTCATCAGCTTTGATTTCGGGCATGGTTGCGCCGGGGTCAATGTTTAGGGGTACTTGAATTTCTTTTAATTTCATTGTAAATTTGATTTTTTGCCTCGTCAGGTTGTCAGCCTGCCGGTTAGTTTAGCCCAGCGCCGCATCAGTGTTTCGCCTTATCTGGTAGCCAGCCTTCCGGTCATCTCAGTCCAGCGCCGCATCAGTGTCTCCGACCTGATGCAAACGTACAGCACGATTTTGAATCTGCATCATACAAAAAACGCCGGAGGAAGGGATGTCTTTTGACTCCGAGTTAGTACAAAGGTGCAGACAATATGTCCTTGAGTGGGAAGCAATTTTATGATGATTTTGTTGCAAAAGTAACGCACGGCTATGCTGTATGTTGGCCGCGCGCCGGCGCCACTCGGGTTAAGGGAGAGACAGCCTTGCGCCTAATGTTGTTGACTTTAGGGTCAGGGTTGGGGAAAACGCCGTGGAGCAACCCCCGACCCCTAAAGGGGAGAGCATCGCAAGGAATGGGAAATCTGCACTTTTTCTAATCCTGCTATGTGTACTTATTCCTCGTTCACCACAAGGCACTCCCCTTTAGGGGTCGGGGGAATGCGCCGTGGATAAATCCAGCATCCGCCTTTAGGTCAACGGCATTGGCCTAGCGCCGGCGGGAGTTGTCGTTTTTTCAGGATGCAAAGCCGTCGAGCTGCTTTTGATCGGAATCCAGGCGACGGCTTTAGGTAGCCCTTCAAGAGCATGGCTTCCATGTTCGTCACTGGAGTGACTACGGCAAGGAGTACAGGCATTTTAAACGTTGAAGTGGTCAGTACTGCAACGTGGACAGGCGTTTTACAGACGAATTCATGATCTGTTACAACGTGTAAAATGATTTTACAGACGAGTAAAATCATTTTACAGACGAACAAAGGAACCAAAGCAACGTGTAAAGTCATTTTACAGACGTGTAAAATCATTTTACAGACGAACATAGGAACCAAAGCAACGTGTAAAGTCATTTTACAGACGAGTAAAATCATTTTACAGACGAACATAGGAACCAAAGCAACGTGTAAAGTCATTTTACAGACGAACAAAGGAACCAAAGCAACGTGTAAAATCATTTTACAGACGAACATAGGAACCAATGCAACGTGTAAAGTCGCTATACAGACGAACATAGGAACCGTTGCAACGTGTAAAAAGCCTGTGCAGACGAACATGGAACCTGCGGTGAGTAGTGACTGGTGAGACGATGCTGGAAGAAAAAAGTGGCGGGCTGGTTTTGGGCGTTTGAGGGATCTAGGAATTCAGTTGAGATTGGAAGGCGTCCTCTGCCGGCGCAAGGCCAATGCCGTTAACTTTAGGGAAGAACTGTGTTAAGTTTATGATGTAATCTTGAAACTGTCCAACAAACTTACCAGCATTTTTAGAAGTCAATTTCCTTAAGTTTACGCATAGGATGGGAGGCACTGCGGCGGCGCTGCGCTTGGGGTAGGGGAATATGTTGGCGTGAAAACATTTATACTGTTCGCTTTGATATTGGTGTAATGTGATTCAATCGGGATTAATCAGCGTGATTGCTGGCGAACAGTTGCCGAGGCAGGGTTTCAATGCTTTATAATGAGAGGCAATTCCTTTAATTAATTACTTTTATTATCGACTTAATATTGTCTTTTAATTCGAGAAGCCCTTCTGATGTTTTTGCCTCATTTCTATTGTACTCATTATAGTCAATCAAATTCATATTGAAACTAGATTTATACTGACTAAAATTCGACTTCAGGAGAATAACATTATTTAATAACGTGCTTGAATTACATCTGCTCAGTAAACTTTCCGATAAATCCAGTGCTGTTTTTATGTCCCCTGCTTCTATCATTTTGGTTAGATTTTTTTCAAAATCTCGTATTTCAGTCAAAGAAATTGCAGAATATTTGTTTTTTAATTTCGATTTATTGACTCTAAAATATTGAAACCATATAATAAATGCCAAAATTAATAAAATAAGGAGCCAGTATTCTTTGATAAATTCAGAAAATTCATACCAAAACCTTGCTTCAACATGAACAGAATAAGGAATGATAGGGTAGTCAATATATTTGGCACCCTGATTTGTTGTAATAAGCACAGAAGATTTGATTCCAAGTTTGAAATTTCCTGACTTTGTAGGAGTAATTAGCCACTCCCAATTTCCACCGATATAATCACTTGTGTCAATGACTTGCTCGGCATTTCCAATAGACTTGATAATGAAACCGGAAGATTCCAAATTGTCGATTTCAATCATCTCTATTCTCATTGCCTCTCCAACTCTTATTGAATCAAAATAAATCGCTTCATTTTCCGAATTATGCAAATCAAAATCACCGCCCTTATAATGGATGTTTGCTCGAACTATACCTGGTTTCCCTTGAACAAATTGTTCGGGAAAAATACAATTAATCTTACCAACGCGAACATTTACGAAATCTGCATCAATACCCAGGATAACAAAGATGAATTTGAAAAGAATTGTCAATAATAATGCAATCATTAAAAAAGTTTTCCACTTTTTCAATCGTTTCATTGCACCTTCCGGTTCGTCCTGATATGTTGCTTCCATAATTTTATTCACTATTTGCTCGCTATGGATATCTACAGGATATTCGAGCAGGTTTTCTTTTTAATAATTCAAAATTTGCAAACCATATTTGGCTAACGTATCTTTTGTTTCAAATAATGATAATGTATCAATGGCCTCGCCTGAATATCGAGTGCCTTAGCCTTGTCAGGTCACCATCCCTCCGGCTAAAGTAGTCCGGCGCCACATCAGTGTCTCCGACCTGATGCAAACGTACAGCACGATTTTGAATCTACATCATACAAAAACGCTGGAGGAAGGGGAATCTTTTGACTCCGAGTTAGTACAAAGATACAGACAGTGTATTCTTGATTGGGAAGCAATTTCATGATGATTTTGTTACAAAAATTAACGCATGGCTATGCTGTAGGTTGGCCGCAGGTCGGAGACGCTTCGGCGGCGCTGCGCTTGAATTGTGGGAGGGGATAGATGACCTGACGTGGCAAAAACTATCCAGTGGAGCCAAATTGCATTTGAATGCATTAAGATTCCCTTCGAAGGCAATCCAACTATCCTCTCCAACAATTTTCTCCTCCCCCAAAAGCATCGAATCCCCCTCCAAACTAATCTCATTGCCAATCCAAGCAGTTTTGTTTTATCCAAAGACGACCGGAATGCCCCGAAGGTTGATAAATTTGCCTTTATCCCGCTCTTTGCAAAAAAAACACCCATATCCATGAAAAGACCTGTACGCCTTCTTGCCTTTTGCGCCTGCTTCTTCGCAACGTTGTCACCGCTTTTTTCGCAACAGCAGGTGTTGCCGGGACCGGCAAGGAGCGAACATGGTTTCTGCGCCCAGGAAGTCGTGTGGGAGGCAGCCCTCCGGCAAAACCCGTCCTTGCGCCGGCAGCATGAAAAGGTAGAGCAGGCGCTATACGAGCACCTGCAAAAAGAGCAACCCAAAGCGGAAGCAATGCAGGCGATGTACGTGCTGCCCGTGGTCGTTCACATCATCCACAACAACGGCGCGGAGAACATTTCGGATGCCCAGGTGATACAGGGCATCCAGGATCTGAACGATGCCTATGCCAATGTGGGCTACTACGACCCTGCTACGGGCGTGGACACCAGGATACAGTTTTGCCTTGCCCGGCGCGACACACTCGGCAGCCTCACCTCGGGTATCACCCGCAACCAGTCGCCGCTGACCGACATGGTGCTGGAAGTGGACGACATCACCGTAAAAAATCTCAACCGCTGGGATCCTACGCAGTATATTAATATCTGGGTGGTGCGGGAAATCTGTTCGGATGGCAGCGGCTGCGGCGTGGCGGGTTATGCCTACTTTCCCAGTTCGCATGGCCAACCGCAGGACGGGATCATGATGGAGGCCAATTTCTTCGGCAGTTCGCAAGGCGCCAGTGGCGTACAGATCCATGAAATGGGCCACTACCTCGGCCTTTACCACACCTTTCAGGGAGGCTGCACCAACAACGACTGCCTCGCTGATGGAGACCGGGTGTGCGATACGCCGCCCGACCAGAGTACGGCGGGAGTGCCCTGCGGAACACCCGTCAACTCCTGCTCCACCGACACGGACAGCGGCTTCGCGACGGACCAGAACGACCTCATCGAGGACTACATGGACTACGGCGACTTTAATTGCTGGTCGGTATTCACGCAGGGCCAAAGGGACCGGATGCACTGGCATATTGAAAACGTGCGCTCCAGTCTGCTCGAATCGAAAGCCTGTCTCGATCCCTGCACCTTATTCGTGAACGCCTCGTTTTCACCGGGTTCGGGCACCGTCAACGCGGGCACGACCATCAACTTCATCAATTCTTCCACGAATGCGACTACTTTTAACTGGACGCTGAACGGCACGTCTTTTTCGACACTTGCCAATCCAGGTTTTACCTTCAATACGGAAGGCAGTTATGAAGTATGTCTGGAAGTAGGCAATGTCGACCCGAATTGCTACGACCGCCAATGCATCACCATCGAGGTGGTGTGTCCGGTCGTGCCGGATTTCACGATGGATGTCAATTTGCTGCTGCCGGGCCAATCCGCTGTTTTTACTAATACCAGTTCAAATGCCTCGACTTACACCTGGATACTGAACGGCTCCACTGTCGGCAGCACTACCGATCTTACCCAGGTGTTTCCCAATTCGGGCCTGCAAACCATTTGCCTGACGGCTAGTAACGGCATTTGCGAAGCGACCATTTGCCAGAACCTGTTTGTGATGTACGTGTCGGGCGCAGGCGGCTGCGATACGTCGTACCTCAAAACCTATGGCTCTCCACTCTCCGACGAGCGCGGCAATGCCCTGCTGGAAATTCCCCAAAGCCTCGGCGGCGGCTTTCTCATTGGCGGCGGAAAAGGCAACAATGCCATGATCACCCGCCTCGACCCCGACGCCAATATCGTCTGGACCCGCGAGTTTGATCCTACAACGGACGCTGCCGACTTCATCCGGGCGATGAGTTTTGACAGTGACGGCAACGTGATCGGTTCGGGCCAGACCCGCGACGAACCGAATGGCAACATCGAGTGCTTCGTTTTTAAATACAACATCCCCACCAACAACATCCTGTGGGTAAACGAACTGGACCTCGATGACCCCGCTGCTGAGATTTACCGCACCATCTTCGAAAAATCGCCCGGCGGCAACTACATCGTGGCGGGCGATATCGACGAGAATCCCGGCCTTGGCAACTCCAACAGCAACGGTTTCCTGCTGGAAGTGAACCGCAACACCGGGGCGAACGTCTGGCAGCGCAATTTCACCCTCGGCAACGCCGAATCGTTCCAGAAGGCACTGCTACACAACGGCGCGATCTACACGACGGGCCGCTACAATTTCGACGCCACGGGCACGGCGCGCTGGCGACCCGGCATCACCAAACTCGATCTGAACGGCACGCAACAGTGGTCGAGGCTCTACCTGCGCCCTGTTACGAACACTACCACGGCCCGCCTTTCTTCTACGGATATCGTGGCAGACAACGGTCTCGTAGTGCTGGGTTACGGCGACCTTAGCGGCATCAGCACGACCAACGTCTCGCTGTTCCTCTTCAAAGCCGACAACGACGGCAACCTGCTCTGGGCGATGGACTACGATATTCCCGGCGCCAGTTCCGAGGTGAGTACACGCCTTATCAGTGTGTCTGACGGCTACGTCTGCCTCGGCTACTACACCGCCGGCAGCCAGGATGTGTTTATTTTTAAAACGGACAAACAGGGCCAACTCCTGTGGTCGAAATCCTACGGAAATACTTCTACGGAGGATGCTTTCGATCTCCTGAATACTGGTGAACAGATTTACTTTACCGGTAAAACGAAAGCGCCGACGCCGGGCGCTACGTTCGACGTTTTCCTGGCAAATATTGCCGACGACGGTACCGTGTCCGCTTTCGACAGTTGCAACCTGTTTACAAACCTGAACATAACCACCCATTCAATCGATAACCCTTACAGCGGTCAGCACAACCTTACCCTGCTGAATCAGGACTGGGGGCAATTCCTTTCGGATAAACCAATCAGCACTTCGGTGATTCAGTCCACCACCGTTTGCTTTCAGGCCTGTATCGATTCCTGCGCTGTGATGGCCAATGCACAGTTTATGGCAGCCGATGCGGCCTGTCATGGCGACAGCATCGAAGTAAACCTGACGGCCTGCAACCAGGGCATTTTCGACCTGCCGGCGGGCACACCCGTGAGTTTTTACCTGGGCGACCCCACGAGCACGAGCACGGCCGTACTTATTGCAACGTTGCCTTTGCCACATGCGTTGCCACGCGATAGTTGCAGCACGTTTTCTTTTATCATTGCTGCACCATCCAACACGCTCGTTTTTGTCGTGCTCAACGACGACGGCACTATGCCGCTGCCTTTTTCCTTTGATAACTTTCATGCGGAAGCCGGCGAGTGCGACTATACGAACAATATCGGCAACTTCATTTACCAGCCCATTGCGCCGCCCGTGCCCGATCTTGGTCCCGATGTATTTATGTGCCAAAACGGGGTAACCGTGCTCGACGCCGGTTCGGGTTTCGCTACGTATTACTGGCAGGATGGGAGCACGGAACAAACCCTGACGGCTTTCGGTCCGGGTATCTTCGGCGTCACGGTGACCGATGCCTGTGGCGGCCAGCAGACGGATGAAGTCCAGGTGACGGTGGACAGTACCGCCGTGCTCGATCTTGGCCCCGATTTGACGCTTTGCGAAGGCAACAGCGTGTCGTTATCCGTGCCCGGCTATGTTACATATCAGTGGACACCACACGATTTTTTGAGTTGTGCGGATTGTCCGAATCCTACGGCTACTCCTGCCGCCAACATCGTTTATAACCTCGTAGCCACTACCGCCGAGGGGTGCATCGGGGTGTCCTCCGTGCGGTTCATTCTTGCGGAAACCAGCGAATCGTTCGCAGCAGTGCAGATATGCGCAGGCGATACGGCTCTACTTTTCGGTGGATTGCCCGTGACTACATCCGGCACTTTTCAGCAAATATTCACCGCGCAAAACGGCTGCGATTCCACGGCGCATGTAACGGTGGAAGTCTTGCGAAGTGAATACGAGGAAATGGAATTCACAACCTGTACCGGAGAACCGGTCACCTTTGGCGGGCAGACCATTCAGCCTGGCGAAACGGTCACGTTTGCTTACCAGAATGCCGTCGGTTGCGATTCGGTCATCGTAGCGAGTCTTACGCTGCTGGTGACGCCTCCGCCTACGTTCCTGGATGTGACGCTTTGTCCCGGTGACTCGCTGATGTACCTCACCGAAGCACTTTTCCCCGGGGATATGCGCACGTATACTTTTCCTGCGGAGAACGGCTGCGACTCGGTCGTTCACCTTGCCGTTACGGTGTACCCGGCCATCGACTTTGAACTATCGGCTTCCGATACGATTTGCGCGGGCATTCCTGAAGGGCAGATCGAACTGGACATTTCCGCGGGCGATGCACCCCTGACTTCTTCGCTGGATGGCAGCGCCTTTTCCGGCGCCGAACTTTATGAAGACCTGTTCGCAGGTGCGCATACTGTGCAGGTAAAAGACGTTCACGGCTGTCTTTCTTCCAAAAGTGTTGATATTCAAACTTTTACGCCGCTGGTTATTGCTGCCGAGGAATACGTGTTGCCCTGCACTGAGCCTTCCGTGACGCTGCGGCCGGTGGTGCTGTCGCATACCGGGCCCGTCAGTTGGCAGTGGCCCGGCGGCTGGAACAAACCGTGGTTCAATGCTGAGCAGGCCGGGGAGTTTACCGTCCGGGTTTCCGATAACTGCGCCACGCAGGACCGAAACATTCAGGTGGAGTGGGGCGACGACGTGCCCGCCGCGCTGTTCTATGTGCCCAACGTCTTTTCACCGAATGACGATGGCAAAAACGACGAGTTCCGGGTGTACCCTGCAAAAGAGACGGAGATCCTGGCGTTTGAACTGTCGGTTTTCGACCGCTGGGGGAATATGCTGTTCATGACAACCAAACCGGAAGCGGGCTGGAGCGGCATCCTGGGCGGAGAAAAAATGGACCCGGGCGTAATGGTGTGGTACCTGAAAGCCGACGTCGGTATCTGCGGCAGGGTAGTGGGGGTGCTGATGAAAGGGGATGTGACGGTGGTGCGGTGAGTGGGTTATATAATAGCCGGGCGTGTTTGGTTTTTATTCCATAAATCACTCCGTTATGATATCAAACTCCGCATACCCGGCCGCATGATCATTTTGTGTATTGCGCAATGCCTGTAATTTTATAAACCGGGCTTTTACAGTGGTAAAGGTCTTCGACTGCCACAGTGGATTGTTTTTGATATTTGCGAATTCACCTTCATCAACCAGTTTCCATTCCTGACCATCACGCGAAACAAAAAAACGATAATTCGTAATAATCCCGCCGGCCCACCAGTTTTGGTCGGGCAGGTATCTGAAACCACTGACATTTTCTACGTTACCCAAATCGATTACCAGGTCGACAGGCATTTTTCCGTTTTTATCCTGGTACCATTGGGAACCTGAATTTCCGTCCAGAACATGGTAGGCATTCTGATCTGCTGTTCCAATAATTTTCCAATGCCTGCGGGCAATGTCGAATTTCTCTTCGGAAACAGTGCTGCTGTTTTTGGTCACCGGATCATATGCTACACTCCTGACAACCAGTTTTCCCGCGTTTGTTTTAATGGGCTCCGTGTATCGATTCGATTTTATCGTAGGGGTGCTGCCATCCAGTGTGTAATAGAGTTGTGATTCAAAATCGGCCGGTATCATACGAACGTCTCCGGACTGCTCCCGAACGATAGAAGGAGGCGCCAGGATTTGCGGGGCATCATACATTTCGATATTGGAAATAAGTGGACAACTTTTTGAATCCGTAATCGTCAGGCGAAGTTTGGTAGCCTGTACCGTATGGAAACGAAGAATACGTTTATACCCGATCGTTGTTTCCTTGGCAATTTCCTTCCATGTTCCGTTCGTAAAAACTTCCACGCGGAATGATTTTACACGTTGCCCCAACCGGATGTATTCCTGTATCAAAAAACGGTTGAATGAAACCGGCTGTGTAAAATTCATCGTTAACGACGCCGTCTTTACATCATCATCCGTTGTCCAGTACGTTTCGTTGTTTTGGTCGAGCGCCTTGTCGGCTCCAAATTCCGGGTCGTTCCCCCGTACATGGGATGCTTCCGCTACCGCTCCGCGGGCGAGGTTAAGGGCAAATGCCTTCTTTATGGCTTGTGCAAACTCCAACACTACTTTTTCGTCCTGCTTATGAATTAAGCCATTCGGCATGATTGGAAAATTGAGGAGCAGGGTACCGTTGCGGCCGATGGAATTATAATAGATATCCATCAACTGCGGCAGCGTTTTTACTTTGGTATCTTCTTTTTTGTGGTAAAACCACTCGGGCCTGATGGAAGTATTGACTTCACCGGGTACCCAGGTGTCGCCATTTTCCAATCCGTAACGAAGCATTTGTTCGGGCACTTCGCCTGTTGCATTCAGCAGGCTCCAATTCGTTTCTCCGACATATCCTGATTCGGTTCCCACCCAGCGAAGGTCCGCTCTGTCACCTCCGTCATTCCAGATCACAATTTCGGGTTGCAGCGTCCGCACAAGCTGGTAGGTGTTTTTCCAGTCATAGTAAGTGTCCCGATCGATCGTACGGGTTTCGTTTGCGCCGCCATAATATCCCGAACCGCCATTGGCGCCATCGAACCACACCTCGAACACTTGTCCGTAATTGGTGAGCAGTTCACGGAGTTGATTCCGGAAGTAAGAAATGTATTCCGGTTTCCCATAATCCGCATGGTTTCTATCCCAGGGCGACAAATAGACACCGAATTTCAAACCGTATTCTTTACAGGCGTCGGCCATTTCCCGAACCAGGTCGCCCTTGCCATTCCGCCAGGGAGCATTTTTTACAGAGTACTCCGTGTATTTTGAAGGCCAAAGGCAAAATCCGCTATGGTGTTTCGCCGTGAGAATGATTCCTTTCATTCCGGCCTCTTTACAGATTCGGGCCCATTGCCGGCAATCCAGGTCTTTGGGGTTAAAAATCCCAGGGTCTTCATCGCCGTTTCCCCAGGCCATATCCGTGTACGTATTTACCGAAAGGTGCACGAAGGCATAGTACTCCATTTGCTGCCATTGCATCTGCTGCTCGCTGGGAACCGGGCCGTAAGACAAAGGAGCGTTTACCTGGCTGAATGCGAAGAACTGCATGCCCGATAACAAGAGCAGGGTGGAAAGGAGATTTGTGAAATTTTTCATTTCAGTTTCCGCAATTTTATATTTCTGAAATCCACTTCCTGCCCTTCGCTCTGCAGCGCGATGTAGCCGGAACGCAGCAGTTTGCCATCCTGTTTTATCGCGGGGTCGAAGCCGTTGACGATGCCGCCGCCGATCTGCGGTCTGGAATATTGCAGTACGGTGTCGCCGTTGATGATATGCGTAATCAGCGAGTCGCCCAAAACAATGAGTTCCGCTTTCACCCACTGTTCGCCGTCGTACGTTTTGGAGTTGGAATCGATGCAGTGTCGGGAATCGATTTTTCCCTGAAACACTACGTCGGTTCCGGGCGAGCACATATTGCCCGTAGGGCGCGGCTTGCCGTCACCCAGTCCTGCCAGCAATTGCATTTCCACCGAAATAGGCCAGTCTTGTTCGCGGGGCATGGTGCGCGGATCCTGGGAATGGAACATCACACCGCTGTTTTTGAGCGTGTAACCGGGCGCATCCGTACGCCACCGGCCCACAAAACGGTATTCCAGCGATAAATGATAATACGAAAAGGGCTCATGGAAATACAGATGCCCGAAGCGGTCGTTGAATGTATCGTATTGGTCATACCGTACTTGTATGATGCCGTCTTTTACCCGGAATGTATTCCCGTAGTTGTCGCCCACCTCATGATGGTGTATTTTGACGATCCAGTCCGAGAGGTCTTTCCCGTTGAACAGCGATATCCAGTCCTGTTCGGAGTTGCGGTTTCTGACACCTGCACAAGCGGCAAGGATCAGGATGCCCGCAGCGCCGGAAAAGTAAAGCAAACGGCAAAAAACACGTGTAGCGTAATGCATGGATTTGTTGTGGATGGTTGGCGTTGACAGGTATGGACGGTGTGGCCATGCAAAGTTCGCAATTATTTTTTGCCTCTCCTGCGTGTTTTCACTCTACCCTGACCGGCGCCCGGACGCAAACGTACAGCGCTTATCCTGTCCCACAATTCTGCTGTAACAGTTGCCCCAGCGGGGCAATATCTTTGTAGCATCAGATCGATAAGGGTTTATTTTTCCGGCCCATCGGGACGGTATCTGTTGAATAACAGGATGTCCATTTTTCATTTCTCCGGTACGTTCGAAAAAATGCAGATATTTAACCCATAATGAAAGGAGCGCGATAGTTATAAACAAATCCATGTCCAATAAATCTCTTTTGCGGTTGTTTTTAAGTGTATCCCTGCTGCTGTTTGCCGATATGGTCTGGACGCATGGCAACGATGCACTTTGGAATGATGAAATCTATACGTTACGAAATTTTGTATTCAAAGGGTTGCCGGGCGTATTGTGGGACTACCATGTTCCCAATAACCATATCCTGTCCAATGTTTTTCACTGGCTCTGGATTCACCTGACCGGTGTAACGGATCTGGGCCAATTGCTGGATGAAGCTTGGCGGATTCGTATCTGGCCGGGCCTGTTGGCCATCGCTACTATATATATGGTATATGATCTTGGTCGTCGGGCGATCCATTCGCTTGGCGGGGCTATTGCAGTCGTCGTTTTACTGACTACCCTGGCATTCGGCAATTTTGCCTTGCAGGTGCGCGGTTATTCCCTGAGTATGCTTCTGATCACGGGATTGGTCTACGGCTCCTTCCGGGTATTGTCGGCCCGCGCAACGGACAGGGTCTCCATCGCAGCATTGGCGCTGTCTGTGTTTGGCTTATTGTACACCATTCCCTCCAATTTGTATGTCATAGCAGCGGCCGGTATCATGCTGGCTGTTTTGTTAGGCAAAAGCAATAAAAAAACCGTTTTGATCGCTTTTGCTGCCATGGGCGGCGGCGCTCTTGCAGCGGTGGCGCTGTATCTGCCTATGTTAGATCAGGTGACCGGTAATGAATACATCGCTGCGGGCAGGTCATTCCGGAAAGAGCACCTCGATCTGCTCAAAACAACACTCGAACATTTTCTGAACTGGCGGTTTCTGCTGCTGCCGTTGCTTGTATTCGGCTGGCGTAGTACCCGAAAGGGTGATTTGCTCAGACAGCAGTTGGCGTTGCTGGCCGGGATTTTTCTGGTTCCATTTGCCTTCTCGCTGGTACGGGGAGATACTCCGCCGCTGAGAACGTATACGGTATTGATCCCTGTTTTTGCGCTGTTTATCGCCCTCACCTGGTCTGCTGCGGTACGCCGTTGGGAAAGTCGCGGCAATTGGGCAGGATGGGTCCATATTGGAGGCCTACTGGTTTGTGTTGTTTCCTATTGGTATGGCAAACAGGAAATTGTGTCGCATCTTGAAACGACGATGTCCACTTTCCGCTACGACCAGGATCTCAACTATAACTATTACCAGTACCGTTATGCACCGAATGAAGAGTTCGATCTGTTCAAACAACGAGCGGGCGCACAGGCGACCCTGATTTTGCAGCGCAGCGAAGACCACGATTTGCCTGTTTATTTAGCGCACAAAGGAATTGCTTTTCTGCCCGCAGATTCCATTGAGGTGATGATGAATAAAGAAAAAACACTTTATTTCAGTACCCGTTTTCCACAGGATTTTATAAAAAAAATGGAAAATATGCCGGGCTGGAAATTTGATTTTCTGCAGCCTGAAGCGCGCTACCCACGGATCGTGATCGGGAGGAGAGAATAAGAATGCGTAAACACAGGAAAAAAGCAAAAAACAGGGTGCTTTTGTGTCGTAAATTCATTTTTTCCTGAGCATTTTTTATCGCCATAGATGATTTTCATTACTTGTCAGGATGATCATAATTATACACGTGCTGTGCGCCAAAACGGGATGCAAAGTAATGTGGAAACTTTTTTATTTATATGACATTCCCGTGAATATCCCCGTTTCCCGCCGAGATACTTTTGCCCCGGGTTTTGGACAATCCTGCCACTCTTGCAAAAAACCGAACGTCTAACGGATTCAAAAAAACATTTCACGTCATGTCTATCGTAAACACAAAAAAAGCATTTCATTTTCTCGGCGTTGCTTTATTCGCCGTTCTCCTTTCCCTCGGAGCCTGTAAAAAGGAAGAAGACAAAACAACCAAGGTGTACGGCACCATCACCATCGAAAACCCGGATACCTGGGCTACCTGGAAGGACAGCGGTGAAGTGCAACTGACCTTGTTCCCCAAATTCAGCCTCGACCCGCTTGCCGGCTGGGGAGCCGTGCCGGATAATTTCTTCGGCCCGAACGTACTGGGTGGTACCTACGCCGTAGGCGCGCCGTATAATTCCCAAAATCCGCTCATCCTCACGTATGTGCCCGGTAAAACCAAATACGAATATGAAATTGAAGTAGAGCCCGGCACTTACTCGGCGCTCGCGCTCGGTTTCCGTCACAACCTGGTATCCGATCCATCCAGAAAAACGGCTACCCTGGGCGTACACTGGGGCAATGCCGACCAGACGAGCCACGGCATCGTGATCCGTATCAATGCGGGCGGCAACATCATTCCAATCTTCAACTACCCGGCGCCCCTCACTTTCGATATTGCGGAAGGCGAACAAAAAGAGTTTAATTTCAAAGCGGACTTCGATTTCGTCAACCAATGGTACTAATACCTGCGACCGGTCGAAGCCTGTCGCCCAGTATCTGTCATGCGGCGTGGATATGGCTTGTATGTATTTTGTGCGTTGCTGCACAGGGTCAGGAAGCTATGTCCAATGCCGTACCGCCGCCGGTTCAAAGCCCGGGCAGCATAGACGGCTCGATCCGCGACGCTGAAAACGGGGCTTTGTTGCCCCGGGCATCCGTGCGCCTGCTGCATACCTCGTTTGGATGTATGGCCGCTTCGAACGGCGAATTCCACCTGGGCGATATACCGGCAGGCCGTTACACGCTGCTGGCTTCCTACCTCGGCTACGAGGACCGGGTGCTGGAAAACATAGAACTCACTGCGGGCCAGGACTATCAGGTATCGCTGGAACTACATCCTTTATCGCTCCCTATCGGGGAAGTGGTGGTGACTGCCAGTATGCGCTCCCAGGCCATCAAACTGGCGCCGGCCAGCGTCGGCGTCGTTACTGAAAAGCAACTTCGGGAGCGTCAGGTCACGACGTTCGACCAGGCTTTCGATGATATGCCGGGGGTGGTCGTCACGCGCTCCAGCAACGCCAATGTGCAGGCGTTTTCCATCCGCGGCGCTTCCGAAGTAGCGGGTGGCGGTATCGGCAACCGCGTGTTGCTGCTCATCGACGGTCGCCCGGCACTCAGCCCGGAATCAGGCGGCGCACTCTGGAACCTGGTGCCCGTCAGTTCCATCGAACGCATCGAGGTGGTGCGGGGCGCTTATTCTTCTTTGTACGGCTCCGGCGCCATGGGCGGTGTAGTAAATGTGATTACCCGCAAACCCGATGTCAAGCCGCTCACGCGTTTAAGCGTGAACTACGGCGCTTACGGCCAGGCGCCTTCGTCTTCCGGATACCAGCGTTACAATGATTTTCATTCGCTGGATTTCAGCAACAGCCGCCGGATCGGCAAGTTTTCCTATCTCGTGGACGGCAGTTGGAAATCGGACGACGGCCACAAGGATAAAACGGGTTTCGATCTGTATAATTTTTTCGGAAAAGCCGGCTGGAATTTCCATGCCAAACGCCAGATACAGTTTTCGGTGAATGCCAACCGGATGTACAGCGACGGACCGGCCAGTTGGCTCAGCAAAAAACAGGCGTACAGCGCTGCCGAATATAAGAAAGACGACTTTCAGGATCGCCGGGAATTCAACGCCGATCTGTATTATGCCGCTACGCCCAGCGACCGCGTCAAATACACCACGCGCCTGTACCACTACCGCAATGCCTCGCTGTTTTCCTTTAACGCGGAGCCCGGCAACGACAGCACCAACGTCAATTTCGGCAAACAAATCGTCGATGCGTACAGCGTATACACCCGGCGCCTCGGCAATGTGTCGCAGATAGAGTTTTTTGCCGGCGACAAACATTACCTCATTGCCGGATGGGACGTAAAAGCAGACTACGTGCTGGGCATGCCCGATACTTTTCTCTACGGAGAACACCGCGCGCTCGGCACCGGTTTGTACGTGCAGGACGAGATGTCGCTCACCAACCGGCTGACCCTCACCGCCGGACTGCGCTACGACCATTACCGCATTTTCGGGCAGGTGCAGGAGTCGAATGTGAGTCCGAAAATAGCGCTGCTGTACCGGGCCAAGCCCAATGTTTCCCTTCGCATGCTGCTCGCGCAGGCATTTCGTGATCCGCCTGTTGCGGAGCGTTTTATCAAATTTGAGCAGGGTGGGGGATTGCGCTTCCTGCCCAATCCCGGATTGCGTCCCGAGCGGCTGGTCCTCTCTGCCGAAATCGGTGCGAAGATGACGCCTGCCGGCGGCGGCACGTTCGATGTGTCCTTTTTTTACAACCGGTACAACAACCTGATTTCCTTCCAGCAACGATCCAGTGCGCTGGAACCTTTGCTTTACCAGGTGGTAAACCTCAAGGAGGCACTGATGCAGGGAGTGGAAATTTCATACCAGCGCCAGTGGAAAGAATGGCTGAGCCTGCAACTGTCGTATACTTTTCTGGATGCCCGCGATATTTCCGCCGGCCGCCTCAACGACGCCTTGGCCTACAAGGTGCGGCATACCATCGGCGCATCGGCCACTACCCGCTACAAAGGATTCGTGCTGAACCTCAATGCCCGCTA
>JAKQJD010000417.1 GCA_029561355.1 Bacteroidota bacterium | reverse complement strand
CAGTTGACCAGGTTTAAATTTAGTGAAAGCGCCGGTCAACGCCTGGTGGCGCTAAAAAACACGGGGTTACTCTCCGATATGGAACTGGGCCGGGTGTTTAAAATATCTCCGCAGAATGTACGCAAGTTACTGAAATTATATCGACATAGCGCCGGGGATTTTACAGACCGCCGTCCCGAACAATTTAAACGCTTGACGAAAGGGGTAACGCTATGACACTGCACGACATTATCGTCCATGCCGACGCCGCTGATGATGAACTGAACGCCCTGCTGGAAATAGGGCAAACGTTAAGCAAAAGCAAGGTGGTAGAAAACAAGGCGCTGGGCAAAAGCATTGCGCATTTAACCAGCAACGCCCTTGAACACTGTAACCGGCAGTTTAAACTTACTCGCGAATATTTTATAGCGCACGAGCCGCCGGGGACAATACGCACTGTGTAGGGTTTTTCCGGCCCTGCATCTCGATACGGCCCGAAAGATACTGCAACGGGCCTACTCGATGACCGGGCCGGAAGAAAAAAAACCGTAACCCGGTCGCCGAGTGTTCCGCTTGCTGTACCTTTGCGGAATGTATCGAGGCGACTGAACCGGGCCGGGTGAAAGAAAAGGCGGCGCCATAACGGGGCCGCCTTTTTTTATTTCCGCCCTCTAACCTTTTGCAATATTTAGGTTTGTAGCGGTTTTTTTTGGCGGTAATTTCGGGCATGAAGGATAAACCGGCAAAAAAGATCAGGCGGTCGCTTTCCGAGGCTATCGGCATACGCAGCGTGCGTAAAAGCGGACGGGGTTCGTCCACTGCCTACACACCTGAGCAGGCACAGGCGCACGATCTGTACGTGGCGCAAAACAAGCTGCAAAAGGATATTGCCGCTATATTGGGTCGCTCGCAATCGCAAATTTCCCAATGGGTTAACAAGTTCGAGTGGGACGCGGAACGCGAAGCGCGGCATCTTTCCCCTATTACTATCCACACCGAAATCATGCGCAACAATGCCGAGATCGTCAAGCAGTTAAAAACGCTGGATTGGGCGAATGAACCGGACGTGGCTAAAAAAAGTTATGTCGTTTTAATGGATGCGCTGAGCAAAGGCAACGCCGTTGCCGGCAGCATGATGAAGCAATACGACAGCCTGGGCGGAATTCTGCTGGCCATGGAAGAATTTATAAAATGGCTGGAAGCGAACGAAACCCGCAAAAAAAGCCACCCGGAACTGTTGACGATACTGGAAATTTACCTGCCGGGCTTTAGCAGGGCAATGGCAGAAAAGTATGCGTAACCCTTATTTAAACGCTCTTTAAACGCTTTTACGGCGTTTTTTTTATTATAAAAAAGGCAAAATTTTGAGCAGACTGCTTTCCAAAGAATTTCTTAAACGCATGGGAGCGCTAACCGAGCGCATCCGCAATGATGTATTGCCGTTTGACGATGTGAGTCCCGCCGCCATAGCGGAGCGTAAAGCGCGCGCCCTGGCGGATGATCTGTTCTTTGCCAAGACCTATTTTCCCCACGAATGCCGTGACGAGTTTGCCGATTTCCACCCGGAAATGCAAGCGGCCCAGGATGTTAAGAACCGGATTGTTGCCATTTACGGATCGCGCGGCTGCGCTAAAACCAGCATGGCCAAGATCAAGCGGATTAAACGAACAGTGTTCCGCCTGCATCGCTTTGTGGCAATTGTCGGTGAAACGGTAGAGCAGGCCACCGAACGCTGCGCGGAAATTCGCGCCGAGTTT
>JAKQJD010000405.1 GCA_029561355.1 Bacteroidota bacterium | reverse complement strand
CGCTCCGAAGGTATCAAATGCGTGGTGATGGTGCCTACCCGCGAACTGGCGATCCAGATCACGGAAGTATTTGAAAAAATCGGGAAACACACCAAGGTCAAAACCTTCAGCGTATTCGGCGGCGTGGAGCAAGACCCGCAGATTGCCCGGCTGGAAAAAGGCATCGATATCCTGGTGACGACGCCGGGCCGTATGTTCGACCTGGTCAGCCAGGGCCATATCCACCTCGAACGCGTGGAAATCCTGGTGCTCGACGAGGCCGACCACATGCTCGACCTGGGTTTTATCAAGGACATCCGCGACCTGATCAAGTTCCTGCCCCGCAGCCGGCAGACGCTGTTTTTTTCCGCCACCATCAATGACAACATCAAAACGCTGGCCTATTCGCTGGTGCGCGGTGCGGCCATCCGCATCCAGGTGTCGCCCAAGGACCCGGTGGCCAAAAACATCACCCACTCCGTGGCGTTCATCGAAATGGACGACAAACGTTTTTTCCTGGCTCGTTTGATCGAGGAAAATCCGGACAGTAAAATATTAGTCTTTGTGCGTACCAAAGTGCGGGCCGAACGTGTGAGCAAGGCGCTCGAACGCGCCAACGTTCAAAGCATCACGATCCACGGCGACAAGGACCAGCAGGACCGCCTGAAGGTGATGCAGCAGTTCAGAGAAGGCTCGGTGAAGGTGCTCATCGCTACCGACGTCAGTTCGCGCGGTATCGATATTCCCGACGTTGACTTTGTGGTCAACTATGATTTGCCCGATGTGGCGGAGAACTACGTGCACCGCGTGGGCCGTACGGGTCGCGGTACGCAGAAAGGCCTGGCCGTTTCTTTTTGTAGTCCGGAAGAACGCCCCATGCTGGCCGAAATTGAAACGTTTCTGACCAAACCGATTACGGTGCAGGCCATCGCCAAAGACGAGTATGCCGAAACGGTGATTTTGCACGATGACCGCAGCGACAAGATGAAAGCGCTGATGGCGGAGATCGAGGAAGCGGAGAAGTGGGAGCGGAAGAGCAGGAAGCGGAAGAAATAGTGAGTAGTGAGTCGTGAATTGTGAATGGCTTTTAACCTTGGGGTTGGTTCGGATACGCCCCTCGTAGGAATAATGGCTACGCGGATGACGCGGATTTTGCGGATTAACGCGGATTTTGGATGGCCTTGCGGCCATCTTTGTTTGACAATGATTTTAATGATTAAATGATGGCCATGATTATCAACCCGGATAATCATGGCCATCATTTAATCATTAAAATCTAGTCGAAACAGGCTTTCTCCACAGGCCACCGAAGGCGAATTCAATCGAGAATATCAAAAAAGGTGGCCGTCAGACCACTAAAATCCGCGTTTATCCGCCAAAATCCGCGTCATCCGCGTAGCCATTATTCCTACGAGGGGCGTAGCCGAACCAACCCCAAGAGTTATGATATTCACAACTCACCATTCACTACTCACATTTCACCACTCACAAAAAAAATCCCACCTCCAATCAGGGTACATCCCACTTCATGTGTCTCAGTCGAAACTGTTCAACTAAAACATGAAGTTATGCAAACGAAATTGCTCTTTGTAGCCCTGATTCTTTCTTCTTCCAGCCTGTTTGCCCAACAGGAAATGCCCACTACTACCAACACCACAACACCCGAAACCCAGACGCTTTTTAAAAACAGCCGGGTGCGCGGCGGCTTCGGCGGCCCCATTTTTTCCTGGAGCCAGGCCAACAACAAAACCGGTTTTGGAGCAGGTGGCGGCGGCGGCGTGGTGATCGACCGCTTTTTCCTCGGTCTGTTCGGCATGGGTGAAACCTTCGACCGCGTGAATATCGGGCAGGACCAACTGGCGCTCGGCTACGGCGGCTTGTGGCTGGGTTACACGATTCCCTCGCACAAACTGCTGCACTTGTACACGTCCGTTAAAATCGGCGGCGGCGGCGTAGCAGTCACCGATTTTGAGGACCACTGGGACTATGAAGATCACTGGAACGATGCCACCCTGGTAGTGGTACCGGAGGCGGGCCTCGAACTCAACATCGCGCGCTGGTTCCGGGTAGGCGGCACCATCGGCTACCGCTTTGTCGACGGCTTCGAAGGCTGGGGCAATTATGGTAAAAAGGATTTGAATGCGCCGGTGTATGCGCTGACGTTCCGGTTTGGATGGTTTAAATAAGTGCGAAGTCTTCAGTGCGAAGTGCGAAGTCCGTTAGAGTTCGAAGTCGTCAGTGCGAAGTGCGAAGTGCGAAGTCCATGTCTACCCACTCGGCTTATGGCTTCGCACTTCGCACTGAAGACTTCGCACTTTCACACCGCTCCCACCTTAATCTCCTCCACCACTTCCGGGTTCAACAGCGTCGAAATATCTCCCAGATTGGACGTATCGCCCTCGGCGATTTTCCGCAAAATCCGGCGCATGATCTTGCCGGAACGCGTTTTCGGAAGACCCGGCACGATCTGTATTTTATCAGGTTTGGCGATCGGGCCGATTTCTTTGGAAACAATATCCATGACTTCTTTGCGGAAGGCGACATGGTCCGTAATATTCTCTGTAACAATCACATACGCGTAAATGCCCTGGCCTTTGATGTCGTGCGGGAAACCTACGACGGCGCTTTCCACGATGTCATCGTGTTTATTGATGGCATCTTCTACTTCGGCAGTACCGATGCGGTGGCCGCTCACGTTGATCACGTCATCGACGCGGCCGATGATCCGGTAGTAGCCGTCATGGTCGCGGCGCACACCGTCGCCGGTGAAATACAGGTTTTTGAACGTAGCGAAGTAGTTCTGGCGGCAGCGCTCGTGGTCGCCGTAGGTCGTGCGCAGGATACTCGGCCACGGGAATTTGATGCAGAGCATACCTTCCACGTCGTTGCCGGTAATTTCCGTGCCACTGGCATCCACCAGTACAGGTTGAATGCCGGGTAGCGGGAGTGTAGCATAACACGGTTTGGTACGCGTGATACCGGCAATCGGCGTGATCATGATGCCGCCGGTTTCGGTTTGCCACCAGGTGTCGACGATCGGGCAGCGTTTTTTGCCGATGCGCTCGTTGTACCAGTTCCAGGCTTCTTCGTTGATGGGTTCGCCGACCGTTCCCAGCACGCGCAGGGAAGGCATTCTGCGGTTTTTCACCCATTCATCGCCGGCAGCCATCAGTGCGCGGATGGCCGTTGGCGCCGTGTAAAAAATATTCACTTTGTGGCGCTGGATAACATCCCAGAAACGGCCGGGATTGGGGAAAGTGGGCACACCTTCAAAAATGATGGAGGTAGCGCCGGCCAGCAATGGGCCGTAAATGATATAGGAGTGACCGGTGATCCAGCCGATATCGGCCGTGCACCAGTATATTTCGTTTTCCTGGTACTGGAAAACATTGCGGAACGTGTATTCCGTGTACACCATATAGCCGCCGTGGGTGTGCACCACACCTTTTGGTTTGCCGGTAGAGCCGGAGGTGTAGAGAATGAACAGCGGGTCTTCCGAGTCCATTTGCTGGGCTTTGCAGCTCTTGCGTTTGCCGGCAATGACCTCGTGCCACCAGTGGTCGCGGCCTTCCGTCCAGTTCACTTTATCGCCCGTATTTTGGTGAACGATCACGGTTTTAACCGAATCGCAGCCGAGTTCCAGGGCTTCGTCGATGATTTGTTTGACGGGAATATTTTTGGCGCCCCGTGCATTGTAGTCCGACGTTATGACGGCGTTGCATTGTGCATCCTTGATCCGATCAGAAACCGAAACAGCCGAAAAACCGGCAAAAACGACCGAGTGAATGGCGCCGATACGTGCGCAGGCCAGCACGGCGACGGCCAGTTCGGGCGTCATGGGCATATAAATGCACACGCGGTCGCCTTTTTTGATACCCTGGGCTTTCAGGGCATTGGCGAACTGGCACACCTGCTGGTACAGTTGTTTGTAGGTTATTTTTTTGGGCTTTTTGGCAGGGTCGTTCTGCTCCCAGATGATGGCCGTTTGTTTGGCGCGGGCAGGCAGGTGCCGGTCGAGCACGTTTTCGGTGATGTTGAGTTTTCCGCCAAGAAACCATTTGATTTCCGGCTCGCGGAAATTCCATTTCAGTACTTTTTTCCAGGGCTTTTTCCATTGAAAAGTAGCCGCCTGTTCGGCCCAGAAACCTTCCGGGTCAGCCACCGAGCGTTCGTATTCCGCTTTGTATTCGTCAAAGGTTGTAATTTGTGATGTCATGATTTCTTATTCGGAAAAAATGTGAATGTACAGGGTCAGGGGCCGAAAGTAAGCAGTCTCGGTTTTTAAATGAAAAAACCGGAACGGGAAATTGCTTCCCGGCCCGGCCGATTCAACTAAAATCAAAACGAAACACTATGTAATTTTTCTTTTATTTCATCGAGCACGTACGAGTCCTCGATGGTGGATGGCGTTTGAAAATCCTTGCCATCAGCGATGTTGCGCATTACTCTTCTCAGGATTTTTCCGGAACGGGTTTTTGGTAAACGTTTGACAATCATGGCATTTTTGAAACATGCCACAGCGCCCAGTCGTTCGCGCACCATTTGTACGAGTTCCTTTTCCAGGTCGGTTTCCAGCATATCCATGCCGGCTTTGAGCACCACGAAACCCATGGGCACCTGGCCTTTCAGGTCGTTTGCCACGCCGATGACGGCGCATTCCGCTACTGCCGGGTGAGCCGCCACGATCTCTTCCATATCGGCCGTACTGAGCCGGTGCCCCGCTACATTGATCACGTCGTCGATGCGACCGGTGATGTAAAAATATTCGTCCTTGTCGCGGTACCCGCCGTCGCCGGTGAAGTAGTAACCGGGGTATGCTTTCAGGTAACTGTCTTTGAATTGATCGGGCGCTTCCCAAAGCGTGGGCAGGCATCCGGGTGGCAGCGGCAGGCGAATACCTACGGCGCCTTCTTCTCCGGGCCCGAGTATATTCGTTTCACTGTCAATGATTTGCACGTCGAATCCGGGGACGGGTTTGCCCACGGAGCCCGGCGGGACAGGCAGCAATTCCACCCCGGCCAGGTTGGCCAGCATAGGCCATCCGCTTTCCGTTTGCCACCAGTGATCGATGACGGGAATACCGAGCAGTTCTTTTGCCCATTCCAGGGTGGCGACGTCGCAACGCTCGCCTGCGAGGAACAGGTACTTCAGCGAATCGAGGGAGTATTTCTGTTTCAGCAGGCCCTCCGGGTCTTCTTTTTTAACCGCCCTAAAGCCGGTCGGCGCTGTGAACATGACCTTTACCTTGTATTCCGAAATGATGCGCCAGTAAGCGCCCGCATCGGGGGTACGCACCGGTTTGCCTTCATAAAGTATGGTAGTACAACCGCTCAGCAGCGGCGCATACACGATGTACGAGTGCCCCACTACCCAGCCCACGTCGCTGGCGGCCCAGTACACGTCGCCGGGCTGCACGTCGTAGATGTGTTGCATGGAAAAACGCAGCGCTACGGCATGTCCGCCGTTGTCGCGCACGATGCCTTTGGGCTTGCCTGTGGTACCGCTGGTGTACAGAATATACAGCGGGTCGGTGGCATCCACGGGGGTGCAACCAACAGGTTTGGCGGTCCGCATCAGCAGTTCCCAGTCGAGGTATCGGGGATCGGTCAGTTCGGCTTTCCGGAACCAGCGTTGGCACAGCACCACGTGATCCACCTGGTGGTTTGCTTCCTGCAATGCCGTTTCAAGGATCGGCTGGTAGGGAATGATTTTATCAAATTCCACGCCTGCACTGGCGGTCAGAATCACTTTGGGGCGGGCATCATCGATGCGCAGGGCCAGTTCGTGCGGCGCAAAGCCGCCGAATACCACCGAGTGGATGGCGCCCAGCCGTGCGCAGGCCAGCATGCCTACTACTACCTGCGGAATCATAGGCATGTAGATGATCACCCTGTCGCCCTTCCCTACTCCGAGTTGCTGGAGAGCGCCCGCAAAACGCGCCGTTTCGTCGAGCAGTTCACGGTAGGTATACTTATGAAAGGTTTGGGTAACCGGCGAATCATAGATCAGCGCGACCTGATCGCCACGGCCGTTTTCCACGTGGTAGTCCAGGGCGAGGTGACAGGTATTGAGCGTGCCGCCTTTGTACCAGCGGTAAAGGCCGTTTTCGTCCTGAGACAGGATGTTTTCCGGAAATTCGAACCAGTCGATGGCCCGTGCCTGTTCCGTCCAGAACCCTTCCGGATCGGCAATACTGCGCTGATAAAGTGTGTCGTAGTGTTCCATATCGAATCGGAATGATATTTCGAACTAAATACTGAATCCCGGAAGGATGTTCCGGGGTTTGCCAAATGTAGCAAGGCAAAGTTATGAATAACGTATATAGTTATGTATATATTTTCAATTATTTTTTTGAAAAAATGCGACTAAAATAGAAATAGTCATCCGATGACTTGAAGTCATCGGATGACTATTTCTATTTTAGTCGCCAACCCGATCTCAATCGCTCAGCCGTACGCCATAATTTCGTTCACAGTACTCACAAACACGTCATTATCAAAGGGTTTGATCATGTAATACTCTGCGCCGCTGGCATACCCGCTTTGTTTGTCGCGTTCGGTTCCTTTAGCCGTGAGAAAAATAATCTTGGTGAGTTCCAGTGCCGGCAACTGGCGAAGGAGCCGTGCCACTTCGAATCCGTTCATCCCGGGCATCATCACGTCGAGCACCACAATATCCGGTGTCCAGGCTTCCATACACTCGAGCGCTTCCTGGCCGTTGTAGGCTTTGCGCACTTCGTAACCTTCGCGTTGGAGAAGATACTCCAGTGCGACGACGATGTTCGGTTCGTCATCAACGACCAGAATTTTGGCGGAACTTCCGGAAATGTCCACGGTTATTTTTGTTTGTTAATATTTTATTTTCGGTATAAAAGTAGGGCATCCTTTGTCAATCAAAAATATAATCTCACTTTTTTTACAAATCCCTGATCATGGTTCGCTGAGCGGGAGTTTTACTTCAAACAAGGCCCCTTCTCCGGGTTCACTTTCAACCCGGATGGAACCATTGTGTTGCTCCACGATTTTTTTGGTAATAAACAGACCGAGTCCGGTGCCCTGCGGTTTGCCTTGTTCCTTGCTTTGAAGTTGGGTAAATTGTTCAAAGATAATTTCCCGGGCTTTGTGCGGAATTCCGGGTCCGTTGTCGCGAACACTCAGTAGTACCGAACCTCCTTTTTGCAGAAGTCCGATGTCAATCCGGCCGTTGACGGGATCGCAAAATTTGAGTGCATTGGAAAGCAGGTTGACCACGACCTGTACCAGTTTATCATGGTCGCCCTTCACCACCCATGATTCGCCGGTATGCGGGAACGAGCAGGAAATATTCCGTTCGGCGAACAATTGCTGCATGCCGTTTACGGCGGCGGCGATAATTTCCGTGAGTTCCAGGGGCTCCATTGGGCGCAGGTTGTCTTCCGAGCGCAACTTTTCGATATCGAGCACCTGGTTGATGAGGCGGCTGATGCGGTCGCTTTCGTTGACAATAATTTGAAGATAGGCCGTTCGGCGTTCCTCATCGAGGCGGTCGTAGTCGTCCAGAATGATCCTCGAAAGTGCCTTGATGCTAGTGACGGGCGTACGCAGTTCATGCGTGACGGTAGTGATAAAATCTGCCTTGAGCCGGTCGAGTTGTTTGAGTTGATCGTTGGCGGTGGTCAACTGGAGGGTAAGGGTTTTTAACTCCTCGTTTTTCGTTTCCATGATGCGGCTGTGTTGTACGGCTTCGCGTGTCTGCTCCAGAATGCGCATCACCTCGTCGAGGCTGATGGGCTCTTCTTTCGCCACACTGTCGATCACAACACGTGCGGAGGCTGCGCCGATAGCGCCGGCTAGGTTGGTTTCCACAAAACTGATGAGGTCGGCTTGCGCGGTTTTTTGATCGTCGAGTACGACCTTGTTCAGCGATTCGTATTCGTGGAGCAGCCACAGACTACGCGATTCGCCTAAAAAACGGTTCAATACGGCTTTCAGGTCGCCAATTTTCGCTTCCCGTTTCAGAATATCGTATTCTTGACCGCTGATGTATTTATGAATATTGACAAACAGATCGGCCTGCGTCAGGCTCAGCATGGAAGGCCTGGTGTTTACCGAAACGATCGCATACATCCAGGTATTGAAAAACAGGCTCCAGAATGCGGCGTGCGTAATCGGATCCATGCCTGTGACGCCGAAAAGCGCATAAGGTTTTAAAAATGCAATGCCGAACAAACCATCCGTCACAAACGACTTTGAAATAATGCCCACCTGCGCCATGCTCGGCAAAGGCAGGCAAAACGCCCAGATCAGAAATCCGACCGTCAGGCCCGCTACGGCTCCCTGGTGGGTGGCGCGTTTCCAGTACAAACCTCCGATCACCACCGGCGCCAGTTGGGCGGCGGCGGTAAACGAAATCAGCCCGACCGACACCAGGTCGTAGGTGTTACCCACCGATTTTTGATACCAGTACGCCAGGAACAACATGAGCAGGATGCTCAGTCGCCGGATATCGAGCAGCCGCGCCGCGCCATTTACGAGGTTATTGCGGCCGATGCTTCGCATGCGGATCAGCAGCGGCACCACGATATGGTTGCTGAACATGATACTCAGCGCTGTGGCTTCCACGACAATCATGCTGGTGGCAGCCGAAAAACCGCCGATGAAGGCCGCCAGAGCCAGCCATGCAGCACCTTTTTCGAGGGGCAGACTGAGCACGTACGTGTCGGGGTGAATACTGCTGTCGAAGATCATTTTGCCCGCCAGGGCAATCGGCAGTACAAAAATATTGATCAGCAGCAGGTACAGCGGAAATACCCACATGGCTTTGGGAATGTGCCGGGGCGAGGTGTTTTCCACTACTGAAATATGGAACTGCCGGGGCAGCAGAATGATGGCAAACAGAGACAGCGCAATGAGCACATTCCAGGAAAAAGTGGTGATGCCGGAAGATTCGAAGGTCAGCATCCGCGCCGTGTCCTCCCGGAAAGTAGCGCGGGTGAACAAGTCTTCGAAACCGTTGTAAATCCCGTACGTGACAAACAGGCCGACCGCACTGAACGTGATCAGTTTTACGATACTTTCAAAGGCGACTGCGGCTACCAGGCCTTCATGCCGCTCGTTGGGGTCCAGTTTGCGGGTGCCGAAAAAGCCGGTGAATACTGCCATGGCTACCGTTACCCAGAAACCTGCATCCAGCCAGAAATCCGGCGAAGGCGGTATGACACCGCTTTTAAAATGTGTGAGCGTATTGATGCCGAACGTGACGGCCTTCAACTGAATGGAAATGTACGGAACGATGCCGAGCACGGCAATCAGCGTGACCATGACGCCCAGCGTGGTGCTTTTTCCGTATCGGGAGGAAATGAAATCGGCAATACTGGTGATACGCTGATTTTTGGAAATCAGAATGATTTTTCGCAGCACCATATACCACAGCGGGGCCAGCAGCGTGGGGCCGAGGTACACGCCAAGGAAACTCAAACCTCCGGTTGTGGCGCGGCCGACGGAACCGAAAAAGGTCCATGCCGTGCAATAAACCGCCAGCGACAGCGAATAGACGTAGGGATTGTTGACGAAACTGACGCCGCGTTCGGCGCGTTTGTCGACCCACCAGGCAATCAGAAACAATAAAGAGATATAGGCCAGCGAACAGCCAATGACCAGGCTCAGCGTCATTTCTCGGTGGGTTGAAGGAGCGTGTTTAGTATTTCGTGTGAGGTGTTTGGTAGAGGGTCGGCAGTTGGCCATATCCTATACCCCAAACACAAAAAACCAAATACGCCCGGTTGAGGTGCTTTCAAGATTTCCGTTTTTTCCGGACAATCAAACCTACAACGACAATTAATGCCAGCCAAATAAAGAAGAAATAAAAATACAGGGCAGGCATTCCGAACCAGAGTTCCTGCCGGTCGAAAATTTGCAGAAACGGATAATTGATCAATGCGACGAAAATAAGGAACAGGATGATCAAATTAGAACTTCGATCGTCAGACATGATTGCAATGAATTGAATATAAAGAAAATACGGCTGCCTGAAGAGGCAGCCGCATCAATTGGAACCATTCATATCGAATAAATCAATATGCCTGATCTACAGGAAGATGTGTGTCTGAAGTATCAGTTCACCTTTGTAGCCGGTGCGCTCGATGGCGTTATTATTGGCCGCATTTACCTTGTAAACGGGACGGGTTTGATATTCCAGGGTCAGTTTGGCATTGTGGCCGGTCACGAAATAGTTGAGACCGATGCCGTATTGTGTGGAAGGATCGGCGAGGCGCTCGAAATCCTTGTGCGTCAAAGTCACGTACGGCATGAATGCCTG
>JAKQJD010000394.1 GCA_029561355.1 Bacteroidota bacterium | reverse complement strand
GTCTGGCCTTCCTGCCGGTTCATACGCATGTCCAGATCAGCCTGAAAACGGTAGGAAAATCCGCGTTCGGCCGTATCCAGTTGGTAACTGCTCACGCCGAGGTCGGCCAGAATGCCCTGTACCGAACCGGCCCGGAGACCTTCGGCGCGCAAATGGCGTTTCAGAAACCGGAAATTGGAATGCACGAACGTAAAGGCCGGATTATCCGAAAATTCTTCTGCGTTTTGTATCGCATCCATATCCTGGTCGAAAGCGTACAAATGGCCTTTGCCACCCAGTTTTTCGAGGATCAGCCGCGTGTGTCCGCCGCCGCCGAACGTGGCGTCCACGTACGAACCACCGGGCTTAACAGCCAGATAGTCAATGGATTCGTGCAGGAGTACGGACGTATGATACATGCTTCGGGTTTATCGTTTATGGTTTATGGTTATAAGTTTATCGGCATTGGTTGTTGCCCATAAACTCATCAACTTATAAACCCATAAACATCAAAGTTCAACATCCCCCACTCCTTCAGCGCCGCCGCCCATCACGTCATTTGCAAGATCTGCAAACGCGTTGGGGTCGAACGATGCCATAGAAGCGTGTTGCTCCGGCGACCAGATTTCGATCCGGTCGTCCATCGCAAGGAGAATGGCTTCCTTGATGATGCCCGCGTAATCCAACAATGGTTTTTGTAAAAGAATCCGATCCGCGCTATCGGTAGTAACAGGGTACGCTCCGAGATAGAAGGAGCGCACAAAGGCGCGGTTCCGGTCATTAAAACGATTGAGACGGTTTAACCTTGCAGATATACCATCCCAGACCGGTTTCGGGTAAAGTGTGAGACACTTTTCAAAACCCCGGTTGACTACAAACTCATAGACTGCCCCTTCGCCGGCCTCTGCCACCTGGGCGGAGAGTTGACGTAGTAGCGCGGTTGGAAGGCGCATACGGCCCTTGTCATCAAGGGCGACAGGATATTCGCCAATGAGCTGCATTCGTTCGTGTGGGACTAACTATTTCTGCTAAGTAAACCGGGATACCGTGTGGGACAGATCACCAATTCACAGGCACAAACGTAACCTGTTTTCCCATAAATTCCCACAAAATGACATTTTTTTATCATTTTTTTAAAGATTTTTATTTATATGCTTTTTATATTGTTGAAAATCAATGATTTACAAAAACAGGTAAAAACCCTGATTTTGCTGAAAAGAAAAAATTGGAGGAGTAAAATTGTGCATATTTCTCCAGTTCTATTGCTTTTACGGGAGGAAAAGTAAGATTTTTATCGCTTTACTACGGCAACCAGACAAGAGAAGCCAGTTTCCCATTCATTTGTGGTAGAAAGTGGAAACGCATGATCGAAAATGAAACGGTGGTGGTAAAAAGTGGAAAACGGGAAGTGGTCGGAGGGCAGGAGGTAGTGATCGGATGACTTGGAGTCATCCGATCACTACCTCCTGCCCTCCGATCACTTCCCGTTTTCTCCAAATTCATTATGTTTGTACTTTCAATTCACTTTCCCGTGTATCATATCAATTCTGCAAATTCTTGCATATGAATCGTTTATTTATCCTGGCATTATTGCTACTCCCCGCCCTTCAAATTCAGGCACAGGCCACCCGCGTAAAAAAGGTGGTGCTGGAAGGATTCTGGTGGGATTACAAAAACGACAATTTCCCCAACGGCTGGGCCAATTACCTGACCGAACTGGCGCCCCGACTGAAAGGCATGGGCGTGGATGCCATCTGGATACCGCCTTCCGTCAAGAATCAGGATTTCGGTCAAAAAGGCGTAGGATATGCGCCTTACGACCATTACGATCTGGGCGATAAATTTCAGAAAAACGACGCCACCACCCGCCTCGGCACCAAAGACGACCTGCTGCGCATGGTAGCCGTGCTGCATGCCAATGGTGTGGAAGTCATTCAGGACATTGTGCCGAACCACGTGATCGGCGCCGGCAGCGATACCGGGGGCGGCGGTCAGGACCCCGCCGCACCTAACCCCACCCCTGTCTTTCCTAATACCTCCTCGTGTACCGATACCTGGAAAAACTTCCGGTACACCTGCTACGAAACACCGGCCACCACCCAACTCGCAGCGGACTATCTGGCCAGAAAAGGCCGTTTCCCCAAAAACCACCAAAATTTCCACCCCAATCCCGATCATGCATGCAGTGCAGGCCTGTGCAGCGCCGACGCCGACGCCGACTGCTGGCAGGGCTTCGGTCCCGACGTGTGCTATTTCGACGGTGCGGAGGGCCAGAGCAGCAACGCTACCTACAACCCTACTCAAAGCACCTACTCTCCTTACGGAAACGGCGGTACCGGAGCCAGCAACGGCTACATGCGCAAGCATACCCGCGAATGGCTTGTGTGGTATAAAAAACAGATGGGCTTCGACGGTGTGCGTATCGACGCGGTGAAGCACTTTCCGGCCTTCGCTTCGGAGGATTTTCTGTACAACCTCCAGCACAATGCCGACTGGGCTAGCGGCGACGACAAGATGTTCGCCGTGGGCGAATGGGTAGGCGGCAACAGCGAACTCAATGCCTGGACAGCCGCTGTGCAAAACCGCGCCGGCACGTTCGATTTCAACCTGCGCGCCTACGCGCCTTCCAACGGCGGCTTGTATGCCATGATTTACGGAAACAGCGGTTACGACATCGGCGACCTTTTGCCGGGCGCCCAACAAACGACCCGCTACGTCGACATCAGCGGCGTCCGGATTCACCGCACGGTACCGTTTGTCAACAACCACGACACCTACCGGCCGATCAAGGCCATGAACGGCAATATCACGGGCTGGGATTCGGGAAATGAACTTTCGGCACACGTGGCAATCACCGAACCCCGCCTCGGCGGCGCTTACGCCGCCATGTGCGCCATGGACGGCAATCCGCAGGTATTTTTTGAAGATCTGTTCAACATCGCCAATACCGGAAAACGTTTCAGCCACCAACCGGAAAACACGACCGACCTGCCCGGCAATTCGGACATCGCCAATATCATGCTGGCACACGGCGCGCTGGATTTCAAGGGCGGCGATTACAAAGTGCGCAGCAGCAGCGTTGAAAATACGATGTACAACGTCGTTACCGGCAGTTGCCGCAACTCGGATGCCAACAGCGACAACGATATTCTGGTGATCGAAAGAAGCGGGAAGGCCATTATCGGCGTGACCGACAGGTGGGATGTAGACCAGGAAGTATACGTGAATACGGATTTTCCGGCAGGTACGATTTTGAAAGACTATTCGGGTGGATACAACACCACTGTGACCGTATTTGCTACCGGCGCCGACGGCTGTACCACCGCTGGCAACCGCGTACAAATCAAGACCCGCGCGGTGGCCTGGCCCGATGACGGCGCACCCGGCTACAACGACGATTATTCAGATTCGTATGTCGACCATGGCGCGCATTACCACGGCTACTCCATCTGGGCGCCCGTCGGCATCGATATGAATGCCTATTCGAACGCAGCATTGCCCACTACCCAGGAATGGGAAATGGAAAACGACCTGGGCGACAGCCATTGCCAGTCGCTGGGCCAGGGCGGCCGCACGCCCGACAACTCGCCCAACGAACGGGTAGTGGGAAAGATATTTTCCAAACAGAATTCCAGTGTTTCTTACACGTTGTTCCTGGGTTCGCCCGGCACCAGCCTGACACTCGAATTTTATGACCTCTCCGGCAACCTGATCGATATCGGCGGCGGCATGTATGCCACTTATTCCACTGCGGGATCATCGCTTTCCGGTTCGTTTACCAATACTGCTACCCGCTGGATCACGATCAAGGTGCGCAACACCAGCGCTGCCACGGCCGGTCAAAAATGCAGGGTAAAGGTTACCTACGAAGCGCCGGAAGTGGTGAATACGGTTACTTCTCCTGCGACAAATACCGCCTATATATGGAACAGCAACGGCGGCTCCAATGACTGGAACGACTGCCACAACTGGGAAGGTGGACTCATCCCGCCCTGCGCTACTCCCGCCGCCACCGCAGTGATACCGCACGACGTATTGTTCCTGCCCAGCGTACCGGTATGCTTTACCGGAACAGTGATCAACAACTCCTCGCTGCCGCTGGAATTGCTGGAATTCACGGCGCAGGCCAAAGAAAAACATATCGCGCTGCGCTGGAAAACGGCATCGGAACAGGATTTTTCAGGCTTCGAACTGCAACGTTCCGCGGATGGCGCTCCATTTGAAAAAATCAACTGGATCGCTGCAAAGGGCGGCGTTTCTAACACGTATAACTACGACGATCACCACGCACAGCCGGGCATTCTGTACTACTACCGGCTTAAAATGCTGGACGAGGATGGGCAGTTTTCCTATTCCGGCCTGCAAAGCGCTCAACTGGATAAAGGCTGGGGCAAACCTGTCGTGGCGCCCAACCCTACCCGCGGCATCACCGATCTGACGTTCGATGCGCCGAATGCAGGTTCGGGAAAAATTGAGGTCATGGATGCCGGCGGCAGGCAAGTGCTGGAACAGAATATTACCTTCACGAAAGGCACCAATACAACTCAACTAAACCTGAGCAGCCTGAGCAAGGGAACCTACGTGGTTCAGTTTTCCACCGCAAATGCACAGTGGAATGTGCGGGTGGTGAAACGGTAAATTTTAGTTATGAGTTATGAGTGATGAGTGATGAGTTATAGGTGGTAACCCTCGGTATTAGAACTGATAATGCCGAGGGTTACCACCTATAACTCATAACTCATCACTCATCACTAAAACTCACCGTTTAATCACCCGCTGCGTTTCCACTCCATTGATTCTGAAAACCAGGGTTCCGGTGGGAAGTCCCGACAAATCCAGCGTGCGCAGGTCGGCGGTATCGGCGGCATCCCAGTTCCAGGTTTTGAGCAGGTGACCGGAAACGTCGAACGCTTCGATGCTGGAAACGGATTCGCGGGCATCCGCCTGTAATGCTATCTGAATAGTTTGAGCAGCCGGATTAGGTGAAACAATGACCGTACGCGGGTTGTTGATTTCAGCCTGCACCACTTTACTGAATTCATATGCACCGTCATTATCTACCTGACGCAGGCGATAGTAATTCGTACCGGCAGCCGGCGTCGGGTCCGTGTACTGATAGGATTGAAGTGTGCGGGAATTGCCATCGTGCGTAGGAATGTTGGTCAAAATATCCCAGTTGCGGCTATCCGATGAGCGCTGCACTTCAAAAAACTGGTTGTTGTGTTCCGTAGCGGTTTCCCAGTTCAGTCGTATACTTTTATCCAGTGCTTTTGCATCGAAGCGCGTCAATTCCACCGGAAAAGTGGAGTTGGTGGTAAAGGTCATTTTGAAGTTGCTGCCACTGGCATTGTTGAAATGGGTGCCGCTGCCGCCACCAAAGTCGGTATAGGTGAAGGAGGCTGTGGAATAAATTTCCAGGGTGTAATTGGTGGAAGTCATCAGACCGGTAGTCAGTTCGATGTTGAGGTTTTCCGTCCAGCGCTGGTCGCCGCCGCCCAGATCCGCACCGAATGCAATACCTTCCTGAATAAAAGATCCTGGGCTGCCGGCAGTTGGATAAACCCGGTAAAAAAGGTCAGTACCGGGAATATTATCTGAACCATTTTTATACGTCCGGATTTCAGCCCACGTGATCTTAAGGGAATACACTCCGCTGCCCGCCGAAGCGCCGTCAAAATTGGGAGCGCCGGGAGAATTACTGCCCGTGCATCCGCCGCCGCCGCCGGTACAGGCCAGGCCGAAATAGTATTGTGTGGGCGTGCCGTTGTTCACCTGAATTTTGATACCATTATCAAAAATGCCGGAACTTGCCAGCAGGTGGAAACAACTCAAAGAAACAAACCAGAAAACAAAGAGTATTTTTTTCATATGGATGAAAATTTTAAGCATTACGAAAACGGAAGTAGATAAAACCGGATTTTAGAACCTGTAAAGGTATTAATAGCGTTTCCGAATTCATCAATAAGGGTATACATCCATTTAATAAAAGGTATTATTTAGAACGTATATTGGTAAAATTGAATTTATAAACGGCATGTTTTGCCTGTATTGTCCGGCAATTCGCTATAGTTAAAGTTTGTCAGTTAACGACCCGCTCACAAACCAAAGCCGGCCCCGCGCGTTATCTCGGCTCACCTGTCACCGCCGACTCCCCGACTTCGCACTGCCGACTTCACACTTCGGAATGAAGACTTCGCACTTCGGACTGAAGACTTCGCACTTCGGACTTAAATTATGTCGTCTCAACAAAATGACGGACTTTTGGCGGCGAATTGGGAAGCCCCCCTGTTGCATTTGGCTTTCCAGGACTTAAACAATTTCAAATAAATGGGAAATTTTCAGCACAAGTACGACCCCTCCTTACTTCAACGTCTGCCTGCCATTGTAAAATCCTATCAACTTCCCGACACGCAAAAAGCGGTCATCCAGATCCTTAACTCCTTTTTACCGTTTGTGGCTATTTGGGTGGCCATGTATTTCCTGGTCGACGTTTCGTTCTGGCTGGTACTGCCCCTGGCTGCGGTAAACGCTTTTTTCCTGGTGCGCATTTTTATTATTCAGCATGACTGCGGTCACCAGTCGTTCACTTCTTCCCGCAAAGCCAACGACCTGATCGGAGAAGTGTGCAGTATGTTCAGTTTTATGCCGTACCGCTATTGGGCGAAAGGGCACAATTTCCACCACGGCCACAACGGCATGTTGTGGGAATTCCGCGACATCGGCGACATTAACCTGTTGACGGTGAATGAGTTCCACGAACTTTCCTGGGGCAAAAAAATCCATTACGTCATTTTCCGCAGCGCGCCGGTGCTGTTTTTGGTGGGTCCGGCCTGGTACCTGCTGATCCAGAACCGACTGCCCCTCATCCGCATCAAAGGCTGGGAGCACGCACACCGTGCCCTGCTCAAACACAACCTGCTGCTGATCGGCGTACACGTCGGTATCATTTTGCTGCTGGGTTACAAGGCGTTTCTGATGGTGCATTTGCCTATTTTGCTGTTTTTCGCTGTCATCGCTGTCTGGTTTTTTTACGTACAACACCAGCACGAAACCACTTACAAGGAGTGGAAAGACAAATGGGATTACATCCGCGCCGCCGTTCAGGGCAGCACCTTTTACAAACTGCCGCGCCTGATGCACTGGCTCACCGGTAATATCGGCTACCACCACATTCACCACCTGAATCCGCTGGTGCCGAACTACCAACTGGTGCGCTGTCATGAAGAAAATCCGGTGCTCGACCAGATCGCCAACAAAATCACGTTCTGGCAGAGCCTGCGTTGTATATTCAACAAACTTTGGGACGAAGATCAACAGCGTATGATCTCTTTCCGCGAGTATTTTAAAAGAAACAAGGCGGCGAAACAGCAGGGCTAAGATGTTGAGATTGTTGAGGGGTTGAGATTGTTGAGATGTTGAGTACTCAACCCCTCAACATTTCAACCCCTCAACTACTAAACATCTCAACCCCTCAACAATCTGCCAAGCACTTACCACATGGTTCACCTCACACCCTTTCTAGTACTGATCGTTCTGCTGCTTTACTTTGCCATGCTGGTCGGCGTGGCATGGTACACAGGCCGTGGTGTGGGTAATGCGGGCTTTTTTCTGGCCAACCGGCGGGTGCCGTGGTATGTGGTGGCCTATGCCATGATCGGTACCAGTATCAGCGGCGTCACGTTTATCAGCATTCCGGGCGCGGTAGGCGGCACGGGATTGAACATGGGATTTTCGTACATGCAGGTGGTTTTCGGGTACCTGCTCGGCTACCTGTTCATCGCTACGGTGCTCATGCCGCTGTATTACCGGCTCAACCTGACAAGTATTTACGGATATCTGGAGCAACGCTTCGGGTGGTGGTCGTACAAAACAGGGGCGGGATTCTTCCTGCTTTCGCGCACGGTCGGTTCGGCGGCGCGTATGTTCCTCGCTGCCAGTGTATTACAAACATTCGTATTCGCTCCGCTGGGCGTGCCGTTTGCCGTTACGGTGATTCTGATGCTCGCCCTGATTTACGGATATACGTATAAAGGCGGCCTGAAAACGATTATCTGGACGGATACGATCATGACCACCTTTTTCCTGGCGGCGCTCATTTTTACCGTTTTCACGATTGGAAAAGCGCTAAACCTGGGTGGCACCGACCTGTTCTCGGCGGTAACGGGCGGACGGTACGGGAAAATGTTCTTTTTCGACAACTTCCTCACCGATCCCAACCACTTCGTAAAACAATTCGTGAGCGGCGCCCTGATCGCCATCGCCATGACCGGTCTCGACCAAGACCTGATGCAAAAAAACCTCGCCTGCAAGAACATTAAGGAAGCGCAGAAAAACATGCTGCTTTTTTGTGTCAACCTGGTGATTATCAACTTCCTGTTCCTGACCCTCGGCGCTTTGTTGTACCTCTACGCCGGCTCCATCGGACTGGAAATACCAGCCCGCACCGACCACCTTTATCCAAAAATTGCTTTCGACCACCTCGACGCTGTAGCGGGTATCTTCTTTATTCTGGGATTAGTGGGCAGCACCTACGCCAGTTCCGACTCGGCACTGACGGCACTCACGACGAGCTTCTGCGTGGATTTCCTGAATTTCGAAAAAAAGGAAAACCAGCCCGCTCATTTCGCTTACGAATCCGAACGGCAGGAATACGAGCAGCACCTTGAAATACAGCAGCGCAAAACGCGCACAAGGGTGCATCTGGCTTTTTCGGCGGCTTTCGTCGTCATTATCCTGATCCTCAATGCCGTGAGCAGTTCTGCGGTCATTTCCCTGCTGTTCAAGATAGCGGGATATACCTACGGGCCTTTGCTCGGGTTGTTTATGTTCGGGTTGTTTACGCCGTTTCAGGTAAAAGACCGCCTGGTTTTGTACGTTTGCCTGGCCGCGCCGCTGGTCACCTACGTGATCGAGATGTCGAGCAAACAGTGGTTCGATGTAGGCTTTTTAACCATCCTCATCAACGGTTTGCTCACATTCGCCGGTTTGTGGGCTATTTCGTACCGGCAAGATCAGTACACCAATGAACAGGACACTTCGATGCTTTAGTCTCTTTCTTCTGACCACCTGGGTCCTCCTTTCCTGTGATGCGCCCGTTCCGCCGCGCATTCTTATTTTTTCCAAAACCAGTCCCTACGGGTACCGCCACCAGAGCATCGAAGCCGGCAAAAAAGCGCTGGTGGATCTCTGTTACCAAAACGGCATTGTAGCCGATACCACGGAAGACAGCAGGCTTTTTACCGACAAAAACCTGAAACGCTACGCCGCCGTGGTATTCCTCAGCACCAACGGCGAAGTACTCGGCCCCGACGAAGAAGTCGCTTTCGAGCGCTACATCCAGGCAGGCGGCGGATTTGCGGGCATTCACGCCTCTTCGGCCACCGAATACACCTGGAAATGGTTCGGCGGCCTGGTCGGCGCTTATTTCAAGGACCATCCGGCCATTCAGGAGTGCAGCGTACAGGTAGAGCGCTGCGACGACCCGTCCACGGCGCACCTGGGCTGCACCGACTGGAAATGGAAGGACGAATGGTATAATTTCAGGAAATACGAACCCAATCTGGAGGTGCTGCTGAGCATCGACGAAAGCAAATACAAAGGCGGCACACTGCCGGAAGGGCAGTATGAAAAGGCACACCACCCATTGGCCTGGCAGCATAATTACGACGGCGGCCGCGCTTTTTACACTTCACTCGGTCACCTGGATGAAGCCTACGACGATCCCGCTTTCCGCAAACACCTGCTGGGCGGCATCCGCTACGCTATCGGAAAAAACAAACCCCTGAATTATGAACGTGCGCACTCCCTACCCCGCCCCGACCAGACACGTTTTGTAAAAACCGTCATGGCCGATCACCTGCGCGAACCCATGGAACTGGATCAGTTGCCCGACGGCCGCATCCTGCTCGTGGAGCGCCACGGATACCTCAACCTGTTCGATCCCGCTACCGCCCAACTCAGCGTGGTAGCCAAACTGAACGTCTATTCCGAAATGGGCGACGGCCTCATGGGCATCGCCGTCGACCCGGAATACGAGCGCACACACCGCATTTTCCTGTATTATTCCTCCATGCAGGATTCCATGAACCAGTTGTCGCAATTTGTTTTTTACGACGACAGCCTGCACCGCAGCACGGAAAAGATGATTTTGAACGTGCACACCGGTCATTTCAACTGCTTTCACGCGGCAGGTAGCCTGGCTTTCGGCCCAGACGGATTTCTCTACCTGTCTACCGGCGACAATACCAGTCCGTTCGCCAGCGACGGCTACGCGCCCATGGACGAGCAGCCCGGCAGGAAGTCGTTCGATGCGCAGCGTTCTTCGGGAAATACGATGGATTTGCGCGGTAAAATTTTACGAATAAGGGTTGCAGACGACGGTACTTACACCTGTCCGCCCGACAACCTGTTCAGTCAGGATAAAAAAGGGCGGCCCGAAATCTACGTCATGGGCTGCCGAAACCCCTTCCGTATCAGCGTCGATCAGCGCCGCAACTTGCTGTACTGGGGCGATATCGGTCCCGATGCCGGCAAAACCGACACCCTGCACGGGCCGATGGGCCACGACGAGATCAACCAGGCCCGCCAGGCAGGCAACTACGGCTGGCCGTACTTCAACGGCAACAACCAGGCGTACCGCGCATTTGATTTTGCCACCAAAAAACCGGGCCCCTGGTTCGATCCGCAGCACCCCGTCAACCACTCCGTGAACAACACCGGCGCTACCGAACTGCCGCCCGCACAATTGCCATTCATCTGGTACCCGTACAGCCGAAACCGCGACTTTCCCATGCTCGGCGAAGGCGGCCGCAATGCCATGGCCGGGCCAACGTATTATTGCGACAATTACGCAGAAAATACGCGTTTTCCGGATTATTACCATGGAAAAACGATTATTTACGACTGGATGCGCAACTGGCTGATGGCGGTTACAGTCGACTCTTCGGGCAATTTTTACCACCTCGAACCCATGGCCGATTCGGTGCATATGACCCGCCCGATGGATATGATCGTCGACCGCAAAACGGGCTCCATCTGGATGCTGGAATACGGACAGCGCTGGTACGCCTCCAATGAAGATGCCCGCCTGAGCCGCATCGATTTTGTGCGGGGCAACCGCAAACCCATCGCCCGGCTCCGTGCCGACAAAACGGCCGGCGGCACACCGCTTTCAGTTCGTTTCGATCCGGGCAAAAGTGAAGATTACGACCACGAGACCCTCCGTTTCGAATACAGTTTTGCCGGTAACGCCATGAAAAGAACGAGCCGGCCGGACACGTTGGTCTGGCAATTCGATCAGCCCGGCGTATACGATGTAGTATTAAAAATGACCGATTCAGAAGGCGCCTGGTCCACGGATACGGTGCGCATTTTTGCCGGAAACGAGCCGCCATCCGTTCAGTTTGCGCTCCAAAACCACAACCGCAGTTTTTACCGGCCCGGCGATACGTTGCGTTACAGCATTCTGGTAAAGGACCCGGAAGACGGCTCGATTGAAGCCGGCCGCATTTCACCCCAGCAGGTTCAGACTTCCGCAGATTACCTGGAAAAATCCGTAAACCCCGGCAAACTACCGAAAAAAGCGGAGGAGCGCACCGAAGCCTATGCGCGCGGAAAACTGCTCATTGCGGGTTCCGATTGTTATTCCTGCCATGCCGTGGAGCGGCAGGTGAACGGCCCGGCCTTCGAAGCCGTGGCGGCGCGCTACCGGAACAATGTCGATTTTGCGGTAGCAACCGTTTACCGTAAAATCATTTATGGCGGCTCGGGCAACTGGGGTACCCACCCCATGAGCGCCCACCCGAACATCCGGGAAGAAGATGCTATCGAAATGGCCCGCTGGATCCTGGCACTCGGCGATCCGCCCAAACCGCAACAGAACCTGCCGCTGTCGGGCGCATTTGCGCTGCCCGCCGAAAAAGGCGCTTACCTGCTCCAGGCATCTTACCGCGACCGGGGCAAAAACGGCCTGCCCGCACTTTCAGCCGAAACGGTTCTCGTGCTGCGGCCCGCCGTATTTCAGGCAGAAAACTGCGACGAGCGCAGCCGGGGCGTAGGCAATTACAAACCGTTCGACAACGACACAACGACATTGAACGAGTTGAAACACAATGCCTGGTTTGCCATCAATCAGGTCGATTTGAGTAATATTCGATCCCTGACACTGCGCCTTGGAAGCGGCGATTCGCGCAATACATATTGCGGCGGGCGGCTTGAAATTCATAGCGGCAAACCCACCGGCCCACTGCTGGCCAAAGCCGATATTCCTGCCATAAATGAAAAGAGGATGGTGTTCCGGGAAATGGAGATACCATTTAAAACACCTGCACCTGCCGGCTACTGCACGCTTTATTTTGTGTTTAAAAACGAGGCAAATCAGGGGCAGGGCGTGGCAGGGCTGGATTGGGTGCGATTTAACTGGTGAATTGTGAGTTGTCAATTGTGAGTTGTCAATTGTGAGTCGTCACGGTTTTGTGCACCTTGTGAAACCCCTTTGTGCCCCTTGTGGTTAAATAATTCCAAAACCCTTTCACATATTTTTAAAATATTTTGTTTTAAAATAGCGAAACTTGTTTTAAGTTTGCAGTTCGTACACCCCATCCGGAAATTAGATTGCAGGTTTTCCGGCAGGGACAGAACAAAAAAATTTAAAACTCCGTTACTTTGGGCGCAAA
>JAKQJD010000372.1 GCA_029561355.1 Bacteroidota bacterium | reverse complement strand
GCCGGCGCGGTTGGGGATTTTCGTATTGCCTTCGCCCACATAAAAACCGCCGTAAATGCAGCGACCGAGGTGCTCTGCGAAGTGGCCGTAAATGTTCCGGCTGATCGTGTCGCGGCCCAGATCGGCGTTCAGGGTGATCCGGTTTTGAGCGGATACCAGTTGAATGGCGCAGATTATGAATGCCAGGAGTAGTGTTTTTTTCATTTTTGATAATTTAAGCGAGGTGTCAGAGACCACATTTCTATTTCGCACATGCCGATATCACTCGTGTGCGCCGTGCTCTTTTAAAAAATTTACAATAAGAGGGTCAGGAAAATAAGTTCCGTGATCCGATTCAACAACATGGGAAATATAAAACAGCGGGGTGTGCCCTGAAGCGTCCACTGCATTAATACGAGCGCCGGCAAGCAACATCGTTGCTAAAACATCCACTCCTTCCTTGCCCCTCAACCTGGCGGCTATGTGAAAGGGTGTTATCCCCTGTTTGGTCGCCGCATTAATATCCGCTTTCCTTTCCAGGAGATAGTTGAAGGTCGCCAACTGGTTGCTTCCCAAAGCCCGGTGAAGCAATGTATATCCATCTGCATCGACGTCGCCAACAGGTTTATACCCGTATCTGACAAACAAGTTGATCGTACTGGTGTCGATGTTGTTATGTCCCCATAAGATGGGCGTTTGGCCGGTCCGGTTTTTGATTGAGGAATTTGCTCCACGCTCCAGCAACAGCCTGCACACACGGTTGTCTGTATTGGTGAACGCGGCCTGATGCAGCGGCGTTCTTCCATAATTATCGCGTGTGTCGGGATTCGCTTTCCCGTCGAGCAGGAATTCCACGATGGAATAATTTTGTACAAAAGCCGCCTTGTGAATGGCTGTTTCTCCATTTTTGTCCAGAGCGTGAATATCAGCCCCGTTTTCCACAAGTATTTTGACAACAGAGAGCATATCTATTTTTGAAAAATCGTATTTCTCTTTTTCCACCCATTTGGCGGGATTGGTTCCTGTGGCAACAAGCAATGGTGTCTCACGGCCGTAACCATTCGGCCGCTGCCGGGCGCCTTGCTGAAGTAAAAAACGGACCAGCTCCGACCGACCCATGGAAGCGGCACAAAACAGCGCGTTGCTTTCTTCGCAATTAACGTCGATCTTTTTTTCGAGCAGTAGCAATTTTACGATCCCCAAACTGCCCGATATCGCCGCTTTTTTCAAAAACAGACAGCCTTGTGTGTTCAAATAAACGGCCGCACTGTCGGGGTTGCTTTCTAGGGTCGTTTTGAATTCCTCCATCTTGTCCGTTTCCGCAAATTCAATCAACTTTCCAATCACCGTTTCATGCTGTATCCGGTCTCGCCCAAAGTATTTCCGGGCAAAACAGTAGGCAAGACAGCCAAAAACCAGCACAATCCAAATCAATTTTTTCATTTCCTATCGCATATTGATTGGGCAAATTGGATCAAGAAATATCAAAAAGTTCAATCAGCACTAAAAAATTTCCAATTCATGCACCCCGCCCGAAACGCCGTCCTGCCATTGCATTTCCAGGCGGATCGCCGTCGTTTTCACGGGTTCGAACTGTACGGTATTCCAGGCATCGCGGCTGATTTTAAAACCTTCTGCTGCGTACACCGGTTTCCATTCTCCGTTTTCGAGGTACAGGATGCGCCAGGATTTCGGCACCCGGCAACCGCCTTTGCGCACTTCGTCATCGAACCAGAAGACGCGGGCGGTTCCTACCTGTTCGGGTTTGCTGAAATTATATTGCAGCCAGTCGGTGATCCCGAAATGCGGCCACCAGTGCACCAGCGAACTTTCCTCATCCGACGAGCTTTTGGGCGCCACCTGGTCCGCCACGTTTTTCAGATCGCCGTTGCAACCTTCCGAAGCGGCAGCGGTAGAAAGTGTGGCCAGTGTCGGATGCGTGATTTCCGGAACGACGCGCAGGTCGTGCGGCAGCCAGACCAGCATATTGTCGCGGCCGCGATTGGCCCAGGCGTAATATGGAATGGCTTTGAGCGCCATTTTCTCCAGATCGGCAGTGTGCGGTGCAGTTTTCTTTTTCACCAGAAATCCGGTGAGACCAAGGGTTTGTACGCCGCCGAACAGTGTGGTTTCGAATTTAGAGTTCACCGGAAGCGAATCCGGCACCAGCATATTCAGCACGTGTTCATCGGCCTGGTCTTTTCCTTCGAGGCAATATACGAGCGGGCCTCTTTTCAGCGCAAGTCTGCCGGCATCGGCCTCAACTTTGGCATTCGCCTGGACCCGCTGGGCGGCCATCGGCAGGTCGAGTTCGACCACGTCTTTGGCGTTCCATTTTCGTTCAATGATGGCGTAGCCGTCTTCAAATTTGGCGGGAAATACTTTGCCGTTTACCCGCAGGCTGACCGGGTTTTCCGAAAATGCATGAAAGCGGTACAGATCGAGCGGAACAGCATCGCCTTTGGCCCAGCCGGGAATTCGCACTTTTAAGGAAAACGTGTTGGGTTTGGCCGGATCGACGTGTATTTTTACCAGGCCGTTCCAGGGGAAATCCGTTTCCTGGCGAACGTTCACTTTTACTTTCTGACCTTTGCTGTTGAGGTTTTCAAACGAGGTGCTGCTGGCAGCAAACAAATTGACGTACAGGTCGTTGCTTTTGCGCGCATACAGCATTCCGGGCAAACCCGAAAAAAAACGTGTCAGATTCGGCGGGCAACAGGCGCACCCGAACCAGGCGCTGCGCTCCACGTTTTTGCGGCTTTCCAGCGGGTTGGGGTAAAAAAAGGCGTCGCCGGAAAGCGACAAACCGGCGTTCAGGGCATTGTACAAGGTGAGTTCCAGCACGTCTATGTAACGGCTGTCGCCGGTGAGTTGAAACATCCGCTGCGTCCAGAGCACGAACGCGATGGAGGAACAGGTTTCGCAGTAGGCGCTGTAATTCGGCAGGTCGTATGCGCCGCCGAAACCTTCATTACTTCCCGTAGCGCCCACGCCGCCGGTGATGTACATCTGGCTGCCGACGATGTCTTCCCAGACGGATTTCATCGCCGCATCGTATTCGTGCGTGCCTGTGTATGCAGCGATATCGGCAACAGCCATAAACATGTAGGCGAGCCGCACAGCATGTCCGACAGCGACGCGTTGTTCCTTTACTTTCTGGTGGTTTTGGGAATAGGGCTCTCCGTAACCGCGCGTTTCGATGAAGAATTTTGCCAGGTTGAGCCAGCGTTTTTCGCCGGTAGTCTGAAACAGTTTGACCAGTCCGATCTCGATTTCCTGGTGGCCCGGGGCTTTGGCGAGTTTGCCGGGTCCAAAATCGCGATCGATGAGCGCTGCGTTTTTCAGGGCAATGTCGAGCAGGTTGCGTTTTCCGGTAGCCGTATACCACGCCACGGCGGCTTCGTACAGGTGCCCGGCGCAATATAATTCATGGCTGAGTTTGTCTTCATTGGCCCAGCGTGGACCGTCAAGCCAGTCCAGAAAAGCGCCTTTTACAACAGGCTGTGTATCTGTGGCGCCCGATTTTTTCAAACGCTCGGTGATGGTGCGCCAGGTATACACATATCCGTCGGGTTCCTGCGCGGCGGCAATGAGGCGAATCAGGGAATCAACCCGCGCTTCCAGTTTGGCATCGCGGTGGTTCGTAAGCGAAATGGCCGCTCCCTCAATACTTTTATACACATCCGAATCGTCGAAGGGAAACTGCGTGCAAACATTGCCGGAAGTGTGACCTGCGGCAATGTCGAAGTTTTTGAGCCGGCCGGTTTCTTCGTTTTTTTGAAACGTAACCGGAATGGTGACTTTCCGAACCACTTCCAGCCTGGGCGCCCAGAACCGGTCTTCCAACTGTACCTTTTGAAAAGGTATGGGAACGATCGGGTAGTTTTGTGCGCTGATGAATTGCCCGGTAAACAGGAATAACGCAACCCCAAGAAGAATTTTCAAGTGTTTCATTGTTGCGGTTGATTTTCAATGAATTCTCCTAAAATCTGGTATTTTAGGTACAACTTTTCATATACCGCTACCCTATCCGGCTGCGGATGAAATTCCGCATCGTAGCCGGAAGCCATTGCTGCCCGGGCCGCTGTAAGTGTCGGGTAAATGCCCGAAGCAGTAGCCGCACAAATAGCGGCGCCTAAAGCGCAGGCTTGCTCCGACCGCACAATACGGATGGGCATATTCAACACATTAGCAAGGGTTTGCATCACGAAAGGCGATTTTTTCGACACCCCTCCGATCCCGATTACCTGCCGGATCGGCACCCCTTCCGACTGAAAGCGCTCCACGATGCGGCGGGCGCCGAAGGCCGTGGCTTCCACCAGGGCTTTGAATATTTTGGGGGCATCGGTGCTGAGATTCATGCCGGCGATGGCCGCTTTCAGGGTGTGATTGGCGTCGGGCGTACGGCGTCCGTTGAACCAGTCGAGGGCTACCACGTCGTGTTCGAGCACCGGCAGGGCGGCCGCTTTTTCCGACAATGCCGGGATGATTTTTTCCACCAGTTTTTCCGCTTCGGCTTCCGGTAAAAGGGTGCGCAATGGAAATGCCAGCAGGTTTTGAAACCACGCATACACGTCGCCGAAAGCCGATTGTCCCGCTTCCATACCGAGCATACCGGGCATGATAGAACCGTCGACCTGGCCGCAAATACCGCGGATCAGTAAATGTCCCACTTCTTCGTTCGGCGCAATAAGCATATCGCAGGTGGATGTTCCCATCACGCGCACCAGCGAATAGGGTTCGATGCCTGCTCCGACAGCGCCCATATGCGCATCGAAAGCGCCCACGCCAATGGTAACGGTTTCAGGTAAACCCAGTCGTTGTGCCCATTCTTTTGAAATGACGCCCATGGGTGCTTCCGCCGTATAGGTATCGCGAAATAGTCGTTCCCGCAACCCACTCAGTAAAGGATCCAGTTGCGTTAAAAACGCTTCGCTTGGCAAACCTTCGAATTCCTCGTGCCACATGGCTTTGTGTCCAGCCGCGCAACGCGAACGTTTGAGCGTCAATGGATCTGTATTTCCTGTAAGCACCGCAGAAACCCAGTCGCAGTGTTCCACCCAGGAAAATGCCGCGTCGCGAATGGCTTCGTCGGTGCGCAGGGTGCGCATGATTTTTGCCCAAAACCATTCGGAGGAGTAGATGCCGCCGACGTATTTTGTGAAATCCGTGCCTTTGCTGTGCGCCAACGTATTGATTTCTTCCGCCTCTTTGTTGGCTGTGTGATCCTTCCAGAGAATGAACATGCCATTGGGGTTTTCGGCAAATTCGGGCAGCAGGGCCAGCGGCGTCCCGTCTTTATCCACTGCGACCGGTGTGGAGCCGGTCGTATCCACAGAAATGCCGACAATTTTAGCGGCAACTTCAGGCGGAGCCTGTGCCAAAGCCATTTTGACGGATGCTTCCAGGCCTTCCAGATAATCCAGTGGATGCTGGCGGAACATAGAGGCGGCCGCATCGCAGTATTTTCCAGCCTTCCAGCGCGGATAATAATAGACTGCGGATGTTATTTCCCGTCCGTCGGCAGTATCTGCAATAAGCGCACGGACGGAATCGGTACCGTAGTCAAGTCCAATTACATAATTCATATTCAATGATGCATTATGAATGATGAATGATGAATGATGAACAGGTTTCATGCCCTATTCATCGTTCATCGTTCATCATTCATCATTTAAAAGATGCTTCGTTCCAGCGCAATTCGTTTTTGAACTGCCGCAACTCCGTTTTCGCATCGATGACTGTCAGTTCTATGCCGAACATGTCCGCAAAATCTTCGAAGTACTCCGTCGTCAGGTTTTGACTGAACACCGTATGGTGTGCGCCGCCGGCGTAAATCCAGGCTGCGCAGGCAGTATTCATGTCGGGCAGGGGTTTCCAGAGTACACGGGCGACGGGCAGGTTGGGCAGTTTTTCAAAGGGCGCCACGGCTTCCACTTCATTCACCAAAAGCCGGAAACGGTTGCCCATGTCGATGAGGGAAGCATTCAGGGCTGGTCCGCCCGCCACGTCGAAAACGAGGCGCACCGGATCGGCTTTGCCGCCAATGCCGAGCGGGTGGATTTCGCAGGCAGGCTTTCCGGATGCAATGGAAGGGCAGATTTCCAGCATATGCGCGCCCAGCACGAGCCGGTTGTCCGGATCAAAGTGGTACGTATAGTCTTCCATAAATGAATTACCGCCGGACAAACCGGCTGCCATCACCTTGGCAGCCCGTACCAGCGTCGCCGTTTTCCAGTCGCCTTCGGCGCCGAAACCGTAGCCGTCGGCCATAAGGCGTTGGGAGGCGATGCCAGGCAATTGAAGCAAGCCGTGCAAGTCTTCAAATGTATCTGTAAAGCCTTTAAAATTACCGTCTTCCAGGAAATGCCGTATCCCGATTTCGATGCGGGCAGCCTCCTCCAGGGAGGTTCTTGCTTCGCCGCCTTTACGCAGGGAGGTGGCAAGTTGATAGGTTTCGTCGTATTCCTGCACCAGTCGTTCTATTTCTACATCCGCTACTTCCTGCACGATTTTAGCCAGATCGCCGATTCCGTAACCGTTCACGGAATAGCCGAACTGTATTTCCGCTTCCACCTTGTCGCCTTCCGTCACCGCTACCTGCCGCATGTTGTCGCCGAATCGGGCAAACCGGCCGCCTTGCCAGTCGTGTCGCGCCGCTGCCGCCCGCATCCAAATGCTCAGGCGTTCGTGTACCTGCGGGTCCTGCCAGTGGCCCACGACCACTTTGCGACGCAGTCGCATACGGGATACGATGAACCCGAATTCGCGGTCACCGTGCGCCGACTGGTTCAGATTCATAAAATCCATATCGATCTTGCGCCATGGAATATCGCGGTTGAATTGCGTATGCAGGTGGCACATAGGCTTTTGCAAACTTTGCAAGCCGCGTATCCACATTTTGGCGGGCGAAAACGTGTGCATCCAGGCGACGATGCCGATGCACTGCGTGGCCATATTCGCAGCCTGGCATAACTGGTATATTTCATCGGGCGTTTTCACCACAGGTTTAAAAATTACCTGTACCGGGATTTTTTCCGTCGTATCCAGCGCCTGGGCGATCGTGCGCGCGTGTTCCGCTACCTGTCGCAACGTCTCTTCACCGTACAGGTGCTGGCTACCGGTGACGAGCCAGACTTCCAGTTTTTTCAAGTCGAACATTGTGAGTTATCCGTTATTAGTTATTGGTTATCCGTGTTGATAACCAGGGATTTGTGCGTATGTATTTGAAAGATTCGAGGCAAGACCGGAGGCTGCTATTTCAGTTTGATCCGGAATACAGCAAAGGAATACGGCGCCAGAACAGTACTCAGTTTGCCTGCTTTTACAGTAGCCGTTTGTTCAACCGGCGCCAGGCGCATCGGCTGATCGAGGCTGTTTTCCAGTTCCAGGTTGTTGCTTTGCAACAGGGTTATTTTGGCGGCTGCATTCAATTTGCCGGCGCCAGCGAGCATGATTTCGGCGGGTTGCTGCTTTCCGGAGGCATTGACGATCTTTACGATAGCCTCGTTGGTCGTTTTGTCAAATGCGGCCGAAGCATACAGGCTGTCCTGCCCGGTAGCCGGGGTGTTTTTGTAGGTGACAGGTAGAATCCGGTCGCCACGGTTGGTGGAATACATTTTTTGAACATAATAATTGGGCGTTCCGAACGACCGCAGATTATCCATCCAGATCATATCGGGTTTCCACTGCCAGCCATCTACATGCGCCATCAGCGGGGCATAAGAAGCCAGCCTGACCAGATCTGCATTGCGTTCCAGACCGGTCATAAAGGCTGCTTCCGCCAGGGCGCAGCGCCAGTTGTTTTTGTTTTCCATACTCACGACGCGGTCGCTTTGTGCTGCATATTCGCCTGCAAAAATCTTCGGGCCATTCCGGTCGTAGGCGTCGTAACGGCCGGCATTTTGCAGAAACCATTCCGGTTTCTGGTAATAGTGCTCGTCGACAATATCCGCACCCAGTCCAGCCATCGCTTTGGAAAGGTATCGAAACTGCTCGCCTTCCGATCCGGGTCCGGCACTGCTTACAAGCCTGATTTCGGGATACTTTGATTTGATCGCTTTCTGAAAAACTTCGAAACGTTCCACGTACTGCTCGCCCCATTGTTCGTTGCCGACACCCAGCAACTCCATGCCGAACGGAGCCGGGTGGCCCAGTTGGGCACGCAGTTTTCCGCCGGCTGTTGTGGCATCGCCATTGGCGAATTCGATCAGGTCGAGCGCATCCTGCACATATGGATCGAGTTGATCCAGCGGCACCACTTCGGAGGTATTAAACTGACAGGCCATGCCGCAGTTCAGTATAGGCAGCGGTTCGGCTCCCATATCTTCGCACATCTGGAAATATTCAAAAAATCCCAGCCCAAACGACTGATAATAATCCGGCGTGGGCCGGTGTGCAAATTCGTAGTTCCAGCGGTTGATAATCGCGGTACGCTCTTCCACCGGACCGATGGTTTTTTTCCATTGATACCGAACGGAGAGATCGTGGCCTTCCACGATGCAGCCGCCCGGGAACCGCATAAAACCGGGTTTCATATCGGCGAGCAACTGAACCAGATCACCCCGCAGACCACCCGGGCGATTTTTCCAGGTGTCCGTCGGGAAAAGAGAAATCATGTCCACATCCGTGGAGCCGTTTCCGGCAAACCAGATACGCAGGCTGCCTTTGGGCTCCGTTTCCCGGCATTGCAGGGAAACGGTTTGTTTGTTCCAGCCATTGGAAACAACGGGAACCAGACTGGCCGCGCCGATCACTTCCCCGGCAGCATTCAGCAGTTCCGCATGTAATACGAGGTTGCCGGTAGTAGTGCCCGTCCACACGGAAAAATCGTAGATAAGGTCTTTTTTGAGCCCCATTCCCCGGAATCCTTCGTTCACCAGGCCATATTCTCCTTTCGGGGCATGTGAAGTCACATGGGCAAAACGGGGATTGGCGGCATTTTTTTCCTGCCGGTTTTCAATCAGGATAGAACCCGACGCAGGGTCTTTTTTGACTTCCTTCCAGCCCATCAGGGGTTTATTGAATTCAAAAGAGCGGTTTTTCACCAGTTCGCTGTACAGGCCGCCATCGGCGCCCATATTGATGTCTTCAAAAAAAATACCCCACATGGAAGGAGAAATGTCCGCGCCGGGATGCGCCACATCTACGTTAAAAACTGCCGGCGACTGGGCAGAAAGCATCGTGGAAAAGAGTACGGAAAATAAGAGTACAAATCGTTGTTTCATGTTCGGAATCGCTTTCATAAGCGGTTGAAAATAACGTGTTGAAATGGGGGTATTAAATCCGTGTCAAACTGACACAATCTTTCCTAAAAAAAGAGGCTACGACTCAACTGTCTGATAGCCAATACTTTATTATTGCCTAATGATTCAATGCGAATGCTGGTTGGGCATAAAATTCCAGAAAGCATAAAACTTCTTCTGGTATTTTTCCTTGTCCAGGCGGTACAGTACCGCTTTTTTGGTTGTGGAGTTTTCGTTTTTCCCGCCGGTATCGATCAGCAAACCCGTAGACAAAATCTTGCGGCTGAAATTCCTGCGATCGAGTTGCATATCGTAAATCGCTTCGTACAGTTTTTGCAACTGGGGAATCGTAAATTCTTCCGGCAGTAATTCAAACCCGATCGGATGCATGGCCGCATTGTACCTCAGGTGGTCCAGCGCCAGCGCCACCATCTCGTCGTGATCAAAAATCAGCGCCGGTTTGTTTTTCAGGCTGATCCAGTTCGCATGGTGAGACCGGACGGAGTCCTGATCGTGGTCGTGAATATTGATGAGGGCGAAAAAGGCTACCGACAAGGTACGTTCTACCGGGTCGCGGTCTACTTTGCCGAATGCACCCAACTGTTCCACATAAATATTACTAAGACCTGTCAGGTCGTACAAAATTCTTTTGGCGCCAACTTCCAGGTCCTCATTTTCATGGAGGAAACCACCCATCAGCGACCATTTCCCTACCTCCGGTTCAAAGTTGCGTTTGATAATCAGCAATTTCAGTTCCTCTCCGTCAAAACCGAAAATGATACAATCCGTAGCGACCAGAATGCGGGTTTCGTGGGGATAGCGCGTCATCATAACTATAAGTGAAAAAATAAGGTTTGCTGTCTGTGAGATGCGCCGGAAACATAAAACCCTTTAAAAGCAATGTCACGAAGCAAAGGTGAAAATTATATTTTGAATCATGTCTGAATTACACAATTTTTTCCCAAAAAAGATGAGGCGCCAAGGAGCAAATGCCGTTCGTTTTTCAAACATATTGGTTGCAGACAAAAAAATGCCTTCCCGGCGCCCAAACCGGGAAGGCTGATAATATCTAAATCCTGATCTGGCTTGCGAAACGAGGTTTACAATTTTACCGATAACGTAGCCACGATGCTGCGGCCGTCGGAAGGCCAGATGCCGGGCCCCGGGTAAAACGTGGGGCGCTTGGTGAAATATTGTTTGTCCGTCACGTTGTTGACACTCACACGCAGCCTCATATTATTGTAAATACGGAAGGAGGCGTTGAGGTCCAGCAGACCGTAAGCGGGTACCAGACCCACCGAACCGTTTGCGGAAGGCGTCACGGTGTTCAGCGGATCGGCGAAGGTTTCAGCCGTATAACTGTACAAGGCAGATACATTCAGTCTGCTGTATTTCACGGTAAGGCCGTTCCGCGTAATCACGTCCGGCACGCTTTCCAGTTTATTGCCCGATATATCCGTGTTTTTGTCGCCGGTACGAACCGCGGCATCCTGATAGCGGGCTTTGAAAAATGCCGTAGAAGTAAAAATATTACAATGCACGGCGTCAGAAAGTTGGAAGGAGTATTCTCCGAAGGCTTCCAGGCCTTTCGTAAGGCTGTTGCCGATGTTGGTGCGCAGAATATAGAACACGCCGTTTTCTTCCAGAGCAACGCTACCCAGGCGATTGTTGTATTGCAGCAGGAACCCGCTCAGGTCCCATTTGAAGTTGCCCGCAGTACCCCGCCAGCCCAGTTCGGCATTGTAGCCGTATGCGTCTTTGAGGTCTTTGTCCGAGCGCTCATAAATGGTTGCCGGAATGATCTCTTTCAGGATAACGGGACGGTATGCCTGCGAAAAACCTGCATAAAAGTTTTGATTCCGATTAACCGCATACCCGGCGCTCAGGCCCAGCAGAGGGAAATTGTGTTTGATCGTATTCGGCAGTTCCGTTGCATTGTAGTAAGTCGTAGTTCCTGAAAATCTGGAATCGCCGTTTTCATAGCGGATACCCGGCGTGATGGAAAACCGGCGTGTCAACTGGAACTTGTTTTCAAGAAAAAGCGCAATATTCCGGCTTTTGAAATGCAAATCGCGCCCCCAGCCACTCGGATCGATGGTCAGATCGAAATCGCTGCCTGTGGTTCCTTTGCCTTGTTGCTTGCGATTCATGTCGTTGTTGATGTACTGCACACCAACAGAAAGCGTGGAGGTAGACCCCAGCAAAGAATAGTTCTGGAGAAATCGCAGTTCGCTGGAATAACTATTGAAAAAGTCGATGTCGACCACGCGCGGATTGTACTGGAACGTAGCCCGGTTAATCGTATCCTGAATATTCGCCGTGCCATCGTACAGCACACTGCGACGCTCACCCAGAACAGCCGACGCTTTCCAGGCCAGTACGCTCCGCGCGCCGGTTTTCCATTCCAGCGATACCGATGGCACATAAATTTCCGGGTTGAAATAGTTGCGCGAACGGGTCGACTGCCGCGGATTCTCTGCAAACATCTTGTCGTTCAATTGACCCGGAATGTGGTAAACGTATTCCGAACGCAGCAATTCCGCTCCGATCGTCAGGTTTTTGCCGGCCGCGTATTTCAGGACAAGTCCCTGACCGTCGTAATCGGAATCGCTGTTGTCGCGATACCCATCGGATGTACGCTTGCTGTAATAGGCGTAGTATTGAAGTTTGCCCACTTTTCCCCCTATGGCGTTATAAGTGCTGAGCAGGCCGAAAGAGCCGACCGAGTTGATGGTTTCCCAAGTAATCGCGCGGGTGGTATCGGGTTGTTTTAGCACATAATTCAGCATACCGCCGAATTGAGCGCCGAATTGAAGCGCGCCGGTACCGCGAACCAGTTCGATGCGCCCGATGGCTTCCATGGGCAGGCTGAAATGGCTGGCCGGGTAGCCGTACATGTCCGAATTGGTGATGGTGCCGTTGGCGCGGATATTGAATTCCCAGCCGCGGTGCGGATCGAGTCCGCGGGTGCTGATGTTGGTCTGGTTGCCCGTGCCATCCATGTCGTACACAAATACGCCCGGCACCCTCGCAAATATCTGCCTCGGCGTTTTTTCAGCGATATTGGCGTCGATATTCTGCAAATTGATAACCTCATTTTTCTTGTCGGCCCACAGATAAGCGCCCTGCGTTTGCGGCAGCCGGCTGATCTGGTTGATCTGTGCATTAATTTCGATCTGGCGCAATTGAAGTTGTGTCAGGCTGTCATCCGGGCTTTGCTGAGCGTACAGGAAAGACGCTGTCATCAGGCCGACAGTACTAAACAGTAGTTTTTTTAACATGACGGAGACTTTGAATGAAAGAGGCTGCAAAGAACGGCAGTGCTGTTTTGGGTTTAACTTAAAAGTCGATTAAAATACTGGATTGATGCGCGATTTCTTTCATTAATCATCGAAAAACAAGCAATAACAATCATTTTTCGTCCATCTGGCCTATGGTAACCTTTGGCGGTATCATATTTCCTTTAACTGCCACCAGCGTATCGTGCTGATAGCGGGAATTAAAAATCAGCGTTCCTTCCGGCGACCATTTGTATAATTCACCATGTTTCAAATTGTTGTCAAAATTGACGGTGAACTGTAGTTGGCCGGTTTCATACCAAATTGTATCTCCGCCCTGGTGGTTACCGTCTTTAAAGTATTGTACTTCCTTTAATTTTCCACTTTCATAATAAATCACCGTTTTTCCTTGTTGCAGGTCATTTACAAACCAGCGTTCGGCCATCACTTTACCGGTGTTATAATAATCGGTCATTTTACCTTCTTTTTTGTCTCCGAGCATCGAAGTTTTACGGGAAACGACGCCATTTTCATAGCGGTCCACTTTTTCGGAGGGTTGCGGCCCCTTTTCTTTACAGGAATGCAGGGAAATCACGCTCAGGGCAAACAGCAGGGCAAACGAAATTTTGGGCAGCATGGCAGCAGTTGTGTGAAGTGAAGGAATGTAAAAAAGATGCCCCACCAGTACGGATCGATCCTGTCCGGGATCCGGTCGCACTGACGGGGCACATTCGAAATATACAGTTTTTACCGCCTGAATATCCCCGCTACGTTAGGGACACCCGTAGCAGTTCGTTTTATTTTTTCCAGGGCAGTCTGTTCACCTGACGGCCGACGGCGGTACCGAAACGAACACCTTCTTCAGCATCCATGCGCAGGTGTACGCCCAGTGGAATGCGCGACCAGGCACTTTCCTGTGCCATTTCGAAGAAACTACCGAAACTGCGCGGTTTGCCTTCAAATTCCGAGCGATTTTCGTGGCATTTGTCGGCCATAGCGTATGCATATCCGAAGACGTCTCCCAGTACTTCAGCGCCTGCGCCACCCATGGTAGCGTGACCCGAAGGATAAGCAGGGAACGACGGCGTAATGCCTTCGTCACCGGTCATCGGGTTGTACAGTGCCGGTTTCCAGGTTGGGTCAATTACCCGATTAATATACGTTTGAGGACGTTCGGTGTTGTAGTAATATTTGGAATACCATGCGCCAATGGAAGCATCGTTAAGTGCCATACCCATTTTCACATTCATAAAAACAGCAGTTTCAAGATTGCTGCCTTTTTCTGCCATTACCTGGTCGCCGATAGCCAGCCAGCGTGGGCCGGGGCTGAAAGTCAGGCTAACGAGGTCATCGCTCCAGAACTCGCCAACCCACTCATCTTCGTAAGACAGGGCCGGGGTATTTTGAGCATATACTTCCAACGCCTGGGAGTACATATCGGAAGAAGTGGAAGTGGAATAAGGCAGCGGCGGACGGCACAGTTTTTCAGAAATAGCAAAAGTGCGGGCGCCGCCCCAAACACCACCCATGGGTTTGCCCGGGCCGGGGAATGTCGGTTTCCAGTCGCCGTCGCTGACGAAGTGGTCCTGCCAGTTGTAACCCTGGAACGGATCCAGGTAGTGGTCGTGGCCGATCAGGTCGGTTTTGGAATATGCCCAAATGGCCGCAGCAACTTCCTCGCCGTATGCTTTAGAGCGCTGGAAAATTTCCGGGCTCACTTCAGATTCACCTTTATCGTTGTACTGGTTGGCCAACGCAATCATTTTCTGGCGCAGGTTATCGGCTGCATTCGGAAAAAAGCGCTGCATCAGGTAAGAATTGGATGCATTGATAACGGTAGGCCAGTGGTATTCGGCATCTTCGGCTTGCGGAATGCTCAGGCCGGAATATTGATTGGCCATAGAGTTATACTCAGGCATGCCTGTGATGCAGGCTTCGTAAGCGGACAGTCCTATGTAAGCAAGTGCACGTGGCGCCGGGCCGGGGCGGTAGCCTGCAGCATAACGCTCGACCTGCAGGAACAGTTCGTTCCAGTCATATGCGACCTTGTTGTCGTAGTTTTTTACCAGGGATTTATCGGCCGTTTCGACCGGATTGTCGTCCTTACATGCGGGGACCAGAAGCCCTATTGTCAAAAGCAGCAAAAGGGCAAGAGGAGTGTAACTTTTCAGAAATTGCATAAATTTAGTTTTTTCGTTAAACATTTGCGAATCATGCAGCAAAGTACCGGCCAGTTTTACGTAAAGCGGGTGAAATTTTATTAAAAAGCGATTAAAATGATGGCAAAGGTAAGTTTTCGTGCCCGAGTTGCCTCGTTTTTTATCGTGTTTTGCATGGCAAACCTGCATATATGAAAGTGTTATTGATTGAAGACGAACCGAAAATGGCCAGATCCCTTAAAAAGGGGCTGGAAGAACACCAGATTGACGTGGATGCTGCGCTGAACGGACCGGAAGGGTATCAGTTGGCTACAGAAAACGAATATGCTGTGATCATTTCCGATATTGTAATGCCCGAGATGGACGGGATTGAATTGTTGCGCCGCCTGCGGGCAATGGGCAACCGCACACCGGTCATTCTGCTCACTGCTTTAGGTCAGACGGACGACAAGGTGATCGGCTTCGAAGCCGGTGCAGATGATTACCTGACCAAACCTTTTGAATTCAAGGAACTGCTCATGCGTATCCGGGCGTTGGCACGCCGGCCGGTGGAAACCTACCAGTCGACGCCTAGTTTGCACTTCGCCGATCTGGAAATGAACCTCGAAACCAAAGAATTTTCACGCGACGGGCAAAAAATTGCGCTCACGCCCCGGGAATTTGCACTTATGGAATACTTATTGCGTAATCCCGGACGAGTGATCTCTAAAAACGAGATTTCCGAGCGCGTCTGGAACCTGCATTTCGATACGGGAACCAACGTGATCGAAGTGTATGTGAACTTTTTACGGAAAAAAATTGAAAAAGGTTTTTCCCAAAAACTGATCCATACGCAGTTTAAAAACGGTTACATCCTGCGGGAAGAAGAAGTCTGACACCATCCATGCAAATCAGAAGCAAACTCACCTTACAGTTTATCATTCTGGTAGCAGGTATCCTGCTGCTGTCGCTGTGTTTTATCTATTTTAAATTCCGTCAGATTACGGAAGGTGAGTTCTACAACAACCTGCGATCCAAGGCGCTTATGACTGCCGAAATGGTGCTGCATGAAGAAGAAAAACTGAAATTGCTGAAGCCGGAGAAGCAGGATGCCGGGGAAGTTTTACCCTTTCGGGAAAATGTGACGATTTACAATGCCAACCTGGAAATGGTGTTTGCTTTTAATGCCGATGCTCCTCCCCTGCCCGACGGACGGCTACAACAACTCCGATCGAGCGAAGAGACTTGTTTCCTGCACGACGAACTGCATGCCATCGGTATTTCGCACCGAAGCCACTCCGGCAAACAATACCTCATCGTTGCCGAATCGGTTTTTAACTCGGAAGAACTCGGCAACCTTCGCAACATTCTGATTATCAGTTTCTTTATGGGCATCGGAATTGTGGCGGCCGGCGGCTGGTTTTATGCCGGACAAGCCATGTCGCCCGTTTCCCGCATCATCAATCAGGTAGACCGCATACTCCCATCCGACCTGAGCGCCCGCCTGGATGCTGCCAACAACCACGACGAAATTTCCAGACTGGTTGTCACTTTCAACCGGCTGCTGGACCGGATACAGTTTGCTTTTCGCATGCAGAAAAGTTTTATTTCCAACGTGTCGCATGAACTGAAAAACCCCTTGTCGGTCATTCTGTCGCAACTGGAAGTAGCACTCGATAAAAAACGCAGTGCAGCCGAATACCATGCCACCCTGACTTCCGTACACGAAGATGCCCGCGAGTTGAGCGACGTGACGGAAAAACTGCTGCAACTCGCTCGCGTACATTCGGAAGGCACCAATATCGTTTTCGAGCAGGTACGTCTCGACGAAATTATGCTGCAAACCAGGGCCGCCCTGCTGCGCATGCACCCGGATTATCATATTTCTTTCGATATAGAAGGTATCCCGGAAAGTGAAGACCAACTTTGTGTGAATGGAAATGAATCACTGCTGCGTTCGGCTTTCCAGAACCTGATGGACAACGGTTGCAAGTTCTCGGCGGATAAAAAAGTGGAGGTCAAGATCGGGTTCGACCCGATAGGCAAACACTTTGTGGAAATCCGGGACCACGGCCCCGGTATTCCGCAGAAGGATCTGCAATTGATTTTTCAGCCGTTTTACCGCAGTTCTCAAAATATTCATGTGCGCGGCTCGGGTATCGGCCTTTCGCTGGTGGATAGTATTTTAAAACTCCACCACGTGGTGCTGGACGTTGTGTCGGCCCAGGGCAAAGGGACGACGTTCAAGCTGAGTTTTCCATAATATATGCGGTGAGCAGTGAGCGGAGTTGCCGCAGACCGATTTTACGTTACCATAATCCTGAAAAACAATAACCGATTATCATCCCGGCTTCAACCAACACTCACTTGGCTTATGAAAAGGAACTGGTTTGTCTGTCTGAAAAATGCATTTCTGTTTGCCTCCATGCTGGGTATCGCTCTGGGACAAAGTTGCGGGAGCCTGGGGGATTCCGAGTCGGAGGAGCACCGGATGGCAACCGAAGCCACCCTGGCCTGGAACAATCTTATGCTGGATCTGGAGCGATATACGCCGGGATACCGGCCGCCGGTGAGTGCGCGTATGTTTGCCTACGTCGAAATGGCGGCTTATGAAGCGGCCCTGCCGGATTTGCAGGGCTATGTTTCCATGGAACAATACTGCCCGGGCTACGTTCGGCCGGCCATTTTGCCTGCCAAAGGCCAGTTCCACCTTCCCAGCAGTATAAATGCCGCTTATGCCCAGATTCTGCGGGATTTTTTTCCGACAACACCGGAGCATCTAAAAAAACGTATTGATGATCTGGAAGACAGTTATGCCCGTCGTTTTCATGAAATCATCGATGTGAACATCCTGTACCAATCCAAAACGTATGGCCAGTCGGTTAGCAAAGCGGTCTGGCAATGGTCCGCTACCGACAAAGAAGGCCATGATGCATTTTTATACAACTTCGACCGGAATTACGTGGCCGACTCCAGTCCCGGTTGCTGGCACCCCCAGGGAAAACGCCCGCTTCCGCCTTTGTTGCCCAACTGGGGAAAGGTGCGCAGTTTTGTTGCCACTATTCCCGACATACCGGTGAAGCCCCCCTTGCCTTTCGAAGAATCGCCGGGTTCCGGATTACACACGGAAGCGCTGGAAGTTTTTTCGGTCTCTCATCCGCTCAGCAAGGAAAATCGCTGGATTGCCGAACTCTGGAGCGACGATTTGCCGGGACTGACGGTTACTCCGGCCGGCCGCTGGATTTCTATAGCCAATCAGGCAATGGCAGAAGCACACCTGCCTTTCACGGAAGTCATCGAAACATACCTTAAAATGGCCATTGCCATGTGCGATGTAGGGATCGTCACATGGAATTCTAAATACACGTACAACCGCGAACGACCGGAAACCTACATCCGCAGGGTAATTAAAACAGACTGGTCGCCCTTGCACGAAAACCCGAATTTCCCCTCCTACCCTTCCGGCCACTCGGCTTTCGGCGCCGCCGCTGCTGAAGTGCTGTCTGCGCATCTTGGAGATCAGTTTACTATGACCGATAGAACACACGAAAACCGGCAGGAATTTACCGGAAAACCGCGTACCTACCACTCTTTCACGGAAATGGCGCAGGAAAATGCGACATCCCGTGTCCTCATCGGGGTTCATTATCGTATGGATTGCAAGGAAGGACTACGGATCGGCAAAAACGTAGGTCAAAAGGTAAATGCCATGGCGCTGCGGCGCGCGGAAGCAAGGGTGTTTGAAAAGAATGATGAACGATGAATGATGAACGATGAATGATGAACGATGAATGATGAACGATGAACCTGTATTAATAGATTGAATAGCCGTAAAGATTACACGATTGCTATTCATTCATCGTTCATCGTTCATCATTCATCGTTCATCGTTCATCATTCTTTCACCGTCTCCACAAACACCCGAACGCCATCCAGCGGCGTATCCGGGTAAACGCCGTGGCCAAGGTTGACGATATGATGGCCCCCGAAGGCATTCAGCATTTTTTTTGTTTCTTTTTTGATGGTAGCCGCGTCGGCATACAACGTGCAAGGGTCCAGATTGCCTTGAAGCACTTTTTTACCACCTGTCGCCTGTTTGGCAAATTCGGGTGTGATATTCCAGTCCAGACCAATTACCTGGCAAGGCAAATCCGCTATATCTTCCAGTGCAAACCATGCGCCTTTGGCAAAAATTGTTTTGGGGACGTCGGGCAGCGCTTCACAAATCTGACGCAGATAAGGCACTGCAAAAGCACGGTAATGCGCGGGTGGTAATTCGCCTGCCCAGGAATCGAACAATTGTAACAGATCGGCGCCCGCCTGCACCTGCCCGCGCAAATAGGCAATCGTGGTATCCGTGATTTTTTGAAGCAACGTATGCGAAAGGTGCGGCTCCACGTACAACATCCGGCGCGCTTTGGAAAACGTTTTGCTGCCGCTGCCTTCTATCATGTAGGCAAATATGGTCCAGGGAGCGCCCGCAAAACCGATGAGCGGAACCCGGTCGGCCAGTTCACGTTTCGTGATTTTCAGGGCTTCATACACGTATGACAATTGTATGGCAGCTGCTTCTCCGGAAAGCAAAGCCGATACATCTCCTTGATTTTCAATTACTTTTGGAAATCTGGGGCCTTTGGCTTCGATCATCTCGTAATCCAGCCCCATGGCTTCGGGTACCACCAGAATATCTGAAAAAATAATAGCCGCATCTACGCCCAATTCATCAACCGGCTGTATGGTGGCTTCTGCGGAGGCTTCCGGCGTTTTTACAAATGCCTTGAAATCCGGGAATCTGGACCGCAACGCCCGGTATTGTGGAAGAATGCGGCCTGCCTGTCGCATCAGCCAGACCGGCGGACGTTCGGTAGCGACGCCGGCAGCGGCACGCAGAAAAAGGTGTTTGGATTCATTGGCTGCGGAAAGGATGCCGGAGGATTCAATCATATTCATCAAGGATTTCAGGCGATATATCGTTTGTTAAAAACAGGCCGCAAAGGTATTGCCGGCTCTGCCATTTAACACGTTCGCAGGTTGTCCTGACTGAAAAGTGACTGTACTCAGTGCGAAGTCGTCAGTGCGAAGTGCGAAGTCCCAAGGTCGAGCGGTAGCCTGACTTCGCACTTCGCACTGACGACTTCGAACTTGCGCAGGCTTCGCACTTCGCACTGACGACTTCGAACTATCTAAACCTGATAGCACGGACCGGCGCAATTTTGGAAACCCAGAGCGCCGGTATCA
>JAKQJD010000370.1 GCA_029561355.1 Bacteroidota bacterium | reverse complement strand
GGCCTGTGTTTTTGTCATTTTCTCGCCATAAGCTTTACTTTCTGTTTGCGAAGGCAGGGTAAAAGTACCACCGGGATAACCGGGGATTGAAGGGACGGTAACCACTGTCTTGGTTGTACATTCGCAGGTATATGATTTTTTGCAGGACCCAAAGCAAAGGGCTATTGTTATCATTAAAAATTGTATTGTTTTCATCATCTTGCTGTTTTTGAATTATTTTAAAGTACAACTTGCCGAAAATGTGTCATTGGGATCGGGCTTGATACCAAAAGTAGCAGCCTGTGCATACATACCCGCGCTGGCGGACTGATAATTGGATAAAATAGAGCCCTCTTCGTGCGTGCAGGCCGACTTCGCCTGCTTTTCACTCATTTTTTTGTCGTAGGCCTTCGATCCACCATCGTAATTTTCATTGTAGGTAGAATCCTGGGCATTGCGGGCGGTATGACTTCTCGTTAAACTGCACTCACAGGTGTAGATCTTCTTGCAGGAACTTGCCATGAGTCCCGCCAAAAACACCAATAAAATAATTGTTGATTTCATTTGATTAGATTTTGATTGAAAGGTAAAGATATTAAAACAAAATAAAAGCCAGGCAGTGGAGTTTTCAAAATAGCTCAAAACCAGAAAAGTTCACCAATACGCGGGCACCTGCGCTTAACCCTACTTCAACAATGCACAGCTCAGCCTGCTGCCATTGGTGATTACCAGGTACTTCTTATTGTCGTTGAATAGGTCGCACACCAAAGGCAATGCAGTTGCCTGAAATAGCCTGGTCCTCTGCCGAACCGGGTCAAATACCAGCAACTCTTCCCTGATGTGGCTCCTGATCAGGTATACACTTCGGCTCTCATCTCGGTAAAAATCACTTTCACTCAGGTCGTTGTCGAACGGGCGACTGAATAATAGATTACCATTAAGATCATAAGCCATCACCGCATTAAGCCTGGTAAAAATAATCATTGCTGTTTGCCGCTCAACGCTTTCGCAAAAGTTGACAGCCGCGTTCTCAACATCGTAGTTTAATTTGATTATTTCCTTTTTGTCGGTGAATGATATCTTGTTGATGAGGCTGTTTTTATCATCCGAATAAACAAGATAAGTAGAATTGATGTTGGCCGTGGCGTCGAGGTAAAACGCCGTGCAGTTGGAAGTGGTTTTGTTTTTTAAACCAATGCGGCCTTCGCCACGCCTGCTGAATGTGTATATTTTTCCTTCCTCGTCAAGGGCCACCAGGTAATCACTTTTACCAACCTTTATGTACTGCACCGGCAACCTTACTTTATTGTCGGTACGCACGGTTACAAAACCCTCTTGTTTTTTTCCTGTGATCGAATAATTGTATACCTGGTTATTTTTGCAGGCAATGAACAGGCGGTAATCACGTGTGTTGTCGTAGTCAAAAACACTCAAAGGGGAACAGGATTCGGCCGGTAAATTCAGCGGGTAGCCTGGCAGGTAATTGCCGTTGCGGTCTATAAGGTGCAGTTGATTTTTGGAACTGAATAACAATTGGTACTTGTTGTTCTTAAAAATATCAACCTTAAACAGTTCCGAGCTTATTTTTTCCTTCAGCTGTTTTTTCCACAATACAGTTCCCTTCGCGTTCAGCAGGTATAATTTCAGGCCCTCATCCTGCACCAGCAATTCGTTTTCGCGGGTCACGTGGTTTACAAAAGAGCGGGCCGTCATGTTGCAGGCCGTATCCAATTGCAAAGCCCATAAAATGTTCTGCTCCTTGTTAACCGTTTCGGTTTCATTCAGCAAATGCCACCTGAACTCCATTTTATTTTTATGGTTGGTGATCGAAAAAGAAAAATGTTTAAAGTTCTCAAAAGGATCATTTTTTGAGCTGCTGCTGAAATTAAAAAAAGCCTCCCTGCCCGTTTTATCGAGGCTGGGAATGCTGTATACCAGGTAATTAAAGGTTTCGGTAAAATTCTGACTCCTGTACCTGTTAAAACTTGTGTTCTCAGTGATGATCATGCCACTTTTTAAATTATAAAGGAGCTGGGCAAGATCATCTTCGTTTCCCGAAAAATAAAGGTGTGAACCATACCAGGCCGCGTACTTTGTAGCACAGTCCGACAGCGGGTTACAAAGCCGCAGTTCAGCCCCACCCTGCAATTGTTTGAGCCTGAAGAAAGAACTTGTGTTTTTGGTCACCATGGTATCACTCATCGCCTTTAAGTGTTCAAGGGCCAGTGTGCTGTCAACTGCTTTGAGCATTACAAATTTTTGCTTTGAGGCCCCGCTTTCAAATGCCACGATGTGATCGGCCACATTTGAATAAAAGGCCTTATTTAAATTGTAAAGGGCACTGTCGTTAACCAACTGCCAGAATTCTTTTTGCTCAGGCAACTGCCACTGATCAAGACGTGGCTTGATGGCCGACAGGGAGCTAAAACCGTAAGCCTGAAAATAATTACAGGCAAATGGCAGGGCGTTCATAAAATCAGGGGCCTGGGGTTCCTGTCCGGCGAACATAGAAACAAGGCTGAGACTATCGGGTTTCAGGTAACCGTTAATTTTCAACTCCGAAGGCTGTATGTCGACCATACCCGAATAAAATCCGTTCATGCAGATCGCGGGCAGGTTCAATCTTTTGATGGCCTCGCTTTTCCTGTAAAGTTCATGGTTCACATACACCGACAACAAGCTGTTTTCTTCAAGCGCGCTTTTAAATTCAAGAAAAGAAGGATTGTTGTAGAGTTTTTTTGATGAAGCAGTCAGCGCCTCATTTATTTTCTGCAGCGTGTTCGAAATAACAACCACGCCATTATTGACCGAAAAATAAAATTTTACATTTTTCCTCAACTCAAATTCATAAACGTTTTTTTCTACAGGATTCGCGTGAAACAGTTTTGATATTTCGTCATTCACTTTTTTCTGCTGCCCCAGTTGTTTCACGTTAAAGGCCGCCAACCAGTTAAGGTTTTTGCCGTAAATGGCCAGGTGGATGGTGTTGTTGCTGATCTCATCTTTTACCAGCGGCTGGCTACTGAACAACGAATCAAACTGCCTGAGGGTATTGCAAAAGCTGTTAATATCATTAAACAGTTTCAGCTTGTCAACGATCAGGCTCTGTGAAGTCATTTTTTTATCGAGACTAAAAAAATCTACTGTGCTCAGGTAAACCAGGCAACTGTCGGGCAGCAGCGTGAGCGCCTCAATATTGGGTTTTTTATTGTTCTTTAAATTAAAATATGCCCAAACACCCAGTCCGGCAGCGGAAGTAATAAAAAGTACAAAAAGAATTTTTTTGAATACGGGCATTGTTACCTAAACTACTAAAAAAGCGGCTTGCGGAAATGGTTGCCGGCAGGGAGTTATAAAACCAGGTCTGTGAATTAAATGGTGGTGAATTCCAACTCCAGTTGGTTGGGTAGCAATTGAAAGGTCATCCTGTGTATAGCGCAGGGGCCGTGCTTTTTGATGCCTTCGCGGTGCAGTCCTGTGGGGTAACCCATGTTCGTTTCCCAGCCGTAATGCGGGTAGGTCTTTGCGGCTTCCTTCATAAAATCGTCGCGGTAGGTTTTGGCCAGGATGCTGGCCGCAGCAATACTTAAATATTTTGCGTCACCGCCTATGATACATTGGTGCGGAATCGTTTCGTAGGGCTTGAACCTGTTGCCGTCAATCAGCAACCTGTCGGGTCTTACCTTCAGTTGTTCGATGGCGCGGTGCATGCCCAGGAACGAGGCGTTCAGGATATTGATCTCATCGATCTCAAGGTGATCAACAACGCCTACCGCCCAGGCCAGGGCCTTGCTCTCCACCTCCGGGCGAAGTTCGTAACGGTCTTTATCGCTTAGTTTTTTACTGTCGTTCAGCCATTTGTTGCGGTACCTTTTTGGCAGAATTACTGCAGCTGCATAAACGGGACCGGCCAGGCAGCCCCGCCCGGCCTCGTCGCAACCGGCCTCAATTCCCTCTTTATGAAAATAAGGTTTAAGCAAAAATACTGGTTGGTATGTTTAATTTAATTTCTCCAATGTGGCTTTGATTTTTTCAAAATCCGGTAGTTCGGTAGGATTTTCGAGCACTTCGGCGTATTGTACGAGGCCGTTTTTATCGATCACAAATGCCGAACGTTTGCTCACCCCTTCCATGGCCATTGCGCCAAAAGAAGCGTACAGGCAGTCATAAGCATTAGAAGCTTTTTTATTAAAATCACTGAGCAGTTCAAAATTTAATTTTTGCTCTTCTTTAAACTTAACCAAAGTATGTGGGGTATCAATGGAGATACCATACACAGTGGCGTTTAATCCGTTGTACATGTCCAGGTTGTCACGCACGCTGCACAATTCAGCGGTACAGGTGCCGGTAAAGGCCAGTGGAAAAAACAACAGCACCACATTTTTACCCTTGTGGTCGCTTAAAGTCACTTCTTTTTTCTCGGTATTGTACAATTTAAAATCCGGGGCTTTGTCTCCTGTTTTGATGCTCATGGTCTGAAATTTTTAGGTTTTTTTGTTCACGACAATATTAATCAATATCTGTAAATTAATTTTTTTTTAACAGGTAGAGATATGAACCTTTTCTAAACGCGCAATTCACAGCGCCGGCTTTCTGTTAGGGAGTTTTGCCCCTCCGGGGCAAATCGTTTTTTTTGTTTATGATCTTTTATAATTGTTTGGTCCCATCCGGGACCAAACACCAAAACTCCTTAAACTCATCAACAGATCCGGCACCTCCGCTCTGCCCTGAAGCTAACGGCGTTACGCCTTCGTTATCATGCAGGAGCGAAGGTAAAAACGGTAATGCCAGTCTCATCTAAAGCGAAACACTTCCTTTACAATCGCACAAAACACGGGCAAAAAAAATGACCGTTGCCGGTCATTTTTAAAAAAACATTAAAATTCAAAGATCAGGCCTTCACATCAAAACGGTCGAGGTTCATGACTTTGTTCCATGCGGCTACAAAATCTTTTACAAATTTTTCTTTGGCATCGGCACTGGCATAAACCTCTGCAACAGCTCTCAACTCTGAATTGGATCCAAATACCAGATCTGCGCGGGTTGCCGTCCAGGTTGGTTTGCCACCCACACGCTCATAACCCTGGTACAATTCCTTATCTTCTGTCGCGGCCTTCCATTCGGTAGCCATGTCGAGCAGGTTTACAAAAAAATCATTGCTGAGGGTGTCTTTTTGTTTTGTAAAAACGCCATTGGCCGAACCGTCAAAATTGCTGTTGAGCACACGCAGGCCCCCAACGAGCACTGTTAGCTCTGGTGCTGTGAGTGTAAGCGATTGTGCCTTGTCGATCAGTAAAGCTTCGGTTGAAATGGTGAAGCTGGCCTTGCGGTAATTGCGAAAACCATCGGCGATGGGTTCCAGGTAACCAAATGATTCAATATCTGTTTTGTCCTGCGAAGCATCGGTGCGGCCTGCTGTAAAAGGAACAGAAAGCGTATGACCGCCGTTCTTCGCTGCTTTTTCAATACCGGCGCATCCTGCCAGTACAATGAGGTCGGCCAGCGATATTTTTTTACCGCCGCTTTGCGCGCCGTTAAATTCTTTTTGTATGCTCTCGAGTTTTTGCAGCACTTTGTATAGCTGAGCTGGATTATTCACCCGCCAGTCTTTCTGAGGCGCCAGGCGAATGCGGGCGCCATTGGCACCGCCACGTTTATCAGAACCTCTGAAGGTAGAAGCCGAAGCCCATGCTGTTGACACCAGCTCTGAAATACTTAAACCTGAACCGAGGATTTTGCTTTTTAATTGTTCAATGTCTTTTGCATCCACCAGTACGTGATCAACAGCAGGAACAGGATCCTGCCAGAGCAGTTCTTCTTTGGGAACCTCAGGACCTAAATAACGTGCTAAGGGGCCCATGTCGCGGTGTGTGAGTTTAAACCAGGCGCGGGCAAAGGCATCGGCAAAGGCATCTGGGTTTGCGAGAAAACGCCGCGAGATCTTTTCAAATGCCGGATCAAACCTCAACGACAGGTCGGTGGTGAGCATGGTTGGTAAATGTTTTTTTGCCGGATCAAACGCGTCGGGAATGATTGGTTCTGCGTTTTTAGCCACCCATTGCTGGGCGCCTGCAGGGCTTTTGGTTAATTCCCATTCAAAGGCAAAAAGATTTTCAAAAAAGTTATTGCTCCATTGGGTGGGTGTTTTGGTCCAGGTCACTTCCAGCCCGCTTGTTATGGTATCTGCGCCTTTACCGCTTTTATAACTGTTGGCCCAGCCAAAACCCTGTGCTTCTATGCCTGCTGCTTCGGGTTCCTTGCCCACGTTGGGCGTGGCCGGAGCCGCGCCATGTGCTTTTCCAAAGCTGTGACCACCGGCAATCAGAGCCACGGTTTCTTCGTCGTTCATGGCCATGCGTCCGAAAGTGTCGCGTATGTCTTTTGCTGCCGCAATGGGATCAGGATTGCCATCCGGCCCTTCGGGGTTCACGTAGATCAATCCCATTTGCACCGCTGCCAGTGGGTTTTCGAGATTGCGGCCGTGAACCTTGCCATCAGCTTTATCATCTGAAACAACAACGCCGTGTGTTTTAGGCGCACCTTCTGAACCATGCGCGTAACGCACATCACCGCCCAGCCAGGTGGTTTCCGAACCCCAATACACGTTTTCTTCCGGTTCCCATACATCTTCGCGGCCACCGCCAAAACCAAAGGTTTTAAAACCCATGGATTCAAGGGCCACGTTGCCTGTGAGGATCATGAGATCGGCCCAGGAGATCTTGCGGCCATATTTCATTTTAATCGGCCAGATGAGCCTGCGGGCTTTGTCGAGACTCACGTTATCGGGCCAGCTGTTGAGTGGTGAAAAACGTTGTTGTCCGGTACCACCGCCCCCGCGCCCGTCGCCCACACGGTATGTTCCTGCACTGTGCCAGGCCATGCGGATAAAGAAGGGACCATAATGTCCGTAATCTGCCGGCCACCAGGCCTGTGAATTGGTCATGAGCTCATGCAGGTCTTTTTTTACCGCGTTAAGATCAAGACTTTTAAATGCTTCGGCGTAATTAAACTGCCCGTCCATAGGGTTACTGAGCGAAGAATGCTGGCGCAGGATATTTAATTTTAACTGGTTTGGCCACCAGTCGTGATTCCTGGTGCCACCACCGGCAACTGTATTCTTAGCGCCGCCGTGCGGAAAAGGGCATTTAGCTCCTGATGTGTTGTCTTCCATAATATGTTGGGTTTTAAATTAAAAATTGAGAACATAAAAATAACAAACAAATTTAGAACTAAATTGTTTTTTATATTTAATGATTTTAATCATGAGAGCTTACACCGTGAACAGTCAGCAAATCATGTTAGTATACTTTACAGAAGTCATAGATGCGGTCACACCAGTAATGAAAGTTCAGATTAGAATTTCCAACGAATACAAATACTATAAATTCGATTAAAAAATTTAAGATTTTTTGTTTGTCAATATTTTTCTGGTAAAAAAAATACTTTACAGACAAAGCAGGATTAGAATTTACGCATCATAATCAATCACCACCCTTTCGGTAATCGGGTGCGACTGGCAGGTCAAAATAAATCCTTCTTCTACTTCTGCATCTGTTAATGCAAAGTTAGCGCTCATTTTTACTTTACCCTCTAAAACTTTGGCGCGGCAGGTGCAGCAAACCGCGCCCTTGCAGCTGAAAGGCGCGTCAACCCCGGCTTCAATGGCGGCTTCCAGCACACTGATGCCGGTAGTTTCCAGTTCAAATTCTGTCTCTATGCCGTACTGCAGCACTTTTACTTTTGCGTTTACATTGCCACCTGGTGCAACAGCAACTTTACTCACCTCTTCCACCACCGAATTAAAATACTCGATGTGGATTTTTTCTTTATCCACTTTCGAATCTTCCAGGGCTGTTTTTACATTGGCCATCATTGGGCCCGGACCACAAATAAAATATTCATCCGCCTTAAAACCCGCGAAATTTTCTAATAAAGATTTTGCTTTCTCAACGGTAACCATGCCGGTTTGCAGGTCTGATATTTTTGTGAGCGGCTGATCGAACACATACACCACTGTTAATTTAGGATTGCTGGCTACCAGGTTGTTGATCTCAGCTTTAAAAATGGTGCTGTCTTCGTTTTTGTTGGCATAAATCAAAGTAATGCTGCTTTGTTTTTCAACGTACAAAATACTTTTTAAAATGCTCATCATGGGTGTAATGCCGCTGCCACCGGCAAACAACACGTAGCTCTTGGTATTGCTACCCGAAAGCGGCGTGGTAAAATTGCCCATGGGCGTCATCACTTCCATGCTGTCGCCCACTTTTAAATTGCGGTTGATAAAGGTGGATACCTTACCACCCTGCACCTCTTTAATGGCCACACGCAGTTCTTTTTCCCCGTAGGGACTTGAGCACAAACTGTAAGAACGGCGCACTTCCTCACCATCGAGGTTTAATTTCAGAGTAATGTATTGCCCCTGTTTGAACTGGTATTCGGGTTGTTGTTGTGGTGGAACATCAAATGCTACTGAAACCGCCTCAGCTGTTTCGCGGCGGATGTCCTTTATTTTTAACTTGTGAAAACGTGCCATGAAATTTTATAAAATGACTGCAAAAATAGCCCTTTATGCCCTATAAAAAAAGTTATTTTCTATTAGGCGCCCGGTGCCGGCCTCATAAGATTTTGATACAAAATCCTGAGGCCATCAAAAAGGAGTTCCAAAAAAGCAACGGACATCAATGACATTCAGTTGGTAAACCAGCTTTTTTGGAAGGCCTGTGCGGGGGCGCTATGCTGGCTTCAACCGAATTTAACCGGGGAAGCCATGATCATAGCGCCGGCTTTGAAGGCGTCATGGATTTTTTCAAAATCTTATGAAGTCTTGATTTTTGCCTACTTTTTATCAAGAAAAAGTAGCAGGGGAGTCGCTGCGTGATAATTTTGATTAAAATCCTATAAACACTATCTTTGCAAGATACCTCAAATCAAAACCATGGACGCAAACCAAGCCGAAAATCTATTTGAAAGCAAACTGGCTAAAAATGAAATGATAGAACCCAAGGACTGGATGCCTGAAAATTACCGCAAACACCTCATCCGCCAGATCTCGCAACACGCGCACAGCGAAATTGTGGGCATGCTGCCAGAAGGCAACTGGATCACCCGTGCTCCGAGTTTAAGGGCCAAGCTGGTGTTACTGGCCAAGGTGCAGGACGAAGGCGGCCACGGCCTTTACCTGTATGCTGCGGCGGAAACGCTGGGCACGGGCCGCGCTCAGATGATCGACGACCTGCATTCGGGAAAGGCGAAATACTCTTCCATTTTTAATTACCCGACCATTTCCTGGGCCGATATGGGCGCCATCGGCTGGCTCGTCGACGGCGCAGCGATTTTGAATCAGATCCCGCTCTGCCGCTGCTCTTACGGCCCGTATGCCCGCGCTATGGTGCGTATTTGCAAAGAAGAGAGTTTTCACCAGCGTCAGGGATTCGATATTCTGCTGGCACTGGCCAACGGATCGCCCGAACAGCGCGCTATGGCCCAGGACGCCATCAACCGCTGGTACTGGCCCGCCGTCATGATGTTCGGACCTTCCGACGATGCTTCGACGAACAGTGCGCAAAGCATGAAATGGAAGATTAAACGCTTCAGCAACGATGAATTGCGTCAGCGCTTTGTCGATATGATTGCAGAGCAGATAAAGGTGCTGGGACTGGTCGTTCCAGATCCCGAATTGCGCTGGAACGAGGAACGCGGCCATTATGATTTCGGGCCCATTGACTGGGACGAATTCTGGAACGTGGTGAACGGCAACGGCCCCTGCAACCGGCAGCGACTGCGTACCCGCGTGGAAGCGCATGAAGAAGGGGAATGGGTACGGGAAGCGGCTTCCGTTTATGCGGACAAAAAACGCAGCCGGGAAAACCAAACCAAAGCGGCGTGATTTCGTATATTATGGAGGAGTTGAGGATTCGAGGAGTTGAGGATTCGAGGAGGTGACATGACAACAGATGCTATTTTCAAATCCTCGAATACTCCCCTTCTGCCACATTTGTCGCTGGTTGGCCGTAAAAGGTGGAACGGAAACTTTTAATTGCCGAATAATAAACACGACTTTTGTCCGACCAACTATAATTCAGAGCGTATTTGGTTTTTAGGTTTTAGTGTTTAGGATGCGATTGGTTGTCAATGCATTACGAAACACTCAACACAAAAAACCAGACACAACCATAATTCTTCTGTGATGTCCTGCAAGCAAATCATCCTTTCTCTCTCGCTGCTCTTTTTTCTTTCCTCCGCTTATGCGCAGCAATTAACCGGCAACTGGTGTGGAAATGCCGGAGTAACTCCCTGGATGGAATGGTATAAAGACCATCGGAATGAACTGTCGCAGACGCGTTCGGATGAAATTTTGTATGTTCCGGTGACCGTTCACATTATCGGTACAGATCAGGGCACGAACCTGTTCCCAATGGACAAGGCGGTCCAGGCAATTTGCGGCATGAACGAGCGCTACACAGAAGCCAAAATCCAGTTTTACCTGATGCCCGGCGATCCGTTTCGATTCGTCAACAACTCCGACTGGTATGAACACCAGTATCCTGCCGGTGCGCAAATGATCAATCAAAACAATATTCCCGACCGGCTCAATGCCTACGTAGTAGGTGATCCGGCGGGCAACTGCGGTTATGCCTGGCAGGATGCCATCGTGCTGGGCAGCGGCTGTTCGGGCGCCAGCAACTCTACCTGGTCGCATGAAGCCGGCCACCACTTCTCGCTGCCGCACCCGTTTTCGGGTTGGGAAGGTACCGATTGGGACTTTTCGCAGCCGGCGCCAAATACCGTGGGCAACAACCGGCAGGTGGAGCGTATCGACGGCACGAATTGTGAAGATGCCGGCGACTTTTTCTGTGACACGCCGCCGGATTACCTGCACGACCGCTGGCAGTGCGACGATAACCACGAAAGCGAGCAGATACAACACGACCCGAACAACGTCGCTTTCCGCTCGGATGCCACCCTGATCATGGGTTACGCTTCGGATGCCTGCACTTCCCGCTTTACACCGGAACAGATCAACGCCATGCGCAGCAACCTGGAAACGGAGCATTCCGGCTACCTGCAGGTTTCTGAGCCAGGCCTCATGATCGACGATGAAATGGCTGTGCAACTGGTCAGCCCGATCGACTCGCATATTGTGCAATACAACAACTTCGAACTTATCTGGAATGCACTTCCCAACGCTACCATCTACGTCGTGGAAGTATTCCTGTATCCGAATATGGGCCTTACCAACCGCTTGTTTTACAAAACATTGTACAACGAAACGAGCATCACGGTGGATCAGCCCATGCCTAACAACCGCACCCTCTACTGGCGCGTACGTGCCTACAACGAATGGGATGTTTGCAACCCGAACGATAATGCCCAGGTAGGCCTTCTGAAAACGCGCAACATCTCCGCGACCAACGAACTGGAACGATCTGTAACCGCCGACCTGTCGCCCAACCCGGTAGCCGGCGGCCAGCCTGCTATGCTGAGCGTCAGTTCGGATGAATCCATGGATGCCAAACTGGTCGTTACAGATGCCGCAGGCCGGATTTGCAGACAGCAGGAAGTTCGTATTTACCCCGGCGACAACCGGCTGGATATCGAAACCGCTTCGCTGGAAGCAGGTATTTACATTATTTCCCTTCAAAATGAAAAAGGAATGCTGCTGAAAAGGCTGGCTGTTACTGAGTAAGTGCGAAGTCGGTAGTGCGAAGTGCGAAGTCGGCGGCGAACAGGTAGCATGGCCTTCAGGCCGTCGGGACAAGGCCATTCATGGCCGTCCTGGCATAAAAAATTAATTAAAGGGCCTTAAAAGGCCCTTTTCCCGACGGCCTGAAGGCCGTGCTACCGATAAGTAGCGGATCAAATTTGTAGTATGGGTGTTATACGGCGGCAAACGATGAAATATTCCATCGTCAACCTGGTCGGGTTGATGATCGGAGCGGTCAGTACGTTTTTTGTATATCCCCATGCACTGATAGCCTACGGCCTGTTTCAGGTATTACAATCGGTCGGGATGATCGGGGTGCCGCTGCTCACATTCGGCGCCAATACTGTCGCCATTCGTTTTTTTCCCCGTTTTCAGAACAAGCAGGCAGGCCACCACGGATTTGTGGCGCTGCTGGTAACACTTTGTTGCATCGGTTTTCTCATCAGCGGCACATTGATAGGTGTTTTCTGGGATGAGATCATTCATTTCATGCAGTCGCGTGCCAAGTCTGAGGAAAGCGCCAACCTGCTTCCAACTTATTTCTGGATAGCGCTGCCGCTGGCGTTTTTTTATGCAATCGGCGTGGTATTGAGTATATACTCCTCCAATTTCAAACGTATTGTCGTTCCGACCCTGCTGCTGGATTTTTCTCAAAAAGTGGTGGCGCCGTTTCTCCTGATCGCCGTGTGGCAGCGATGGATCACCCTGGAAACGGCTTTGTACGGTTTGGTGGCGCATTCGGCACTGGTGATGATCTCGCTGATTTTTTACCTGCGCTGGCTGAAGGAATGGCACTGGAAACCGCAGCCGGCATTTCTGACGCCGGCACTTCGCAAAGAATTATGGCAGTTTATCCTGTTCGGAGCGGTCGGCGGTTTCGCGCTGCAACTCGCTTCGAAGGTGGATGTTTTTATGGTCGGCTCCATGCAGACATTAAAAGCCGCCGGCATTTATTCCATTGCCGGGTACATCGCCGCCGCCATCGATATTCCGACCAAAGGTCTGTATGCTGCCAGCGCATCTTCCGTGGCGCAATACCTGGCCAAAGACGACCGGCCGGCTTTGGAAAGTCTTTATAAAAAGGTGTCTATCAACCTGTTAGTGATTGGCGTGCTGTTATTCGGAGCGGCCTGGACGTCCATCGACGAGTTATTCAAGGTGATGCCGAACGGTGCGGAAGTGTCGGCCGGAAAATTCGTGCTGCTTTACATCGGCCTGTCCAGGCTGGTGGAAATGGGCACCGGGCTGAACAACTACCTGATGTATTATTCCAAATACTACCTGTATGCCCTCGTTTCGCTGAGCATACTGGCCGTCGCCAACATTTCCCTGAACCTGTGGCTGGTACCGAAATGGGGTATCGACGGGGCGGCCGTTGCCACCCTTATTTCCGTGGCTTCGTACAATATGATCAGTGTGGGCCTGGTGTGGTACAAATTCAAATTGCAGCCGTTTTCCAAAAACACCTTGCTTGTACTTGCAGCCGGACTAATGGCCTATGCGCTGGTGTTTTATTTCCCTAAAACGGACGTTCACCTGCTCGATATTGCCATTCGTTCGGGGTTGTTCGTGCTGATTTTCGGCGGAATAGCCTATTATTTCAGGTTTTCACAGGATCTGAACGATATGGTGAAAATGCTGGCAGGAAAAATAAAGCGTTCGTAAAACCGCGCCCGTATTCTATGAAATTGCTCCTCGCACTTGTCTCCATCGTTGTTATACCCGTTTTGTTTTTCGCCGCCTACCGCGCATTTGCATTTCAAAAAGAAAAACGGAGTATTCGGAATCGCAGGTTTGAACGGTTGAAGGACCTGATCATGCGGCTGGAAAAGAAGAAGACGATCCGTGCCGCAGAAATAGAAAAATATGCGGCAGACCGTCGGACGCGCGAGTCCACTTACCGGCTTTTAAAGAAATTCGATAAGACGGGTTTGTTTCCCGCAGCATTTCTGACCATCGAAAAAGGCGCCGAAAGCACGCTTGCCAACTGGCTGGAATTCCCAACCGAACTCGATGCGGTTCCGGATGAAATGGAGCACCTGAAACGGGTCGATATCGATGTTTTCGGGGAAAAAGGTTATTACCACGTGTACAAATTCCGTGTAAACGAGCCGCACAAGGCAGCCAAAAAAGGCTGGATGATCGGCGCGGCCGGGCCCTATTTTGAAGACAGCAAGCCCTACGACGTCGCCACAGGAACCTTCAGCAGGTTAAACAAACTGGACGAAATAACGCCGGAAGAAGAGGTGAAATGGATTCAGAAAAACCTGAAACCGCGCAAAAAAGTCTGAGATCAGGGAGCCTATAGCCAGGCAAATGCATCAAAATAGTATTTAACTCAAGTTGTGACCTATGGCCCGGAGGGCCAATATCTTTGTAGAATGATGTGCCACCGTCTCGTTCCGGCCCAGCGGGCCGGCATCTTGTCGGAAAAGGAAATTAGATAGCGGCCCGCTGGGCCGCTTACCATCCGCATATTCGATTTTCTACAAAGATATTGGCCCTCCGGGCCATAGATCACAACTTGAGTTAAATACTATTTTGATGCTTTTGCCCAGAGGGCCAGCGACCGGGAATCTCTACTTCTGCGTAAAGACCAGCACCAGCGTGCTCTCTTCCGGGCTTACCACCCGGTCCACACGCACAAAAATACCCGGCTGCATTTCGCGGTCTTCGCCAAGGCGCATTTCGCTGCGGCGCTGTTCGATCACGTCGGCCCAGGCTTTCAGGGCCGATTGTTTGGCGGAAAAGGTGCTTAGGAAAACCAGTTGCCGCGACGCTTCCTTCAGCCACAGGGAATCGGGAAATTTCGAAAAGTCGCCTTTTACATTAAACCGGTATTCCTGCCGCGATTCGTTGCAGATATCCTGGTTGAGTTCCAACAAAACGCCCGTGTCGAGCATCAGGCTTTCGAGCGACTGGTTGCCCTGTTTTTCAAAATGATAGTCCGTAACGTGCGGCAGTCCGGCTTCGAACACCGGTGCCGGCTTGTATTTGCAGGTGACCTGTGTCTGGCAGCCCGTTTGCAGGAGAATAGAGACGGCAAACGCAGCCGCACCCGGTAGCACCGGAAAAAAAAGCCGGAAATTTTCGGATAAACGATTGATTTTCATTACCTTAAAAAATGTATTGGAAGCAGTTCCAAAATGACCGGCCAAAAGTAAATAGTTTTGCCGTTCCAAACGAACCTGTCGTACTTCCATTGTCCATTGCCTTTTATTTACATAAACATGCCTACCCTGCTGATCAAAAACATCAAAACCCTCGTACAGGCAGAAACAGCTCCCCGTTCTCTGGTAAAAGGCGCTGAAATGGCAGCCTTGCCGGTGCTGCACGACGCGTATCTGCTGGCAAAAGACGGACGGATCCATTCTTTCGGCCCCATGCCGGAATGCCCGGAAACGGCGGATACCGTGATCGACGCAAGCGGGCGGATGGTTTTTCCGAGTTGGTGCGACTCGCATACGCACATCGTGTTTGCGGCGAGCCGGGAAGAGGAGTTTGTGAGCCGAATCCGCGGATTGAGTTATGAAGAGATCGCGCAGCAGGGCGGCGGCATCCTGAATTCGGCCCGGCGCCTGCAGGCTGCTTCGGAAGATGAACTGTTCGAAGGCGCCTGGAAGCGCTTGCAGGAAGTGATCAGCTACGGCACCGGCGCCATCGAAATCAAAAGCGGATACGGCTTGAGCCTGGAAAGCGAACTCAAAATGCTGCGCGTCATCCGGCGGCTCAAAGCCGTCAGCCCGATTCCTATTAAAGCCACCTTTTTGGGTGCGCATGCCGTACCGGCGGAATACAAAGAGCGAAGAGAAGACTATATTTCGCTGATTATCAAGGAGATGTTGCCGGCAGTTGTAGCAGAAAACCTGGCGGATTACTGCGACGTGTTCTGCGACCAGGGCTTTTTTACCGTGGAAGAAACCGGACGTATCCTCGATGCCGCCGCACAACACGGCCTGAAAGCCAAAATTCACGCCAACGAACTGGGTTATACCGGCGGCGTCCAGGCAGGCATCGCCGCAGGCGCTATTTCCGTAGACCACCTGGAATATACCGGCGACGCCGAAATAGAGGCATTGCTCCAAAGCGACACCCTGCCAACCCTGCTTCCTTCCTGCGCATTTTTCCTCGGCATTCCGTACGCGCCGGCCCGCCGCATGATCGATGCAGGATTGCCTGTGGTACTGGCTACCGACTTCAATCCGGGCTCCTCCCCTTCCGGGCGCATGTCGCTCGTAGTAGCCCTGGCATGTATAAAAATGAAAATGCTGCCCGAAGAAGCCATCCAGGCGGCTACCCTGAACGGCGCGCGGGCCATGGAAATGGAGGATACGCACGGCAGCATAGCACCGGGAAAAGCCGCCAGTTTTTTCATTACACAGCCTATGCCCTCGCTGGCTTACCTGCCTTATGCCTTCGGAACCGACCTGGTGGAAACAATTGTTCTGAACGGGCAGGTTTGGAGCGCTTCGGACAGCAATAAATAAAGTTAAGACCGCGTTCTCTCGCGTCGTTCGAAACAGGCTGTACACATATTAATTAAATATTTGTTCTGACTTTGATATGTTAGATAGCGGTCAAATGTCTACTTTTGCGGCCATTCTGCGCGCGCATGGCACCTTTATTGTAAAGTCATGTGTCCCGCCGATACGTTAAAGTTGTCCGTTACGAACAACGTTTTATCCACGCACAGTATCTGAATAGCGCAATTCCCCGCTTTTGTTAACACATCCACCAATTCTTTGTCAAATTCTTACACATCACGCATGTACAAATTGCTAATCCCGTTGTTCGTCTGCCTGTTCGGCGCGACAACGATCCTTCATGCCCAGGTTCCTAAGAACATCTCAGTTCCGACCCGCGTAACGCCTGCTTATCAACCTTCCGGTGACAGCCCCGAAATGATGTGCAACAATGCCGGCACATTCACCCTCGGCGCTTTCAACGGGCAAAGCAACGATACCAATCTGGCGGGTCCGCAGGATACCATTTTCCTTTGCCGGAACGACCAGATTCAAATCGACCACAACGGCGACTTCGACCTTTCCGGCGACCCGCAGCCCGCCACCGCTCCCGGTATCGGCTGGGCGTTTTACACCTGCGCTCCGACGATCATGGGCGACAATCTGCCCACCATTCTGACCGACCCGTGTATTCTGCCCGGCGCCACCAACGGCATATGGGTGGCGACCGACCAGGCGAATGGCGATATTCTTTTCAACAACAACGGCGGTCTGCAAACGGCATTTAACGGCGGCCAGCCCATCCTGGTACACTTCGCACCGATCACGCTCGACGCATTTGCCACACAGGGTTTCGAAGGTACACCTCCGGGCACCTGCGTGAATGTGAACACCAGTGTAGAATTTAAAGTCGTGTACCTTAATGCCATCACCGAAAGCGGCGTTTCCGCCAATTTCGGAAATGACTGCCTCGGCAAATTCCGTATTGAAGGTGGTTACCCGCAGTGGAACAACCAGGCGGTATACACCATTACTATCACGAATGCTGCCGACCCTAATATTCACGCCGTCATTCAAACTGCTGCCACACAGCTGTTTCATGGCGCGGATGTTATATTTTCCGTACCACAATCCGGCCTCTACGACGTAGTTGTGGAAGACGGCAAGAGCTGCGGCCACACGTTCCAGATCAACATGGCGTCCTGCGATGCAACCGACAACATCGTTTTTGCGATGCCTGACACGGTGTCGCCTCCCGGCTCTACCATCTGTGTACCAATCCGTGTGGAAAACTTCGATCTCGTAGGTTCTTCTTTTTCATTGAACTGGGACCCCACCATTCTGCAATACATCGACGTACAGAACCCCAACCCGGCGATCGGTACATTCAACGCGAGCAACCTGAACACACAGGGAACGAATATCGGCCAACTGGGCGCAATCATTTACGACCAGGTGAACCTCGGTAACGTGATCAGTATACCGGACAGCGCCACACTTTTTGAGGTCTGTTTTACTGTTGTGGGGCAATTGGGCGATTGTACGCCGCTTACCATCACCAACGCGCCTTCCGCCATTAATATGGAAAACGAGTTTGGCGCCGCGGTGGCCCTGACGGCTATCGACGGACAGGTGTGCGTGGATTTTGTTCCCCTGTCATTTTCGGCTACGGTGATCAACCCGACTTGTAACGGCACTGCCAGCATTCAGGTTTCGGCCACCGGCGGACAAGGGCCTTATGAGGTTATCCGCCAAAGAATCCCGAACGGCCCCGTCAGCCTGATGAACATCGCGACAGCGGGTGGAACGGTCGTATACACCGGTCTTACCAGCGGCGATTACATCATCCGCGTGACAGATAACAACGGCTTCGGTAATTCCGTAGAAGATACCCTCACCATCGACGTACCGACGCTCGGCGTAGCGCTCGACGTAACCAGCCAGTTGCCTACCTGCAACGGCAGTTCCGACGGCACGGTAACCGCCAGCGTTTTGCTGGGCTCGACCCCCGTGACCAACCCGGCTCCGCCGCAGTTCACGTTCGCCTGGTCGCCTGGAACCGTTCCGAATCCGACCGGTGCGGTACAAGCGGGTGTTACGGCAGGCAACTACTCCGTAACCGTCACTTCTACGGCTACGGGTTGTACGGCAGCCGCTTCCGGCGCGCTTGGACAACCTGCGATCATCAACAACCAGAACATTAGTGTCAACGCGGCATCTTGCACGGGCGTTTGCAACGGCTCCATTTCCTATACGGCAACGGGCGGCACGCCTTATACGAATACCGGTTCCAATACCTATGATTTCGTTTGGGAATACACCCCCGACGTAGCCACGCCACCAGCACCGCTGGCGAACGGTACGGGCAACGGAAATCCTTTCGTGATTGCCGATTTGTGCGCCGGTTCGTACTTCGTGACGATCACGGATGCCAACGGTTGCACCTCAACAGATGAAGTCGAGGTGACCGACCTGCGCGTGGTAGACCTGGTGCTTACCACCCAGACAAACACTTCCTGTGCGAAAGTAGACGACGGTTCTGCCTGCGTGGAAGTACAGGAAGCCCCCGCTTCCGGCGGCACGTACCAGTTCTTCTGGGCGCCGGTAGGTTTTACCCAAACCAATCCGACGGCTACAACATCCTGCTACGACGGTCTGGCAGCAGGCTCCTACAATGTACTGGCTACCGATGCTGTGGGTTGTGCGGATACGCTGACGGTAGTTATCACCTCGCCATCGGAGCTCGTTATCGATACGATTAACCTGCAGCAACCGACTTGTACGTTCCAGAATGACGGTGCGATCAGCACCTTCACCACAGGCGGTACGGGCGGACCGAACTACACTTTCCAGTGGAGTCCGAATGCCAACAACGCCATGACTTCCTCCATCAATGGCCTGACGCCCGGCACCTATACGATTAGTGTAACAGACGCAAACGGTTGTAAAGACTCCCTTTCCTTCGACCTGGCCCTGCCTGCGCCTCCAACCATCGATGGTGTGGATTCAGTGTCGGTGCGTTGCGGAAACGACGGCTGTCTGACGGTTTTAACCAGTACGGGTGTTGATTTTGTATGGCAGGACACTTCCGGCAACTTCCTTCCAAGTATTACCAATGAAGCCTGCGGCCTGAATGGCGGCGTCTACATCGTTACGATCCGGGATGCGCAAGGCTGTGCGACACAGGATACTTTGTCGCTGGGAACCGTAGAACTCCTTGCTTTTTCCGATACCACCTACCTGCTGCCTTCCTGCTTCGGCTACGACGACGGCCGGATTAGTGTCGGTGTGACTGGTGGAAATCCGAATTATTCTTTCCAGTGGACCCCTTCCGGTCAGGGCACTGCAACGCTCATCGACGTGGCTGCCGGACCCTATACGGTGGTGGTAACCGATGCACAGGGTTGTACGTTGACCGGTGATTTTGTACTCGACGAGCCACCGGCAATTGTCAATACATTCCTGGGCTCCCCTATTCAGGGCGTTTCGTGCTTTGGTGTTTGCGACGGTGTCGCTTCTCCGATCGTGCAGTATGCTACTACGCCGGCCACTTCCGGTAATTTCAGTTTCGTATGGGACAACGGCAGCACCGATTCGCTGCGTACCGACCTGTGTGCCGGTATCAATGTGGTGACCATTACGGACGGCGGCAACTGCTTCCTGGTGGATCAGGTATTCATCGATGGTCCAACGGCCGTTTCCTATACTACCCTCGACAGCACTGCAACCTCCTGTAACGCATCTGCCGACGGCGGCGTTTGTGTCACCGGCAGCGGCGGCAACGGCGGACCGTTCACTTACCTGTGGAGCACCAGCGATGCCACATCCTGCGTAACCAATCTGGCTGCGGGCGTTTACTCCGTCACCATTACGGATAAAGACGGCTGCACGGGCGTTTACAGTACGGAAGTAACCGAGCCTGATCCGATCGTATTGTCGGAAGGTGCGGGAACCGACATCCAGTGTTTCGGCGACAGCACGGGTGTGCTGAGCGTAGTGATCACGGGAGGTAACACCGGTACGTTCACCTATAGTTGGTCGGACGGCACCAATGTGGTCAGCACCACAGCCAATGCCACCAATCTTCCTGCGGGTACCTATGCCGTGACTGCAACCGATGCGGCGGGCTGTACCGGCGCGCTGGCTAACCTCGTACTGGCGGATCCTCCTCCCGTACAGGGTTCTTACCTGCCTTACGACCCGCTGTTGTGCAACGGTGACGAAACGACCCTGGTGATCGATACGATTTTCGGCGGCGCGGGCGGACCGTTCCAGTTCAGCCTCGACTTCGGGGTGCAACTTTCGCAGGACTTCCCGATCACAGTCGGCGGCGGCGAACACAGCATCACCTACTTCGACGTACGCAACTGCGAGTTTACAGAAACAATCACCATCGACGAACCGGAACCGATTGTGGTTACGTTCAACCCCGCTGAAATCGAGATCGAACTCGGCGACTCGATCGTACTCCAGCCGGTAATCACCGGAGCGGTAGTGGATACGTTTATCTGGACGCCTGCTGAATTGCTGACCAATCCGTTTGTACTGAATCCGACGGCATACACCTTCGAATCGCAGACCTACACCCTGGTCGTACAGGATGAAAACGGTTGTGCAGGCACAGGCTCCATCCTGATCAACATCGATCCGAACCGCAACGTGTTTATTCCCAACATCTTCATTCCGGGCAACCCGAGCGGCAACAACGACTATTTCAACGTGTATGCCGGAGCGGGCGTGAAACAGGTAAATTTCATGCGGGTATTCAACCGCTGGGGTGAACTGATGTACGAACGCGAGAGTTTCTACCCCGACAACGACAACCTGGCAGAAGGCTGGGACGGCCGTTACAAGGGCGATTTTGTGAACCCGGGTGTTTATGTATACACCATTGAAGTAGAATTCCTCGACGACCGCGTGCTGCTGTACCGTGGCGACGTGACTATTATCCGATAGGATTTGAAATAAAATTTTCAGGGCCGTATCATCTGCAATGGATGGTACGGCTTTTTTATTTCTGTCATCTATTAGCAAAAAGCAACTGACCTCCCCTCCTTCGAATGATTGGCTCGCGACTTCAACTGAATCTGGTTACCTTTCCGGACTTTTTCAGCATCAATCTAACGACCCGTAATGAAATTTCTACCATCCCTGCTTGTGACGCTGGCCTCGCTGCTCAGCGGAAGTCTGGTTGCCCAGATCGGTTTTACCAAACGCACAGATTTGCTTACCCCCGCGAACCATTACAGTGGTATCGCCATCGGCGTAACGGACGTCAATGGCGACGGACTGGACGACATTATTCGCCTGAACCAGGGCAAAGAACTGTCGGTGTCCTATCAAACTGCTCCAAACCAGCCTTTTACATTACAGGAACTGGAATCCGTTTCCAATGAAAGCCAGTGGGGCATGTGCGCCGCCGACGTGGACAACAACGGATACACCGATTTTATGTCGGGTGGCAGTTATGACGGCATCAAATTCATTACAGCCAATGAAGACGGTTCGGTGTACAACATGGTGAACATGACCGCGCCGCAAACATTCGTGCAAAACGTAAATTTTGCCGACGTGAACAATGACGGCTGGCTCGACGCTTTCGTATGCCACGACGACGGTGTGGCGCGTATTTTCGGCAATAACGGCGACGGTACTTTTACCTACCAGCAAAACTGGATCGATCTGACTACCGTACCCGCTTCCGACAACTCGGGCAACTACGGTTCTATCTGGTCGGACGTGAACAACGACGGCCTCCAGGACCTTTACATCGCCAAATGCCGACAGGGTGTGAATAGCCCGACCGATCCGCGCCGCATCAATCAGTTGTTCCTCAACAATGGTGACGGCACTTACTCTCAGGATATTACCAATGCTTCCGGGCTGCGCATCGGCGCACAAAGCTGGACAGCCGATTTCGGCGATATCGACAACGACGGCGACTTCGACTGCTTTATTACCAACCACGACGTGTCGAGCCAGTTGCTGGAGAATGACGGCGCCGGCCATTTTACCGACATTTCCGCTGCTGCCGGCATATTAAACGCGATTCCCGGCACACACATGCAAGGCGTGTTCCGCGATTTCGACAACGATGGTTATGTCGACATCCTGGTATCCGGTTCGAGCCACTACCTGATCAAAAACAACGGGAACAAAACCTTTACGGTAACGGCCAACCTGTTCGATAACAACGACATGGAGTCGTTCGCTATCGGCGACCTGAACAACGACGGTTTCCAGGATATCTATGCAGGATACGGACAGATCTACACGACGCCGAGCAATATTCCGGATGCGCTGTGGCTCAACAACCGCAACAGCAACAACTATTTCGGCCTCAACCTGCGCGGCGTACAAGCCAATCGCAATGGTATCGGTTCTAAAATTTACCTGTACAGCGCACTGGGCATTCAGGTGCGGGAGGTGCATTCTGGCCAGAGCTACGGCATCATGAACTCCATGCAGGTACATTTCGGTATGGGCCAGGAAACGCAGATCGACTCGGTTGTGGTATACTGGCCTTCCGGCACACACGACGTACTGCCATTACCTGCTGTAAATGAATACATTACGTTGTACGAAGGTGGCTGCCAGGCGCCGCCCATTGAAATCACTGCGGCAGGAAGTACCACTTTCTGTACCGGCCAAAGCGTACAACTCGATGCGCCGGCAGAATACACCTATGAATGGAGTTCCGGCGAAACGACGCAATCCATCACTGTGACTGCCGAAGGAAATTACAAGGTAACGGCCACGAATGCCGAAGGTTGTTCCACTGTATCCAATGTGATCCGTATAACCGTTGATCCGGTGGAAACACCCACCCTGACCGTTCAGGGCGACACTGTTTTCTGTGCAGGCGGCGCGGTACAACTGTCGTCTTCCACTGCCAGCGGCTACACCTGGAGCAATGGCGCTACAACACAAAGCATTTCAGTATCGGAACCGGGTACGTACTTCGTAACCACCCAGGGCCTGTGCAACACTTTCTCCTCCACCTCGGTATCGGTGAATGTGCTCAATTCTGAAATACCTGTCGTGACCGGCGATACCATCGCAATCGACAGCAGTGCTACGCTGAGCGCCAGCGGCACCAACCTACAGTGGTATGAAAACCAGACGGATGTAACGCCGGTCTTCTCGGGCGATGTTTTCGAAACTCCCGGGCTCGGCGCTACCACGGTGTACTGGGTTTCCAGCACAACGACGTTCGACACACCGAATGAATTTGTCGGCATGGTAGATCACCAGGGTGCGACCTCAAGCGACAATAGTTATAACGGCACGCTTATTTTCGACTGCTTTGCACCGTTCAAACTGAGCAAGGTAAAAGTATACACGACCAAAGCCGGCACCAGAAAAGTGGATCTGCAGAACAGCGCAGGCCAGATTTTGCAGTCTACGCTCGTCGACATTCCGGTGGGCACTTCGGTGATCGACCTCGATTTCGATATTTCCGTCGGTACAGACTACATCCTGACAACCGATCCGACCGTCAATCAGACGTTCCTCGGCACCTCCGGCCCGCAACTGTACCGTAGCAACCAGGGGATTACTTTCCCGTACGTGATCGACGAAGTTGTCAGCATTAAAAACTCCAGTTTCGGCCTCGAGCGCTACTACTATTTCTTTAACTGGGAAATTGACTTTAACGGTTACGAGTGCACCAGCGAACGTATTCCGGTGACGGCATTCGTGGATTCTACCATCGTAAGCGCACCTGCTCCCGTTTGGGCCAGCGACCTGCGCATATATCCGAACCCGACTTCCGGTAATATTACAACCGAAATGGACGGTTATTCGGGCGGTAAAATGACCGTAACGGTGAAAAACGCCCAGGGTAGCACCCTGCAAACCCGCCGCCTCGAACTCCCGGCCGGCGCCGCTACCTTCCAGACGGACCTGGCCCAGTACCCGAAAGGTATTTACTGGCTGGATCTGGCTACGGAAAAAGGGGCTGTGCAGCGGAGAGTTGTAGTTCAGTGAGGTTATTAGTTATAGGTTATTAGTTATTAGGGGTGTTTCAGGCTGGAATTCGAAGTGGATGGGGGTGTTTTCCCTCGCTATCTACTTCGAATTCCAGCCTGAAACACCCCTAATAACTAATAACCTATAACTAACAACGAATACAGGCCATCATAACCCCATCCAGATACACGCCGTTCTTAAGGTGTATCTTACGCAGATAGCCTTCGCGCTGGAATCCCGCTTTTTCCAGTACGCGCTCCGAGGCAGGATTGTGCGCAAAAACACCCGCCTCGATGCGCACCAGGTGAGGCCTGTGCTCGAACAGCCATTGTGTGTAGCGCTGTACCACTTCCGTCATAATTCCTTTTCCACGAAACGGTTCCGCGAGCCAGTAACCGATTTCGTCGAGGTGGCCTTCCAGCCCCGTTTTCAAAAAACACCCGATACCGCCGATCAATCCGTGTTCATGGTGGCGGATGCTCCAGTTGGCGATACCGCCGGGCGCATCTTTTTCCGCTTCCACCCGCACCAGCCATTCGTCGGCATCGATCGCGGTGTACGGGCTGGGTACTTTCAGGGTATTGGCATACAGCACCGGATCGTTCAGATAACGAATCAGGGCTGCCTTGTCTTCCGGCTGGAAAGGGGCGAGTATGATTGATTGGTTGACAGGGATTTGGGGAGCGGGTTGTTGCATTGTTCGTTATTGGTTATTGGTTATTAGTTATTGGTTATTGGTTATTAGGGGTGTTTCAGGCTGGAATTCGAAGTAAATAGTGAGGGAAAACACCCCCATCCACTTCGAATTCCAGCCTGAAACACCCCTAATAACCAATAACCGATAACTAATAACTATCATTCCTTATAAATCAGCACCTTCCGTTCTCCCGGCTTCGCATAACCCCGGTACATACCTTCCGAGTTGAAAGGCAGGGAGATGTTTCCGGCTTTGTCGACGGCGATAAGGCCGCCTTCGGCGCCTTTTTCCACGAGTTTTTTATTGACGACAAATTCGGCGGCTTCGGCCAGCGACAGCCCTTTGTACGACATCAGGGCCCAAACATCATGTGCCACGGCATACCGGATAAAAAACTCTCCGTGGCCGGTACACGACACAGCGCAGGCGTCGTCGGAAGCGTAGGTGCCTGCTCCGATAACCGGTGAATCGCCCAATCGGTTCCATCGTTTGTTGGTCATGCCGCCGGTACTGGTGCCCGCAGCCAGGTGGCCCTGGTTGTCGAGTGCGACACAACCCACGGTGCCGAATTTGTAATCCCGCAAGGCAGGGTCGAGGCTGCCGGTTTTGCCGTTCTTTTTCTCTTCTGCCAGCATTTCCTGGAGCGTTTGCCAGCGTTCTTCGGTAAAAAACCATTTGGGATCGATGGTATCTATCTGATTTTCAAGGGCAAACTGTTCCGCGCCGCGCCCTACCAGCATGACGTGCGGCGACTTGTCCATGACGGCACGAGCCAGCCGGATCGGATTTTTTATAATACTGACGCCGCCAACAGCCCCGGCCTTCTGGTTGGAGCCGTCCATGATGCTGGCGTCGAGTTCGTTTTTGCCTTCATGGGTGAATACGGCGCCGCGGCCGGCATTGAACAGCGGGCAGTCTTCCAGGAAGACGATCGTTTTTTCGACGGCGTCGAGGGACGTGCCGCCATTTTTCAAAACGGTTTCGCCGATCAACAGCGCGGAATCGAGCGCTGTGCGGTAAGCAGCCTCTTTTTCGGGTGTCATAATGGCGCGGCTGAGGGTACCCGCGCCGCCGTGAATGGCGATGGCATAAGCTGGACGTTGTTGCATATCCGGTTTATTATCAGCGTGTTGTGGTGTTTGCTGGCAAGCGGTGAAGCCAAAAACTGCACACAGCAATGCGGCAAGGAAAAAGTTTATTTCTTTCATCATTATCAATTGAACAGGAAAAAGTAAAATTTTGCGAAAAATACCCAAATTCATGAATATACTCATTCTCGGCGGTGGCAATATGGGCCTCACTTATGCGCAGAGTTTTTTGCGCAGCCGCATAGTTCCACCCGCAAACCTGTCGGTGCTTTGCCGCACCTACGAAAAAGCCAACCTCCTGAGCCAAACGCACGAGGGCCGGTTTTTCAGCGACCCGCAGCATTGCGTCCCGCAGGCGGACCTGTTGATTTTGTCTGTAAAACCGCAGGATTCGGGCAGGTTATTCGAACAAATTCGCGATTTCGTGCAGCCCGGACAGGTATTTATCAGCATTATGGCGGGTGTTCGTATGGAGACGATTTCAAAAGCGCTGAAGGTAGACAAGGTCATCCGTGCCATGCCCAACCTGCCCGCCCAGATTGGCGCCGGCGTGACGGCATTTACCTCTACGGATCAGGTGACGCGTATCGAACTGGTGATGGTTCAAAACCTGCTGAATACGACCGGCAAAACCCTGTATGTGGAGCGGGAACAAATGATCGACGCATCCACGGCCATTTCCGGCTCGGGACCCGCGTATGTATACTTTTTTATGAATGCCATGATGGAGGCCGCCCAGCAAATGGGTTTCTCCGAATCGGAAGCAGAATTACTGGTTAGCCAGACGTTCACCGGCGCGCTGGATCTCTACAATCAGGCCGGACTCAGTTGCGAAAACTGGATCGGGAAAGTGGCCTCGAAAGGCGGCACTACGGAAGCGGCACTGCGGGTTTTCCGCGAAACGGCCCTGCATGAGGATATTGTAGCGGGCGCGAATGCTGCGTTGAAGCGGGCGACGGAACTTGGTTCTTAGTTATTGGTTATTGGTTATTGGTTATTGGTTATTGGTTATTGGTTATTGGTTATTGGTTATTAGTGGTGGTAACGCCTGGCTTTATCTCAAAAGCCAGGCGTTACCACCACTAATAACCAATAACCAATAACTAAGAACCTTTATTCAATTTTTCACCTTCTTCACCTTTTCCTTCCCCATAATATCCTTACTCTTTCTGTCATCCAGCACCGGTTCGGGGCGGGGCGTTTCGGTCATCACGTCATTAAACACCTTGCTGACGTATTTCCAGCGGCCTTTTTCCAGTTTCAGGGCATCGTAACTGCCATCGGGCACCTGTACCACACCGGAGCCATAGGGGCTTGGCATCGGCACGGCATGATCGATCAGGATCATCTGGTATTGCTCGTCCCAGTTCATACGGAAAGAGGCTTCGGCGGCATATTCGGTGAAGATGCGTTGAGGAGGTGGCCCCACCTGCCCCTCCCGGTCGAATACGGGTGCGCCGAAAGAAGGTTTTCCGGAGGCATCGAACCCCAGCACTTCCACCACTTTGCGGCGAGTATAAAAATCGAACGCATCGTAGCCGAGCAGGAGGTATTTCCGTCCTTGTTTCGTATCGAATTGCCGCAGGTTGTAGTAAATAACGCCGTACCAGCGTTCGGGCGTGAGTTGTTCACGGGCAGGGAAAGTTTCCATTTCATCGCTTCTGTCGATGAGGGGAAACAGTTTTAATTCTTTGTTATTCAATTGAATAGCGCCGAAATAGCGGTACGTGGAATCGTTGACGAACAACTGCCAGGTAAAGATGCGGAAACTGCTGTCGGGCGGCGCCAGGATGGAAATGCTGCGAAGCCGTTCAAACTGGTATTTGAAAGAATTTTCCACCTTGAGCGTGCGCACCAGACTGGTGATCAGTGCCCGGCAGGCAGCAAAACGCTCCTGTTCCACGGAATCGTTCACTACTGCATAGGCCAGTACTGCCAGCGTATCTTCCCCGAGCCGGATCATTTCCCGGCCTTCCTGAGAAAGTTTACCGGCCGGTTTAGGGCCGGTTTGTGCGCGGGCCTGGAGGGAAAAAATGACGATGCAAAGGAGAATCAGGCCGGCGTTTTTAAATGACATAATAGCAAAAACATTGAGCAGTGGAACGGTTGAGGATGCAGCGTTGAAAGAACGTCATTCACGTCCGAAAATTGCAACGTGTAATCACGCCATTTGCTCGAGTTTTTCCAGCAGCCATTCATGATTGACAATCAGTGATTTATCCTTTTCAATAGCCAGTTGCAGTTTGCGAAGGGCGGCTTTATCTCCGGGAATCAGCCGCAGCAGCAACCGCATGTATTTGAGCAGGTTGAGGTAGGAGATGCGCCGGGGCGCCGGGATTTTCTTTTCGTTCCGTTTGAGGTAAATGCGGAAGGAATCGATGAATGCGTTCAGCGCATCGAATTCGTCGAGTTCGTAATAGGTGATCAACAGCATCATTTTGCTGATGAGGCTGTAACCGATGTCTTCGTAGTCGACGTTTTTCAGCAGGTCGATTACCTTGGGATATTGTTTTTGAAACCGATACACCCTGGCCAGGTTGAACGTGTAGGTATTTTCGCGGGTGTCGGGTGGCAGCAGGTGTTTGAAATTTTCCACGAATGTTTCGGCCCAGTCCAGTTTGTCGAGGCGCAGGGCGGCGGCCACAATATTGTTATAGCGCCAGGGAGCGAATTCACTTGTATTGGAAAAAATCCCGTTTTCAAGGGCGAAATTGAACAAATCGAAGTATTGCTGGAAAAACTCGCTTTTGCCTCTGTTGATTTTACCCGTGCAGTAATGCAGGGCCGAGTCGACAATTTCCATGGCTTCCTGCTGCGGCATTTTGGCGATATGCAGGTCGAGTATCTGGCGCAACCGGTAATAATGCTGCACATCTTCCTCTTCGTACAGCGTCAGGAAAGAGTAATAGTAAATGGCCAGTTCCGGCGTGTCTTCCAGCGGATATGCAGCCAATACGGCCAGCATTTCGGGTAATCCTTTCAGTTCGTACTGCTGAAGGCTGGTGCGTTGCTGGCTCAGTTGGGCGCTGAAGAGGCGCAATTTTTCGATCCAGTAAAACACATCCAGGTATCGGGATATTTCTTCCAGATTGGCGCGCTTATTTACCGACATGTCGAAGTCCATCATGGCGTAATAATGGCGTTCGACTACATAAGCCGTATAAAAATCATCGAGTGCCTTAAACGGTTTTTCGGCAATCTTTTTTCTTGCCTCCCGGATGCTCCGGTCGTACAAGGGTTTCACCTTACGCTGCACCAGAAAATCAAGCAACCCTGCGGTCGTACGGTTGTCATTTTGCAACTGGGATTCCTGGGCCATAAAAACTTCCGTCCATTTTAAAAGATCGGAACAATATTTGCGGAACACAATCGGGTCGAAAGGCGATTCCGGCTGTACCTCTCTCCACACAGTTTGCCGGTCGAACCCCGTGTCTCCGTTTTGTACGTGCGCCAACAATGCATCATACAGGCTTACCAGCGTTTTGGTTTTAATAAAATACGGTGAATGAAGAAACCTGGAAAGCCGCTTGTGTTCCATTTCATCCAGACATTCCAGTACCTGGTAGATTTTATTCCGGTGCTGTTCTGCCGCGCGTAGTTTCTTTGTTGCTGCCATAATCACAAATATATGCACGCGCCGATCTTTTATGCGGCAGCCGTTACTAATATGTAAAAAAACGCTATTTTTGATCTGTTTTTTAATAATCGAATCATGAATGTAAATAAATCTCATTACATAAACCTCGTTTTTTTGCTGGCTGTTTGTTGTGGAATTCCCGTATCCCTGTCTGCACAGGGCCCAACCGGCGCTTACAAGGAACTCGGTACGGCCAGTGGAATTGCGGTGAATGATACCATAAAAGGTATTGATTTACAGGCCATTACCATATCACCGGCCGCACATCACGGAGATGTTTACATTCATCTGATATCTGCCGGCGGGCCGGGTGCACCCAATCGTTTCGAAGTGCGTTATACGCCGCACAGCACCTTCGAGGGCGTCGATACGTTTACGCTCGAACTGAACCAGTTTCTTACGTATCCTTACCTGCATTACCTCGCTTACCGGATTTCCGTGTATCCTTCGCTGCTGACTGTAAAAGATGAATATACGACTACCTACACGGGAGTGCCTGTTGTTGTAAACGTACTGGGCAATGACAATGGCAGCGCGGGTCCGCTGATGCTGACGGAAGTAGCCGTCACCAACCACGGAACCGCGTCGATCAATTCCCAGAACCAGGTCGTTTTTACACCGAAACCGGGTTTCAACGGCGTGGCACTCGTAAGTTACACCGTTTGCGATCAAATGGGCAATTGCAAGACCGGACAAGTTAACATCGGTGTGCGGCCGGTCGGTCAGCCGGCCAGCAGCACGCTCCAGATCGCCACTGCGGTGAATACGGCTACGCAGACCTCGTTACAATACGGCGGGTATTCCTTGTGGCAGGCTCCGGCACACGGGACGGTTCAAATCATCAGCAACCGCGCGTTCCAGTACACGCCCACAACTGATTATACAGGCGCCGACCCGTTCGTGCTGCGCCGTAATGTGAACGGCAGTATTTCCACCGTAACGGTCGATATGAAGGTGTTGCCCGCGCCGCATCGCAATAGCATGGCCGTGAACGACTATGTTTTTACACCCGTCGGCGTACCGGTAACATTTAACGTCCGGCACAACGACCTGGGCAATCTCCCCGTCACGCAATGGGGCAGTCCCGGTACAGGTGGAATGCTCAGCAGTACGAATGCGCACGGGTTCGCCACTTTTACACCCGAGCCCGGGTTTTCCGGTTCGGTTGTTTTTCCCTACACCATCGGCAATGGCATCGCCGAAGACCTGGAAACTGGTACGGTTACGGTGGTCGTGAGCAATATGGAACCCGCTATGGATACGTTCCGGCTGAAAGCCCGCACGTCCACGGCTTTTGTGGTGGATTATCCAATTCCTTACGACGTTTTTAATTTCCAGATCACCCAGGCGCCGGCGCACGGCACCTGCCAGTTTTATCCCGGATTTACCTCACAAACCATTAACGGTCAACATATTGAAGGGTTTAATCTCCTGATTTACAAACCCACTCCATACTACACGGGCAACGACGTATTTGCCGTAAACTATTGCCTCGCGGCCAACGGCATGTGCGCCGGTACGGTAGTGAACATGGAAGTAGCCAACAATCCCGCCGGCGGCGCGCCGTGTAGTCAGGGTTGTGTGTGGCCGGGCGATGCCAATGTCGACGGCATCGTCAACAACAAAGATCTGCTTACGCTCGGCTTTTGTATGGGGCAGGAAGGCGCCCCGCGGGCACAAGGCACTGCCGGCTGGTTCGGCCAGAAAGCCAGCAACTGGGCCAACCCTTTCGTACCGCTTCCGGCAGATCTTAAATTCGCCGACTCTGACGGAAACGGCCACATCGACCAGGCCGATGCGGATGCCATCGTACAACATTACGGGCGCACCGACAATATCGTGCCCGGCTCGCCGCTGACAAAAAAAGGATTGCCGCTGTTTTTTAACCTGCTGACGCCCAATGCTACCATCGGCGACCGTGTAGAGGTGGAGGTTTTACTCGGAAACGCTTCGGAGCCCGTCCTGAACCTGTACGGCATGACCTTCGAGGCGCTGCTCAGTTCCAATATCGTCGATTCGGCGTTCCAGATGGAATACTACGACAACTCCTGGATCAACCGGAACTCCACCTTCCTATCGCTGGGCGTATCGCCGAAGCGCGGACGACTGGAAACCGCATTTACCCGCACCAACGGCCAGCCCGTGAGCGGCTACGGCGTGATCGGCAAATTCAGTTTTATCATCATCGACATCATCGACGTGGGCCGCCCCGACGACTTTTCGTTTTACTCCCTCACAATGTCCAACTCCTCGGTACAATGGGGCGACGGGGTGCTGACCAACGGGTCCAATTACGACATGAAATTTGCGCTGGCAGGCGGACTCAGCCGGCCCCGCAGCGAAGAAACGGCAGCTCCGGAAGCGGACCTGCTCGCCTGGCCTTCTCCCGCCAGCCAATCCATTCAGGTAGCCCTGCGCAGTGGCGATCTTCTGCAATCCGTCACGCTGACCGATATGAGCGGCCGGATCGTGCAGTACGATGAAGGCATTTCAAATGATCGTATTTCGCTGGATGTCAGCCATTTACCAAATGGCGTTTATTCGATAACGGCGCAAACGCAAAAAGGAGTTTTGAGCAGAAAAGTGGTGGTTCAACACTAGAAGAGGGTGAGAGAGTGAGAAGTGAGAGAAGTGAGAGATGTGAGAGAGTGAGAGATGTGAGAGAGTGAGAGCCGACTTCGATTCCACCCCTTCGCTCAATAATCTGTACATGTGGAGCGAAGGGGTGGAATCGAAGTCGGCTCTCACATCTCTCACTCTCTCACATCTCTCACCCTCTCACTCCTCTCACTCTCTATAAGAGTTGGTTGATTCCAAAAAACACCACCAGATATATCCACAGGATATCCAGAAAATGCCAGTAAATGGTGAGCAGCCGCAGGCGCAGCCGTTTTTCCGGATCGGAGAAATACACGAGTACGGTGACGGGATCGACCATCCGCTTTTTCGCAGTGCGGTAAAAAAGATAAAGGAAAGGCAGCCCGCCCACCACGTGTGCAAAATGCACGATGGAAATGACGTATAAAAACCCCGTTGTAGTAGAAGAATACAGGTGAATATCGTGGGTAAAAAGCCAGGTCCACGCCACAGCCTGCATGGCCATGAACAGAATAGACAGCCAAATGGTCCATTTCAAAAGTTGCTGATACCCAAGTGTGTCGTCGTTCAGATACGCCCGTTTCGCACGGATGAGGGTAAAACTGCTGCCCAGCAGAATGACGGTATTCAGCAGGAAAAGCCCCGGAAGGCGCACGGGAGCAACATTATTTGTCACCCGGATGTATATATACGACACCGTAAGCGCCAGAAACAAAAAACTCAGCCCGGCCAGCAGGATAAACAACTGCACGTTTTTGGGGTGAAACAGGAATTCGTCCTGCTGCTGCTGTGGGGAGGAAGATTGCATCCGTGAAAGTCGTTTTAGAAAAGTTGCGGGTGAAACAGTGGAGCAATAAAGATAGTTGTGATTTCTTTGGTCTGATTTTGGCAGATAAATATAAGTTCATCCCACCGGTTATCATGAAACATCTTGCATTCCTCCTGCTGGCTGCCAGCGTTGTCCTCCACTCCGCCTGCCACCGAAAATTCAGCGAATCCCTCGAAGAAATCGCCGAAAAGACCGAGCCGCACGAGATGTTCGCCCTGCAGCGCTGTTACCCCGACCGCGATTTCGACTGGCGGGGCTGGCAAAAAGCCATGCGCCGGGCGCGACAGGACCGTGCGTTGCAGCAGCGCGACAACAACTGCTCCGGCACGGCAGCCGACTGGACGCTGCAAGGACCGGCCAACATCGCCGGGCGCGTCAACAGCCTCGTTATAAAACCCGATAATCCGCTCACCATGCTGGCCGGTTTTTCGGCAGGCGGCATTTTCAAAACCACCGACGGCGGCACCAACTGGCATCCCGTGTTCGACGAATTTCCCGAAATCTCCATCGGCCACCTCGCTTTCGATCCTTCCAACCCGAATGTGGTGTACGCGGGCACCGGCGACTCCAATATTCCTTCCTACGTGTTCAACGGCGAAGGTGTATTCAAAAGCAGCGACGCCGGCGAAACCTGGCAGCCCATCGGGCTGGAGCAGGTGGGTATCGTTTCCAAAATCGTGGTACATCCCGCGCAGCCGCAGGTGCTGTACGTGGCGGCTATGGGCAACCCGTATGTACGCAATGCCGACCGCGGTGTGTACAAAACCACCGACGGCGGCACTACCTGGCAGCAGGTGTTGTTCGTGAGCAATCAGGCCGGCGCCGGCGATCTGGTAATCGACCCGACGAACCCGCAGGTGTTGTACGCCTCCTTTTGGGATCGCATTCGCAACAACTCGGAATCGGTACTGTATGGCACCAACGCCCGCGTATACAAAACCACCGATGGCGGCGCTACATGGACCCTGCTTGGCGGCGGTTTGCCGACCGGGAAAATGGGCCGGACCGCACTGGCCATGTCGCGCCAGAACCCGCAGAAACTGTACGTTTTATACACCGACACCCTGGCACGCGTGGGCGCCATTTACCAGACCGTCAACGGCGGAACCAACTGGACGACCTTCAGTATCAGCGGATTACAGAGCGCCTATTCCAATTTCGGCTGGTATTTCGGAAAAATTATCGTACACCCCGACAACGACAACGAGGTGTACGTGCCAGGCGTGCAACTCTGGCGCAAAACCGCCGCCTCCAACAACTGGGTGAACATCAACGGCGGCCATTCCGACATGCACGATCTGGTCTTTTTACCCAGCGGAAAACGGTACACCGCCAACGACGGCGGCGTGTATTACCAGGAAAATGCCAACTCCGGCTGGTTCCGCTGCAACAACCTGCCGCTCACACAATTTTACCATACCAATTACAATCCGCACCAGCCCGATCAATATATCGGCGGCGCACAAGACAACGGCACCAACATCGGCAACGGGCAGGCGATTAATAACTGGCAGCAACTGTTCGGCAGCGACGGTTTCAAATCGGTTTTTCACCCCGATGACGCAAATATTTTCTGGGTAGAGTCGCAGGGCGGCGCGATCCATAAAACCGTCGACGGCGGGCAGAATTTTCAGATCGGGCAAAATTGCCTCGGCACCAGCGACCGCTGCAACTGGGACACGCCGTATTTTCTGAGTCGCCACGATCCCGAAAAACTGTACGCCGGCACATACCGGTTATACCTCAACGACCAGGGACTGTGGTCGCCCGCTTCTTCCGACCTGACCGACGGCAATATTTTCGGCGACGCATTTCATACCATTTCCTGTCTCGACGAATCGCCGCTGTTGGCAGGCCGCCTGTATGCAGGTACCAGCGACGCCAATGTGTGGCGCCGGGAACCCGCCGGCGCCTGGACCAATATCAGCGCCGGGCTTCCCAACCGCTACGTGACTTCCGTGCAAGGCTCCACTACCCTGCCGCAACGGATTTTCGTGACGCACTCGGGCTTTCGCGACAACGATTACATCCCGCACATACACCGCTCCGACAACAACGGGCAAACCTGGACCGACGTTTCCGGCGACCTGCCGCAAGTGCCTGTCAGTGATTTGCTGGTGCTGCCCGGACATGCCGATTCCCTGCTGTTCGCCGCTACGGATGCGGGAGTGTATTTTTCCAAAAATTCGGGAGCGCAGTGGGCGAGGCTGGGAGAAAACATTCCGTTTGTGCCGGTGTTCGACCTGGAACACAACGTGGCGCACAACCAACTCGTAGCTGCTACGTATGCCCGCGGGATTTGGACGTTCCCGCTCGATTCGGTGCTGATTGCCGCACCGGGCGCACAAATCAGTCTGTCGGGCAACCTCGGCGCATCGGGCAGCATTACTGCCCAGCCACCGGGGCAAACGCTTATGGCTGATCCGGACGGATCTTTCGAGTTCCCGGCTATTCCCGGCTGCCAGGATTACACCCTCACGCCCTACCGCAACGACAACCCGACCAACGGCGTGACCACCTTCGATCTGGTACTGATTTCCAAACACATTCTGGGACTGGAATTTTTGAGTACCCCTTATAAAATCATCGCCGCCGATGCCAACCGCTCGGGTGCTGTAACGACGTTCGACATTGTACAACTACGGAAACTGATTCTGGGCATCGACACGGCATTTGCGGGTAATACTTCATGGCGTTTCGTGCCGTCTGATTTTGTTTTTCCCAGTCCGCAAGATCCGTTTTCCACCACTTTTCCCGAAAACCTGGCGGTAAGCGCAACCAATACGTCCGTTCCGGCGCTTGATTTTACGGCCATCAAAGTGGGCGACGTA
>JAKQJD010000364.1 GCA_029561355.1 Bacteroidota bacterium | reverse complement strand
TCGGCCGCTGGGAGCTCACCAAAGCCCTGCGCAATGACCGGGAAACCGGTACCCTCGAAGGCGTTTTCTTCGATTTCGGCGCCGACGGCAAAATGCAGACCAACCTGCCCGTAGGCGCAGATGCGCCTGTGGAGTATGAGGTGAATAAAAAAACCATCATTCAGAAAAGCGCGCACCCCGTTCGTTACGAGGCAATTACGAGCGCCGATTCTACCCTGGTGCTAAAAATGGAAATGCGGGGTATGACGTTTGAAATGCATTTCCGGCGGGCGGAAACACCTGTGCCTGTGGATAGTTTGGGTATACCTCCGACGGATACGGCGCAGTAAATCAGAGCGTGTTTGGTTTCTCGTATTTCGTTTTTAGTACGAACAACCCTCTTCTTGCGGAACTACATCCATCCTTATGCCTGCACTTTACAGGAATATTTTTCTCCTTATTCTTTCGCTCATTTTGTTCTTTTTTGTCCGGAGCAAAATGCAGCAGTTGATGGACAGCAAGGAAGTGGTCGCTTTCGAGTTCCTGCGAACGGAAGCAGCCACAGATGCGCTGTTCCAGAGCCCGGCATGGCAATCACCTGCCGACGATTCCCTGACGAACAAGTCCGACAGGTTGCGGGTCAATACTTACTGGGATTTCCTTTTTATTTTCGGCTACACACTGTCGCTTTACTTTCTTGCACGCGTATTACTCAGCGATGCTGGCCGGCATGTAAAAACCATCGGCTGGGTCCTCCTGGCGGCAGGTGTTTCGGATGCCATGGAAAATCTGTGTCTGCTTCAGATACTGGACGGCAGCCGTGGATTCTTTCCTGCGGCGATGTACGTGCTGGCGTCGTTTAAATTCGGTATGCTGGTGGTATTTGGGCTTCTTTTGGTGGCCGGATTGGTAGCCAAAATAAAAAAGAAGCCCTGAACATTTCACTTCTCACTCGCACACCTTCATATAATTCTCCGTATCCCAGTTAAAATGATACCGCTCCACCGTATTTGACGGCACCGATTTTTTGTCGTCGCCTTCGGCGGCTTTGGTGCCGCGGGTCACGATTTCAAAATCCCACCAGCCGGAGTCGGTTTCTTCGTGGGTAATGAAGTGAATGGATTTATCGAAAGAATAGGACTCTTCCGTTTCGGCGCCAAGCGCGCCGCTGTTGTCTTCGTGGCCGACGTAATTGAACACTTTTTCCAGGTCGTCGAGGTTGTAATAGCTCGTGTATTCGCTGAAAACGCCCTGCCCGATCCACGACATGGACAGTGTGAGGCACCACTGGTTGGTACCGAATTGCGTTAAGGCAATCTCCCCGTTTTCGCCGCCGCTGCCCAGCGAGGTAAAGTGTTTGGAAAAACGCTGGAGGTTCCATTTCCCGCCGATGGCTTCGTCAAAAACCGCTACGCTGACCTGCACGCCGCAGGCATGACAGTCGCTCAACACGCCTTTTTCGTAATGAACCGTGGAAAATACCGCCACGGCCTGACTGATACCGTAGGTTGTAAAATACAGGATACTGTCGAGGTGCGTGTGCAGGTAACCGTCGTCGGAGTAGTTGGCGGAAATGCCGTCTGAAAAATTGAGCGGCTTCCAAAGCACTTCTCCGTTCGGAGCAAAAAGTTTGGAGTCGAACAACAGGCTCAACAGACCCGAATGATCACCCAGGTCGATGGGTTGAGGGGTTGCATTTTGGGCCGAACCCAACAGGGAAAAGCAAAGCAAACCGGCAAAAAGGATCGTTTTTTTCATGTGCGATTATAGGATTGTGGTTGATGGGGAGGGTAATGGGTTATGGGTTTATGGGTTTATGGTTTATGGGTTTATGGTTTATGGTTTATGGTTTATGGTTTATGGTTTATGGTTTATGGTTTATGGTTTTATAAGTTTATGGTTTTATAAGTTTATGGTTTTATAAGTTTATGGTTTATGGGTTTATGGTTGAGGGGTTGAGGAGCCCGCCCTGAAAGGGCAGCAGCATTATCGTAGGGTGAAGCCCTACGAAACCCAGGGTGAAGCCCTGCAAACTCCGGGTGTTAGCTGCGCTCCAGCACCACGGCGTACCCCTGCCCTACCCCGATACACATCGTACAAAGCGCATAACGTCCGCCGGTACGCTGCAGGGTGCGTGCGGCGGAGAGCAAAATCCGTCCGCCCGACATACCCAGCGGATGCCCGAGCGCAATGGCGCCGCCGTTGGGGTTCAGGCGCTCATCGTGATCGGCCAGTCCCAGCAGGCGGGTGCATGCCAGCACCTGAGCGGCAAACGCTTCATTGAGTTCGATCACGTCCATATCGGCGAGGGCAAGTCCGGCTTTCTGCAATGCCTGCTGTGAGGCGCTGACCGGGCCGATACCCATAATACGGGGCTCTACACCTGTAACGGCACTGCTGACAATACGAACCAGCGGTTGTAATCCATTGTTCTTCATACCTGCTTCGGAAGCCACCAGCAGGGCTACTGCGCCGTCGTTCAGGCCGGAGGCATTACCGGCAGTAACCGTGCCGTCTTTTTTAAAAGCGGTGCGCAATTTACCCAGGATTTCCAGCGTGGTGTCGGGTTTTATAAACTCATCTGTTTGAAAAACCGTACTGTCTCCTCTGCCTTTTTCGATCAGCAGGGGCGCAATTTCTTCGGCAAAGCGCCCATCGTCGCGGGCGCGGGTGGCTTTCTGCTGGCTCCACAAGGCAAATTTATCCTGATCTTCCCGGCTGATCTGATACATGTCCGCCAGGTTTTCAGCCGTCACACCCATCGCATCGGTGCCGTACAAGGCTTGCATGCGCGGGTTGATAAAACGCCAGCCGAAACTGCTGTCATACATCTGGGCGTCCGTTCCGAAAGGTTTGGCAGATTTGCTGATAACGTAGGGTGCGCGGGTCATCTGCTCCACACCGCCGGCTACAAAAAGGTCGCCGTCGCCGGCATTGACGGCGCGTTTGGCGTGGATAACGGCTGCCATACCACTGGCACAGAGCCTGTTGACCGTTTCTCCCGGCACGGTATGTGGTAATCCTGCCAGCAGCAGCGCCATACGCGCCACATTTCGATTGTCCTCACCGGCCTGGTTGGCGCAACCCAGAAAAACGTCGCATATCGACGCAGCATCCAGGTGGGCATGCCGTTCCAGCAATTTTTGAAGTACATGGGCTGCCAGGTCGTCGGCACGAACGCCGGAAAGTGCGCCGCCGAAAGTACCGACAGGGGTGCGGATTCCATCCGCTATAAATGCGTGTTGCATAGAAGTTAAGTGCGAAGCCGGCAGTGCGAAGTGCGAAGTCCGGACACCAATCCGTTCCAGGTACTGCTTACCGCCGTGTATGTGGTGAAGTAAACGCTTGGGCTGAAAATTTATTCGGGCACAAAAGTAGGATGCAGGTACAAATTAGTACGGCTGCTTCGTTCAAATGTTGAAATTAGCCTTCGAAAGACGGGATACTTTAGCCGGGGCAACTACCGATTCTATAGAATTTTCCAAAAAAAACGGGAAAAATTGAAACATGGCTTGGTACTTGTTGTTTTTGGAAATAAGTTTGCCCATCTAAAACAGATATGAACTTTTTACCCGTTACCCATCCGGCATGTTGCTGTTGCTGTTGTCTCTCCGAACGGAAAGGGACGATTGCCTGCTTGGGTATGTAAAACAGTATTATTCTGCATTTCATATCCGAAAAAGCGCCCTTTCCCGGTTGATACCGAGAAAGGGCGCTTTTTTATTGATTTTATTAAAAGGAGTATTTGAGGATTTGAGGATTCGAGATTCAGCATCGGTTGAAATGCTAAACTTCAAATACTCAAATACTCGCATCCTCCCCCATCACGCACCTGAACTTTTGTCCATATGCCATCCGCCCTAGATTCTTTTTTCCAGAAACTCGACGCCCAGCAGCGGCTGTCCAACAACCGCATTCCTCCGAAACTGGAGGCACAACGCCTGGCCGATGAACTTTTCCTGTTCCTTTTTCCGATGCTC
>JAKQJD010000565.1 GCA_029561355.1 Bacteroidota bacterium | reverse complement strand
ACAACTTGAGTTAGTTAGTGGTTAATCCAGGATTCGAATGAGTAGGTAGGAGTTTTCACGCGGCCGCAACGGGCGTCACTGAGAAACCGCGCAAACGCAATTGTTCGATCAATCCCTGTTTGTAAAACAAATGCCGCAGTCCGATGGCCACAAAACAATTGCGGGTTTGCATGGCTGTTTCCAGCGTGGCGGTCCATTGGTTGTTACGTTCGATCAACAGCGGAGATATATTTCCGGTTGTTGTCAGGTCTGTATCTAATTGATAATCAACCTCGAATCGTTTGTATTTATCCATCAGGGCGCAGTCTTTCGTGTCGTCTTGCAGCATTTTTTGCATGACGTCGACGCAAAATCCGGCGTACATCGAATCCTGCGTAGCAGACCTCGTGGCGGCCGCCTGCTGGAGCAAATCGCCCTGGTTGCGGTCGAGGCTGTTCACCGGCTTCCCGTGCTGTCGGGCCCGTCGTTCGATGTAGGTGTCCATCAGTTCATACGATTGGCGGCCGGAGGAAGGGCAAAATTCGAGAAAATACATGCCTGAAACGCCGCGGTTCAGCACCAGCGGCGGGAGTTTGTAAAAATCGGGGCGTTCGGCTCTGCTGATAAAATCCCGGAAAACGGTTTGTTGCGCCGGCGTCAGCAGCGAATCCCACCGGGCCTGGTTCCAGGTTCCGAGTTTGGAGAACAATGCCGGGGAAGGAGCCGCCTGAACGCTGCTTTCTTCCACATACAACACATCGGCGGATGCCAGTTTATCAGTTGTATTGTTCAGCGTGGCAAAAAACGAAGGCTCTACTTCATGGAACGTACCAAACAGATAGGATTTGAACGGGCTGCCCTGCCGCGACACTTCCCACAACAGGGTGCCGGGCGTGTTTTGGGCCCGAAGGCCGGTGCAGAGCAGGAGCAGGGCGATGAGTGGTTTCATAGCATTTCAAAAGTAGATTGAACTATAGAGTAAGCCACAATATAGACTGTTTCCGTTACGGAAAAAACACATGCTCACAAAAGTAAAAAGGCTCTTTTAGCCCGACACTTTTGATTTCACTCCCCGCCGGACTCACTCCCCGCCGCTCGTTCCAAACACGTTCCCATTCCGCCACTTTTTCTTATAATTTGGGTTCTCCAGGGGAGTTTTGGGTTCCCAAGCCAAATTTTCAGGTCGGCAACCCGAAAATTTTCCTCGGGAACCCAAGCGCTTCTCAAAAAAAAACAAACACTTCTCAAAAGAACGGGATCGCCGGTGTTTGGAACCCAAACGCTTTTCAAAACCACCCAAACCACCCGTTTTCAATGCCTGAATTGGATGAGCAGTCTAAACACTAAACACAAAAAACGAAACACCTTTTAAACTTCCTTACCTTCGCCGCCGCTTTTTTGCAGTGCAGCCATCATCATTACAACACATGGATAACCCACACATGGATAACCCGCATTCATTTGTAGACAAGAGTTATACCCTTCATCAGAACCACCTTGCTAACCAGGATCAGCAAGGAAAAGACCCGTTGGAGCGACTGAAGTTAAAGGGAAGTATCAATTACTGGCGACATGAGCGCATGTATCTGCCGCTGCTCCCCCTGGTGAATCGCAATGAAAAATGGATCACGATTGGCGACGGCATAGGAACGGATGCGCACTGGCTCACCGAACAAGGGGTGGATGTGCTGGCTACGGACATCGGCGATGCGGTATTGAAAAAAGCCTTCGACGAAGGATTTATCAAAAAATACGACCAGCAAAACGCCGAGAAAATCGGTTTCGATGCCAATTCTTTCGATTATTCCCTGTGCAAAGAGGCCTACCACCATTTTCCACGGCCTTACCTGGCGGTGTATGAAATGCTGCGTATCTCCAGAAAAGGCGTGATTCTCATCGAACCGCAGGACCCGATCATGCAGGTGCCGCTGTTGCTGTTTATCAAAAACATCCTGTACAAATTCAACCCCGGGCTGCTTTCCAAAATCTGGAAAAACCAGTACTCCTTCGAAGAAGTGGGCAACTACGTGTACAAGGTTTCCGAAAGGGAAATTGAAAAAATCGCCATGGGCATCGGGCTGCCGGCCATTGCCTTCAAAGGTATCAACGACTATTACGACGGCTCCGCTAAAATGAATCAGATCCCGCCGGATGCCGGTTATTTTAATAAAGTGAAACGGAAAATATCGTTTCGCGACCGCTTGTGCAAATGGGGCATCATTCCTTATCGGCTGCTCGTTTGTGTTATTTTTAAAGAAGCGGTAAGCCCGGAACAACTCAAGGCTTTGGAACAGGCTGGATACCAGTATATTCAGTTGCCGCCGAATCCGTATGCTTAGTGGTGGCATGAATTTGTAAACATGAAGGGGTTTGTATTTCGGACGAAATACAAACCCCTTCATGTTTACAAACCCACTTGATAAGTTCGAATCAGTGCGTTACACCTTCTCAAACTTGATCGTCCTTTTTACTTTCTGATCTTTGGAAGTAATCACGACAAAGTACGTGCCTGCCGGAAGCAAACGGGTATTGATGACAGAACGAACGTCCTTCACTTTCGTGGTGGAAATGACCTGCTGGCCAAGGCTGTTCACTACGCGGTAGGATACGTCGGCGCCGTCAATAATATCCTGATTCTGAGCCGTTAATACAACTTCTCCGCTTGCAGGGTTCGGGGAAAGGGTAAACGGCTGAATAGCGGTCGCGTCGTCTGTCCACTCTTCATGTGTGGGAGACATCTCAGGAGCAAAAGTGACCAATAGTTTCGGATGCCTGGATATATCCGCATTCTCCTTGCTGCACAGCAAAATGGCATTATAGGGAAATTCACTTTCCAAAGTGAGCATGAAACCGCCATTGACGCCGTTGGGGTCATTGCGGATATCGTTCACGATGTCCGTTACGTCGATGACAAAGTTTTGTTCATTATAGGTAGGGAACGGTACATACACCTGGTTGTCCGTGGTCGTTTCAGGCTGATTGTTCCAGGTTACGCCCAGTTCTTCCCAGGGTTCGACGATCCGGTTTACATAAAAACCGCTGTTGCCCATGTGAGATGGTTGGGCGGTGATAGAAAAAGGGTCGAAGTACACGACCAGTTTGGCATCCAGCACTTCACCGTTTTGCGGAATGAGCGAAAAATCGAACTGAACCAGCGCCCTCGTATTATTGACGGATCCTGCTTGTGTCCAGGAATAAGCATTCAAACCTGGTACATATCCTCTGTTCTCATCTGGAATAATACTGCCTATGATGGCATCTTGTACGGTTGTATTAAAAGGAGACAGGATGATCTTGGATTCCTGCTGTCCAAAAATACTGCTGAGGCAAATGGCAGGCAGGAATGCCAATAAAAAGGTTACTTTTTTTAACATGGTATAAAGTTTTAATTTGAAATTATATCTGTGGAAGCGGAAGACAAAGATAAAACGTGTAAGTAGTTGTCTGTTATTAGTTATCAGTTATCTGTGTTGATAATCAAACATTTGTATAAAATTAAGCAAAACTAATTTTACAAACCTACCTGGCAGGTTTTAACACCGGGGGAGGGCAAGCATAGAACCAATTATTTGTACGTGCGTATTTGGTTTTATGTGTATAGTGTTTAGCAAAGGTTGGTGACGGCTGCCCGATAAGAGGAAATTGACTGTTTTCATCTTATGTCTGCAAAAGCCAAGGGCAGCGTGTCCTCCTGAGCGCAGCGAAGGATCCAACTTTACCAGGAATATTGGAGAAAAGTTAGATCCTTCGCTGTGCTCAGGAGGACACGCTGCCCTTGGCTTTTGCAGACATAAAATGAAGGAATCGCATATAAAACAAAGATTTTGGCTGCTTGAAAGACCAATTCTTCATTTCCCGAGCGGCTGAATATCAACCTTATAAACCCTCATCAACCCTTATCAACATCATCAACACCTCCAACCTACCCCAGCCGCTCCACCGCCGCTTCCCATTCCGCGTACACCGTTTCCAGTTCCGCTTTCAGGTTGTTGTATTTCTTCAGTTTATCGTTGGATTCCGGGCGGGTGTAAAATTCCGGGTCTTCCATCTGTTTTTCGTAGGTGCCGAGTTCTGATTCGAGGTCGGCGATACGTTTTTCGTGTTTGTGCACCGTGCGCTGGAGGGTTTTCTTCTCTTCGGAACCGAGCACCACCACACCTTGGTCGCTGGAGGCGTTGCCGTCGGTTTTGGTGCGTTTTTCCACGTCGCGCATGTTGTCCAGTTTCCTTTTATCGAGGAAATAGTTGATGTCGCCGAGGTTTTCGTACAGGTGCTGGTCGCGGAATTCGATGGTGCGGTGCGTCAGGTCGGACAGGAACTCCCGGTCGTGGCTTACCACGAGCAACGTGCCGTCGTAATCCAGCAGGGCCTGCTTGAGCACGTCTTTCGAGAGCATGTCCAGGTGGTTCGTCGGTTCGTCGAGCAGCAGCAGGTTGAACGGGCGCAGCAGCATGCAGGCGAGGGCCAGACGGGCGCGTTCGCCGCCGGAGAGGGCCGACACCTTTTTATCTACATCCTGGCCGCTGAACAGGAAAGCGCCGAGGATGGAGCGCAGTTTGGTGCGCATTTCTTCGGGCGAGTTGTTTTCCATGGTTTGCAGCAGCGTCAGTTTCGGGTCGAGGGTTTCGGCCTGGTTCTGAGCGTAGTAGCCCACTTTGACGTTGTGGCCCAGCGTGGCTTTACCGGAAGTGGCGGGTTCGACGCCGACGAGCATTTTGGCGAGCGTGGTTTTGCCCTGGCCGTTCTGGCCGACAAAAGCGACACGTTCGCCGCGCAGCAGTTTGAAACTGACGTTTTCCAGCACCTTCACATTGCCGTAGCGTTTGGTGAGGTGCTCGGCTTCGGCTACTACCTCGCCGCTGCGGGGCGCTTCGGGGAAGCGCAGGCGCATGGTGGAAGTGTCCACGTCGTCGATTTCGATACGCTCCAGTTTGTCGAGTTGCTTTTGCATCGACTGCGCCATCTTGGTTTTGGTGGCTTTGGCCATAAACCGGTTGATGGTGCGTTCGCGGTCGGCAATAACGCGCTGCTGGTTTTCGTAGGCGTTTTGCATTTGCTCGCGCCGGTCGGCGCTGAGCTCCACGTATTTGGAATAGGGCGCTTTGTAGTCGTGTATTTTGCCGAGCACGATTTCGGCCGTGCGGTTGGTCACGTTATCGAGGAAACGCCGGTCGTGGCTGATCACGATGACCATGCCGGGGTAATTGACGAGCCAGTTTTCCAGCCAGAGGATACTTTCGATGTCCAGGTGGTTGGTCGGTTCGTCGAGCAGCAGCAGGTCGGGACGACGGAGCAGCATTTTAGCCAGTTCGATCCGCATTTTCCAGCCGCCGCTGAATTCGTCGGTGAGGCGCGTTACGTCGGAAGGTTTGAAACCCAGGCCGCCCAGCACCTTTTCGGCGTCGGCCTGCGTGGTAGCGCTGCCCATGTGGTGCAGGTGTTCCGTGAGGTCGCCCATCCGTTCGATGAGTTTGGAATAATCGTCGGTATCGTAGTCTTCGCGGACGGTCAGTTCCTGCCCGATATGGTGCAGTTCCTTTTCCAGTTCCAGAATTTCTGAAAATGCGGTCATCGTTTCGTCGATGACGGTTTTTCCCATAGGCACCAGCATGTCCTGGTGCAGGTATCCGAGGGTAAAGTGTGCCGGGGCGACTACATTGCCTTCGTGGGGCGACATTTCCCCTGCGATGATCTTGAGCAGGGTCGATTTACCGGCGCCGTTGCGGCCTACGAGGCCCACGCGTTCACCTGGTTTGAGCACAAAATTGACACCGTCGAGCAGGATTCTGTTGCCGTACTGGACGTAAATATTGGAGAGACTGAGCATAGCGGGCGCAAAGGTAGTCAGTTATTGGTTATTAGTTATTGGTTATTAGTTATTAGGGGTGTTAACCCTTGGCTTCTGTAAAACAAAAGACAAGGGTTAACACCCCTAATAACGAATAACCAATAACCAATAACTCACCCCAGATAAGAACGAAGCACCTCCCTGTTATACGACTTCCGCAACCGGCGGATGGCGCGCTCCTTGATCTGGCGGACCCGTTCGCGGGTGAGGCCGTAGAGTTCGGCGATCTCTTCGAGCGTGAGCGGTTTGTAGCCGTTCAGGCCATAGTAGGAGGCAATGACCTCCACTTCGCGGGGGGAAAGGATACTCATGCCCTGGGCAACTTCATCTTTGAGCGACTCGGCCATGAGGTCGAAATCGGGATCGTCGGCATTTTCGGGCACCATCACGTCGAGCATGGTCGAGTCGCCATCTTCGCTGGTAGACAGCGGGGCGTCGAGCGATACGTGGCGGATGGTACTGCGCATCATGGTTTGCACCTCGCGGGGCGTCATTTCGAGCAGTTCGGCGAGTTCTTCGTCGGAGGGTTCGCGTTCGAATTGCTGCACGAAGTGAATATAAGCCTCGTTGACTTTATTGTAGGAGCCGACCTTGTTGAGCGGCATCCGCACGATGCGGCTGTTCTCGACAATAGCCTGCAGGATGCTCTGGCGGATCCACCAGACGGCATAGGAAATGAATTTGAAGCCTTTGGTTTCGTCGAAACGGCGGGCGGCCTTGATGAGGCCGACGTTGCCCTCATTGATCAGGTCGGACAGGCTAAGACCCTGATTCTGATACTGTTTGGCGACGGACACGACAAATCGCAGGTTGCCCCTGGTCATATCATCCAGGGCATCCTGATCGCCTTCACGGATGCGTTGGGCCAGCCGGACCTCTTCCTCGGGGGTGAGCATCGGGATTTTCCCGATGTCGTTGAGGTATTTGTCCAGCGCAAGGCTTTCGCGCGTGGTTATTTTATGGGCAATTTTTAACTGACGCATAGTGCAGTGTAGAGGTATAATGGAACACGGACGAGCAAAATGTACGCCAAATCCGGTGTTTTTATCAGTTTAATACGCTTTTCAAGATGCCGCGGTTTTCAAAAGGGTTGTTTTGGCAGGCGAAAAATACGGTTTTTACCATGGAAAAAAATATCAACTTGTTGTAAAACGGTTTTGATGCAGAAAGTTTCCGTTTCGGCGGTTTTTTTAAGTAAAAAATGCGTTATTTTTTATAAATGCCGAAAGCAATTTAATGCAGCGGTCGCTGGCAGGTTAAATGTGGATTATTTTTCGACGGAAAGGCGGCGGAAGGGTAGGCGAAATGCCCGGGTATACTTACATTTGCTGGAATTTTCTTTTAATCTACGTTTTAATATAATCTCATGACTGCTTTGGCGGCGCCGCACTTCGGCTTGCCCACTATAATGACCTGCATAGATCCGGTGCATTGCATGCCTGGTTTCGCGCATACTGACAGGTCCTTTTTCCAAAGAAGTCATATCCGTTTTTAAAGTCGCTTGTTTCGGTGTCGAAACAGCGCCCTGGCTGTTTGGAATTCCGATTTTTCGATATATTTCCTTTATAATCAACGCTTTAATAATTTCTCATGAAAAGATTTTACTCGATCCTTCCGGGCCGTATTAGTGCGAGCACCCTCGTTGCAAGCGTATATACCTGTCTGATTTTTGCAGCCCTGGCCCTTTTGCCTGGTGTTTTACATGCACAATTCACCGCAGGCAATGTCGTGGTATTACAGGCCGGCGACGGTAGCATTCCGCTTGCCAATACAGGCAATGCCGTTATTCTGAAAGAGTTTACCCCTGTAGGGGGCGCAGGTATTACCGTAACTGTTCCTTCCACGGGAGGCACATCTTTAATTGTGGCGGGAAATGCCACTTCGGAAGGTTTGATGACCCGCTCCGCAAACGGTTCTGCCCTCATTTTTGCAGGATATGCTGCAGCGATTCCTACAGGAACGAATATTACCACCTCTGCATCTGCCACGATCAATCGTGCCATCGGGAGCGTTAATGCATCCGGCACTTTTACACGCGTTGCTACGAGTGCTACTTTTCATACCGGAGGTAATATCCGGTCTGCTGCCTCGGATGGCGCTAACAATTACTGGTCGTCCGGATCGAATGAGGGTACCAACTATTTCGGTATTGCTTCCGCCGCTACGAATGTGCAGAACAACAAAGTCAACAACCGTGGTACGGCGGTTTTTAACAATAAACTCTATTTTTCCTCGCAAGTTGCCACTTCTTCAGGGCCTGCGCAGCCCAACCTTGGAATTTACCAGGTAGGAACAGGACTTCCGGTGACAGCCGGGCAAACAATCGTAAATGTTATTAACACCGGCACGGGCTCACAGCCTGCCGGGTTCTTTTTTAACAGTGCAGGCGACGTATGCTACATCGCAGACGGCCGCACGATTGTAAACGGCGGCGGCATTCAGAAATGGACGTTTAACGGGTCCGCCTGGACGCTGGCATATACCCTTGGAACAGGCGCCGGTTCTACCTTCGGTGCATATGGGATCGCTGTTGATTTTTCAGGCGCAAATCCTGTGATTTATGCTACGACAACGGAAACTACCCTGAACCGGGTGATCAAGGTGACAGATACAGGTGTAGGCGCTATTGCCACCACCCTGTCGACAGCCACCACGAATACCATTTATCGCGGCATTGCCCTGGCGCCGGGTGCTGTTTGCCCACCGATTTCCGCTACTATCATCGGCGCCGGTAATTTCTGCCTTTCCGGAAATACCGCGACCGCAGCAACACCGCTGTCAGTGACGATCACCGGTGGTACAGGCCCATACACCATCGATCATACAGACGGACTCGCTACGGACTATCCTGCCATTTCAAACTATGTAAGTGGCACGGCTATTCCGCATCTTATAACCTTTTCCACCACCTATTCACTGGTGTCGGTGATGGATGCCAACGGTTGCCCGGCCGCTACGCTGACCGGGGCGCCTACCTTTTTTGTGTCGCAATCCGTGCCAACGGTCGCTACTTCCACGCAATCCGATCCAACTACTTGCGGCGGTACGAACGGCAGCATCGTTATTACGAGTACTTCCGGTGGAATGGGATCTTACACGTATAGTTGGACCACGATGGGCGGCAGCGGTATCGTTGCAGGCAGCGCCAGCCAGACGACACTCAGCGCCGGCACCTATACACTGGTCATCACCGATGCCAACGGATGCCAGAGCGCGCCGATCGATTTTACCCTGAACAATCCGGTTGGTTGTAACGTCTGCAACCTGGCCTCCGCCGGACTGGCGGACGTGCATTGTGAAAACAACGCGGAAACGGGCTCTCCTACGGACGATTATATCTGGTTCCAATTGCAGCCTACGGGTACGAACCTGGGCTCGGGTTACAACGTAACCGTGAGTTCGGGCAGCGTTACGCTGGGCAGCAGCTCGCCTGCCACCAATGTGCCTTACGGTTCTTCGCAGTTTTTTCGCCTTCAGGCGGGCTCGGCGGGTGCGGGCAACGTAACCGTCACGATTACGGATGCGGCCAGTCAATCCTGCACGGTGCAGGTACTGGTAACCGACCCGGGCAGTTGCTCTCAGGCATTGGCCTGCAATCTAACCGAAGCCAATCTTGCCGGCCTTACTTGTAATGACAATGGTACGCCTGCCAATCCGGCAGACGATTACCTCGTTTTCTCTTTGTTGCCCTTCGGTGATAATTTGGGTGGCACTTACAGCCTTACCGTTAGCAGCGGTACGGTAACCCTGCTGAATGGTAGTCCGGCAACGGGTGTTTTATACAATGGAGTTGCAACGGATTTCCGCCTGCAAAACGGCTCAGCCGGCGCAGGTGATGTAATTGTCACCATCTCCGACGATGACAATGCGCCGGATTGCACCCTGGCGGTACCCATCGACGATCCGGGCGCCTGTTCGTTCGTTTGCCCAACTTTCGGAGGCAGCAGCAACGCTCTTTTGGTATGCCCCAACGGCAACCTGTCCCTGAGCGTAACCGGCCTGAGCAATATGGCACAGGTGGCCAATGGCCAGACGGATTTCGGGATCACATTTGTGACTTTCCCTGCTCCCGTAGCGGATCCGTATACGGCGCCGGGCGGAACGGTATTGGGAACAGTACCATTCGCCAGCCTCGGCGGTGGCGGCACTTCTGCCACACTGAATATTCCAAATCCTTTTTCGCCGGGCCCTCAAGTGGTATACGCCATTTTGAGTCCGACGCCGAACAGTGTCTCCTGCCGACCCACCATCACGTACAACTTTCAGGTTGTTCCTGCGATCACGGTATTTAACGTAAACGGCGGCGGCACTATCTGCGAAAACGATCCGGCAGGTTTACCTATCGGTTTGTCCGGTTCTCAAAGCGGAAATATTTACCGCCTGTATCGCGATGGTGTAAACCTGGTTAATACCGTCAACGGTACAGGCAATGCACTGAATCTGGGCAACTATAGCACTCCGGGTACGTATACCGTTACCTCCAGCGACGTATCGGGCGCCAGTTGCACGGCAACCATGAACGGCAGCGCAACCATCACAGCCCTGCCCGAATCGCCGGTACCAACTGTAACGACTCCGGTTGTATATTGCCAGAACGATATGGCGACTCCGCTTACGGCGAATGGCGTGAATCTGCTGTGGTATACTTCCCTGGCTGACCCGACGGGTGATGCGGTAGCGCCGACGCCTTCGACGGCTGCGGTGGGCAATACCTCTTATTATGTATCGCAAACCACGAGCGGCGCAGCGCAGGTAAGCACCCTGGCTCCTGGCGATATCGCCATTATCGGGTTTATAGACAATGTAGTGATCGGTGGACCTGACATATTTGCATTTGTTCCTTTCGTCAACCTGGCCGCAGGTACGGTTATCTATTTCACAGAAAACGGCTGGGATGCGACCCTGAACGCCGGAGCGGGCGGTTTCCGCAATGTTACGGCAGTTACAGGTGGGGGAACCGAAGGTTTTGTGCGTTATACAGCTCCTGCGGGCGGTGTCACCGCAGGTACGGTGATTTACAGCAACAGCGCCGCTTTCACGAGTTCGGGCGCCATTCCTCCGGGAGGCAACGGCAATTTTTTAGGTTTCGACCTGACTGGTGCAGGTGACCAGATCTATGCCTTTCAGAACAGCAACCCGAATAACCCGATGTTTAACACGGGTACGATTACCCATTTGTTCGTACTGGACGATACCGGCGCGTTCGAAAATGCTACATCTACGGCGACGGGAAATATACCTCCGGGCTTAACTTCCGGCGTCACCGCCAATACATTTCCGTTTGGTAGTACCTCTAACATGGTGGCCCTGAACCCGGACGCCACGCCGCGTACGGCCGCTGACTGGCTCACCTTTATTGGTAATAGCATGAAATATACTCTTACGACAGGTGCAACAGGTACGCTGACTCTGAGTATTCCCAACCTGAACGTAATACTTGCCGGATCTTCGCTTTGCGAAAGTGACCGCGCCCAAATTGTAGTGACAATAAATGCACCCGCTATTGCCACCATTCCGGCTGTAGCACCTGTATGTATTAACCAGCCGATCAACCTTTCCGTTACATTGAGCGGCAGCGCGACAAATGGCACATGGACGGCCAGTATCATGGGCGGTGCTTTTGCGCCCAACAACACGGCGAATAACGTGACGTATACACCACCGTTGAACTTTACGGGTACGATCACTTTTACCTTTACTACGAATGATCCCGCAGGACCCTGTCCGACTACCGTGGCTACACGCATGGTGGATGTTCAGACGGGCGGCGTAAACGCAGGTGCGGATCAGAGCATTTGTGCGGGAACGGCAGCCTCTCTGACCGGCGTACTTTCCGCAGGCGCTACCACACCTGTTATCTGGTCGGCTTCCGTTGCAGGAGGATCCTTTGGCAATGCAGCCAGCCTTTCCACTACGTACACGCCTCCGGTTGGTTTTACCGGAAACATCACCCTGACACTCAATGCTACAAGTGCAGGTCCTTGCCCGAATCCGCAGGATCAACTGACCCTGTCGGTGAACCCCCTTCCGGTAGCGCCGACGGTGACTACTCCGGTCGTGTATTGCCAGAATGCGCCTGCTGTTCCGCTGACTGCTACGGGCACCAACTTGCTTTGGTATACGGCTCCGGGCGATTTGACCGGCGATCCGGTAGCTCCGACACCTTCGACGGCTGTGGTGGGTAATACCTCGTATTATGTGAC
>JAKQJD010000310.1 GCA_029561355.1 Bacteroidota bacterium | reverse complement strand
GCCTCTTCACCCACTGCCGTGCCCACCGTGGTAAGTCCTACCGGTCCGCCTTTGAACTTGTGAATGATCGTGTTCAGGATGCGGATATCCATTTCATCCAGTCCGCTTTCATCTACGTCGAGCGCCGACAAGCCGTAACGGGCAATGGTTTCATCTACTTCTCCGGTACCTTTAATTTGGGCAAAATCGCGGATACGACGCAGCAATGCATTGGCGATACGCGGTGTGCCCCGGCTCCTCCGGCCGATTTCGTAAGCGCCGTCGGGCGTGATCGGGATGTTCAGGATTTCCGCGGATCGGTGAATAATGCCGACCAAAGTGGCGACATCGTAATAATCGAGGTGGCAATTGATGCCGAAACGAGCCCGCAGCGGCGAAGTCAGCAAACCCATACGCGTGGTAGCGCCCACGAGCGTGAACGGATTCAGCGTAATCTGGATGCTGCGCGCATTGGGGCCCGAATCGATCATGATATCGATCCGGTAATCTTCCATGGCGGAGTAGAGGTATTCTTCCACCACCGTATTGAGCCGGTGAATTTCGTCGATGAACAGTACGTCGCCCGGCTCCAGGTTGGTGAGCAGGCCCGCCAGATCGCCGGGTTTTTCGAGCACGGGCCCGGAAGTCATTTTCAGGGAAGCGCCGAGTTCGTTGGCTACGATGTGCGACAGGGTTGTTTTGCCCAGTCCGGGCGGACCATGCAGCAGGACGTGGTCGAGCGCTTCACCCCGCTGACGGGCAGCCTGAATGAATACCTGGAGGTTGTCCACGATTTTTCTTTGCCCGCTGAATTCGTCGAGCAGTTTGGGGCGAAGGGCTTTCTCTATAATCTTCTCTTCGCCGGCAGGTTCGTTTGCAAGGTCTTTTGACAAATTTGAAATATTGAGCAGAGATGAATGCTAATCGCTGCAAAATTGACATTATTTGTTTTGAAAATCAAATGCAATGTGGAAAATTGTTAAAAAAAACAGGAGCGACGTACAGAATAAGTGAAGTCAGTACCTTGTTATGGATTTTATCAACCCTTCCGAACCACGTCGATTTTTACCTAAATAACCTGTTTATGCGTCCCGGAACCTTGTTCAGTGCCTTACTATGTACGTTTTGTCTGTTTTCCTTTTCCCTCCACGCGCAATGGACGCAAGTAACGTCCGGCACAAATGCAGCCCTGAATTCGGTGGAAATGATCAATGCCGATACCGTGTATGCCGGAGGTGCGAACGTGTTTTTGAAAAGTATCAACGGCGGCCAGACCTGGGTATCGGTTCCTTTGATCAACAATGCCAATCAGCCGATCAATGGCATGACTATCAACGATTTGCATTTTTTTAACGGCCAGAAGGGGGTAGCGGTAGGCGTACGATCGGGTATTATTCACACCATACTCCGTACTGTAGACGGCGGCGCGCACTGGTCTACCGTATTTTCTCAGAATGATCCGGGCAACTGGGACGGCGGTATCTGGCAGGTCGATTTTATCAATATCATGCAGGGCTGGTGTGTGGGTTCGAGCGGGAAAGTACGCCGGACGCTGGACGGCGGCCAGACCTGGACGGAAATGCCCGACGTGACCAGTCTGACCTACTTGTATTCCGTCGATTTTGCGGACGCGCAGGTGGGTTACCTGTCGGGCGCCTTCTCTTTCGGCGGCGGCCACCTGATGAAAACCACCGACGGCGGTCAGTCCTGGAACATTGTTTCCGGGGGCGTTTATTACGACCTGGAAACGGTACATCCGGATACGCTTTTCCTGGCCGATGTGAATTATGCCTTCCGGACGCATGATGCCAGTCTGAACTGGGATTTTCTGCCGATCCCTGACGAAATCACCGTGCGTCATTTTGCCTTTCAAAATGGCAATTCCGGGTACATTTTGACGGATAAAGGCGTGCGCAGCACCCAAAACGGCGGACAATTCTGGCTCGATTTTCCATTTCCCGGTAACAACACCGCTCAAATGCGCGATTTCGACTGGGCGCCCGGCCTTCAAAAAGCCGTGGCTGTGGGCTTCAACGGGCGTATTTTCAGAACCACCAATGGCGGCGGAACGGGCGTTCCGATGGCATATTTCCAGATAAATCCGATTCAGGCCTTTTACTGCAAGGATCAGGATATTCAGTTGATGAATCCTGCGCCGGCCGGGCCATGGAATTCGACCTGGTTTGTCGACGGGGCGGTGTATTCCACGGAGAATGATGCGACCGTCAGTTTTTCAGAAGCGGGTAGCACGCATGCCATTAAACTGCTGATTTCCAACGGAATAGTGAGCGACACATTTGCACGGACCATCCAGATAGAAAGTGCGCTGGATGTTGCCTTTGGGGAAATAGAGTGGGAGCCCGGGGCCCAGATGTGCGCCGGCGGAAATGCCTACGCTAAAATCCACCATCCTTCGGTGAACAATACCTATTATTTCACCCTCAACGGTGAAATCATCGCCCAGCAACTCGCGCTCGATACCAATACGATCACTTTCCAGACACCTTTCCTGAATGCGGATGCTACGCTGAAAGTGTTCGTTTCCCTCAATTCGTTGTGCGGCTCCTATTACCATGAGGAAGTGCTGAATGTGCAGGTTTTTCCTTTCCCGAACGCCAACCTCGTGTGGACCATGCCCGACAATGTTTGTGTGAACAGCCAGGCGCCTGTAGCCATTCTGAATTCGCAGCCGGGCATGCGCTACTGGCTTGTGGAAAGCGGTATTTTCACCCGATCCGATACGCTGGAAGGAACCGGCGGCACCTTGAGTTTTTTGAGTTTCCCTTTGAATCAACCCGTTGATTATCAGATCCGAGCGACCAATGCAATCGGTTGTATGAACTGGATCGGCGCACCGGTTCACGTCTACATCGACATGTTTTACCTGATGGTGGACACTACCCATTTGTACGGCGTGGAAGACCTTCCCGTGCAGGTATCGAATTTTACGGAAAACCTCGGCGCTTCCAACTGGAACTTCGGCGCCACGGCCCAGCCGCCTGTGAGCGAGGATGCTTCGCCGAGTGTAACGTTCCCCGAATCGGGCACTTATCCGTACACTTATCAGTACCAGAGCCAGACGGCCTGCCAAGGCGGGATACAGGGGACTTTTGAAATATTCGAACCCGCCGCCGACCTGAACGGGGCAAGTTGCTGGTCGCAGCGGCTCTTAAACATGGTGTATGGTTACGATCACATTCTGGATGTAAAAGTGGACCCTTCGGGCAACTACTGGGTCACGGGCGCCACTTACCAGCAGGTCGGATTCTGGAACACACTCAACCTGTTTTTAAATAAATACGACCCTTCCGGTGTGTTGCTCTGGTCCAAAAAAGTAGATCCGCAGGACCCTGCCAACAGTTTCGACTACCGAAGCAGTTATGGTACCTCCATCGCGTTCGACGAGTCCGGAAATACTTATCTGTCAGGCAGTTACAATGGCGACAATGCGCGTGTTTTCGGGGTGGATTTCACGCGGCCGGCTTCGTTTTTCGCCAGTTACAGCCAGGGTTTTTTGTTCAAACTCGATGCGGACGGCAACGTCCTCTGGCACAGCAATTTCCAGGCAACGGGTGATTATGAATTTTGTGTTCCCGGCAGTGTCGTTTACCACGACAACCGACTCCACCTGATGCTTCGCGGGCGTACCTGGCAGATGTTTCAGCCCGACGGAAACGTGGCCACCAACGCCTCTGCAAATGCCGCCGCCTGGTATATCGCGATCGATCCGGAGGGCGGTTTCGTGCACGATTTGCCTTTGTCGGAAACCTTTCAGAACAGCCTGCTGGGCGCCTGGCAGCCGGAACTGGGCGGCTTTTTTACAGAACTGACGACGTTCAGAAGTCCTCGTTTGCTGGTTTCACCGACGGGGAAATTGCTGGTAAACGGCGCATTCACGGGCCTGGGGAACCTGCAAATTGGAAACATCGACATCGAGCCGCTCGATGCCACCTTTAATGGAAAAAATCATTTTGTAGCCCGTATCGATCCGGTTTCCGGCACTTGTGAAAATGCTTTTTGCGCTTTCAGCCTGCAAACGCCGCAAACCGATTTCCCTGCCTGGCAGGTGGATAATACGGGCGATATTTATTTCGGGTTTGGGTTGAATTCCTTCCCACCCTCGTACACGCCTTCGGTTAAAATTGGAACGGAATTCTCCGCCAGCACACCCAACCGCAGTTACCTGGCTAAATTTTCCGAAAACGGCGACCTGCTCTGGCAGCAAAAACACACCGACCAGTTCTTCAACAGTTTCGCAACAGCAGGCAGCGACGGCATCTGGGTGCTCAGCAGATTCGATCAGTCGGCCGGTTTTCACAACCCTGACGGCAGTTCGGCCGGAACAACTTCTTTCGGCGGCAATGACCTGCTGCTTTCCCGGATCGATGCGGACGGAACCTTGCTGGGGTTGCAGCATTTCGGCACCAGCGGGCACGAACAACCGGTGTCGCTAGTGAATTCGGGCCCGACACAACTGGGTATGTTCAGTGCCGACGATCTGAACCAATTCCTCAGCGGTCCGGAAAATGCCTATACCTTGCGCGTCTGGTCCCCGGAAGCGGAAGATTGTCCGGTGCTGTCCGTTTCGGGAATGCACGAACTGCAAAACTGGGAAATTCGTCCCAACCCGTTTTCGGAATCCATTACCTGTACCTTTGACCTTCCGGAAACGGCACAACAGGCGATTTGCAACCTGTTTTACGCCGACGGCAGGGTAGTGTGGTCTAAACCGATGGGCGGCTTGCCGGCCGGACCGACGCAACTACATTTTGAAACGGAACAATTGCCCGCAGGCATTTATTTATTTGAAATCATCACAGAACGAGGCACTTCGGTGCGAAAAATCGTCAAATGGAAGTCATAGATACCACAGGAAATTTTCAACCCGACATCAGTTTGTACGGGTTTCGCATTGGCGAGCCGGTTATCACACTCACCGCACTGCTCATCAGCATCGTGTGCGGCTATTGCTGGTGGCGGCTCCGAAGCGCACAGCCCGATACGGATGCCCTGCGCCTGACGCGGGTGTTTTTTATGCTCATGGGTATCTCGACACTCATCGGCGGACTGGTGGGCCACGCGTTTTTGTACCTGCTGCCCTTCGGATTCAAAATTCCGGGCTGGCTGCTGGGCATGGTGTCGGCTTCGGCGCTGGCGCAGGCCTCCATCGTGCGCTCGTCGGATATTTTGAAACGCAACATGAAACGTTTTTTAACCTGGCTGAACGTCGGCGCGTTTGCTGTTCTTTTTCTCTTGTTAATCAGCACGTTATGGTTTCCCATCGTGGAAATTCATTCGGCTTTTGCCATGGTGCTCATTGTTACGACGCTGGAGGCTTACCGCCTGAAGCGATTGAACGACCCGGGTAGCCGATATATATTGTATGGAATTCTGCTGGCTGTTGCGGCCGTGCTCGTGCACATCCTGAAATGGTCGTTCGGCGAGTGGTTCACCTTTTTCGATATCGGCCACGTGTTTTTGTGCGGTACCATGTGGATGATCATGCGCGGGGCGGAGGCGAGTGGGGACTTTAGAGCAGCATGATGAAAAGGTGTTTGGTTTTTGGTGTTTTGTGTTTCGTAAAGGGTTTACAGTCAACTACATCCTAAACACAAAACACCACAAACAAAACACCCTTTCTGTTCATCTTAATACCCACCGTAAAACGCGAACCCATACACTCCAGTTCGTCCGCTTTTTATTCGGTGTAAAATGGTTTTCCACTTTATCAAATGCATCTTCGATCAACGCATCATGCAATGACCTGATGGCCAAGAACCAGGCAAGCGTTCCCAAGCCTTCGGTACGCATTTCGATGGTATGTACGAGTTGCGTTTGTTGATGCCCCGTTTCGATTATTTCAAGTCTGTGAATACCCTCGAAACCCTCCGGCTTCAAAAACTTGAATTGCGCCATCCCCGAGGGATCATACTGCTGCACCTCATACCTGATTGGACCGTGACCGCCAACCGAACCCGATACCAGTCCGTTTTTGAACTGCATAGCGGGCCATTTTTCCATGGGCCAGATGGCATCGTTGGAAGTGGCAAGTGTGGAGAACAGTTCCAGAATTTTGCTTTTAGGCTGATCTACTATTCTTTCGTGGATGTTCCGAACAGTTACAGGCATGCGGTTCAATAGTATTGAATTAGAGGGGGGAGTTTTAATAAGAGATTGATTATTAACGCGAATCTCGGGTTAGAACGAATCATAATTTACTAAGAATTTATTGGATTTGCCCTTATCCCGGGTGTCATCCTGAGCGCAGCGAAGGATGACACCTTGCCCCAGCGGGGCAATATCTTTGTAGCACGATGTGCAAAAAATGGCACCCGGCCCAGCGGGCCGGTATCTGTTGGCCATGAAAACATTTTCAGATACCGACCCGCTGGGCCGGGTCAAATCGTTGGCGTCCAATTGCTACAAAGATATTGCCCCGCTGGGGCAAGGTCACAACTTGAGTTAAACACTGTACACAATAACGAAAATACCCGATTACCCCAATTTCCGGTAACTAACGCCATGCGCGTGCTGTCCCCGCAGCAATTCGATGATATACTGTAACACCTGGTCGTCTTTTTGGAAATCGGCGTCGCCGAGTTCAAGAATGACCACCGGCGTTTCCGTTTCCGTTTTCAGGTAGTCAAAATAGGCGTTCTGGATTTCTTCGAGGTAAGTGCCGGAAATATTGCGTTCGATTTCGCGGCCGCGGCCATGAATCTGTTTCAGCAGCACTTCCACCGGCCGGTGCAGGTACAGCAGGAGGTCGGG
>JAKQJD010000291.1 GCA_029561355.1 Bacteroidota bacterium | reverse complement strand
TTTGTCGGATGCGCCCAGCAAGGCTGTGTAATGCTGCAATTGCGTGCAAACGTTTTTAACCGCCTGTTCCACCCCGTATTTTTTCAAATGAATCCAGGCCAGCCGGATATGGGCTTCGTGGGTGAAAAGTTCCGGAGGCATCACGCCGCTGCTGAATTGCAGTTCGAATGCCTCGTCGCTGAGTGTAAAATGAAGTTCCATATTGTTTCAAAATCGTTCAATCATTGTAATTCCGGTACCTGCAAAAGTATCCATTCGGGTTAATTCCAGTGCCGCTTCTTCCAGGCTTATACTGCGGCCAAGGAGTTTTTCCGGCGCAATGTGTCCTGTTCGGATCATGTCCAGCAGCGACCCGTATTGATACGCCTGCATACCGTGGCTGCCGAAAATCTCCAGTTCATTAGCCACCACAAGATTCATCGGGACCGGCGGCAGCGCCTGATCGCCTACCATGAGGCCCACCTGCACGTGGCGGCCGCGTTTGCGCAAACATTTGATAGAATGCACACAAGTAAGGATGCTTCCCAAAGCGTCAATGGATACATGTGCGCCGCCCTGTGTGATTTCGCGGACTGCTTCCGAAACGTCCGGAACAGCAAGTGCGTTTATACCTGCTACAGCGCCTATGGATTTGGCAAAAGCCAGTTTGTCTTCCGCAATATCGATGGCGATTACCCGGGCGCCGAGCGCGTTCGCAATCATAATGGCCGAGAGGCCCACGCCGCCGCAACCGTATACGGCCACCCATTGCCCGCCCGATACGCGGCCCTGCATGACCACTGCCCGAAAAGACGTGGCGAAGCGGCAGCCGAGGCTGGCAGCGGTGGCAAAATGCATGTCGTCGGGCAGCGCCACCACGTTCACGTCGGCGCGATCGACGGACACGTATTCTGCAAAGGATCCCCAATGCGTAAAACCGGGTTGAAATTGTGCGTCGCACACCTGCTGATTACCCGACTGGCATTGCGGGCAGGCGCCGCAGGCACAAACGAAGGGTACCGTGACGCGGTCGCCTGGCTTCCAGTTCTTTACGTTACGGCCTACGGCCTCCACGACGCCGGCAAATTCATGGCCCGGCACATGCGGCAATACAATGTCGGGATCATGGCCCATCCATCCGTGCCAGTCGCTGCGACACAGCCCCGTGGCACGTACGGCAAGCACGAGGCCGCCGGGCGACGGGGTCGGATCGGGTACGGTTTCTATTTTCGGCGGGGTGCGAAAAGAATCAAAAAGAAGGGCTTTCATAGCAATATGCGTTGTTCAAACAAATGTAGGGCGAATGGCGCACCCGGGCATCCGGTTGAAAATAAAAAAGGGCCACCCTGATACAGGGCGGCCCTTTTTATTTAGGGTTTGGTTACGCTTAATCTTTGTTTCCCATCAGTTTGGAAATCAGGAAAATAACGAGTGCGATACCTAGTCCGACAAGTAAAATACCAGACCACACACCCGCTTTAAATATGCCGCCCACGACTTCACAGCCGGCGAGCAGCGTGGAAAGCGCTGTAAGCAGCGCGCCCGAATACATCAGTTGCTTTTTCATGATGGTGAATTTTTGCTTTGAATGAATGCCTTTGAAAGACCTTAATAAATTGACTATCAAGATTTTACTCTTAATTAGATCAGATGTCGTGACTTGTCGGCAGCACGGCCATCAGGCCGTCGGGAAGAGGGCCCTTGAGAGCCCTTTAATTATTTTTTCATACCAGGACGGCCATAAATGGCCTTATCCCGACGGCCTGAATGCCGTGCTACCGATAGGTTTATTTTACTGCAATTTCCCGTCGGCAGCCTGTTTTTTCAGGTCGTCGTTGGCCCAGATGGATACTTCCACGCGGCGATTTTCCTGACGGCCTGCATCCGTTTCATTGGAACTTACCGGCTGTGTTTCGCCGAAACCGCGGATACCGAGGCGGCCGCGTTTGACACCCAGACTGACCAGGTAATCGTTCACCGCATCTGCACGTTCTTCAGACAGTTTCATGTTGTAATCATCGGAACCTGAGGAATCGGTATGGCCATCGATGAGAATATTCGTTTCATCATATTCGTTCAGGGTACCGGCGAATTCGCGCAGTTGCGTTTTCATTTCGGGACTCAGTTTCGACGAATTGAAAGCGAACAGCAGACCCGAGTCGAAGGTCACTTTGATACCTTCCCCGACGCGTTCCACGTCGGCCGATTTGCCGAGTTCTTCTTCCAGTTCGCGTTTCTGTTTGTCCATATACTTGCCGATGGCGCCTCCCGCAACGCCGCCGACGGCAGCGCCTATGATGATGCCTCCGGCCGTATTACCGTTCTTTTTACCGAGTAATCCGCCTATCGCGCCGCCGACGGCAATACCGGTACCGGCGCCGATGGCAGTATTTTTATTTTTCCGTAGGGTTTCGCAAGAGGTGCCTGCTACGAATAAAACGAGCAGTACCAGGGACATGGACTTTATCATAACAATTAATTTTTGAAAGTTTGAAAAATGGCCCGACAAAACGCTGTCTTGCCGGACCTGGGAATTCAACAACGTGGTTTGCCGAACTCATTCTACATGATCTGAACAATCCGGTAGGACCAGAGATTTCAGACAAGGATTTTATTTAGAACATCCAGCCGAGCGTAAGGGCTACACTGCGGGTTTGGCGAACCGGTTTGTTGTCATTGGTGTTGTCAGCGTCGCGGTCGAGCAGGTTATTAAAACCATAGTTGTAGCGCAAATCGAGCACTGCTTTTCCGAAACTAACACCTGCCGAACCCAGCATACCGTAGTTGATACGTTCGGTATCGTCTTTGTCGTCGAAAGTGAAGTTATCTTCCGTGTCGAATAAGACATTGCCGTCGGCGGTTGTTTTGGTGGTGTATTTACCGCTCAGGGCGTAACCGAGCCATGGGCCGGCTGCGAGGTGAAAGCCGATGCCTTCGCCGTCGGAATTACCGAGTTGCAGTTTTACCAGAACGGGAAGTTCGAGGTAGTTGATACGGTAGGAAGTTTTGGTTTCAGTGCCTAACACATTGAAGGTATTGCTACCGCCATTTTGCGTGTACAAAAGTTCGGGTTGAATCGTGAGGACATCGCCGACATTCATTCCGAACGTCAGGCCGATGACCGGCGCAACAATAGAGCGGTTTTCAATATCATCCTGGCTGACGTTTTCGTCTTCTTCAGAAATGGTAGCAAAACTTGCACCTGCCTTGATGCCTACCTGCGCTGTTGCGGCGGCGGCCATAAATGCGCCAAATGTGATTGATAAAAGGATCTTTTTCATAACGATCGTGATTTTGTTGTCAGTTTTAAACCGAATATTTATTTCGGTTTTAGTAAGTTAAGTTCGATGGGTACTTAAAAATGACGTTCCCATGTGGGCGGGGGAATTTTTTGCCCAATTCGTGGAAGAATGTTGTTGGGATTGTTGAGGGGTTGAGATGTTGAGGGGTTGAGATGTTGAGGGGTTGAGATGTTGAGGGGTTGAGATTGTTGAGATGTTGAGATTGTTGAGGGGTTGAGATTGTTGAGATGTTGAGATTGTTGAGGGGTTGAGGGTGCTTCGCTCACGATATTCAAGGAAGTTTAAGCGAAGCACCCTCAACAATCTCAACATCTCACCCCCTCAACAATCTCAACATCTCAACTCCTCAACAATCTCAACCCCTCAACAATCTCATCCATTCGAACCCACCAGTTCCACCGGCGGTTCTCCGCTGGCTTTTTTCCTGTTTTTCGACTTTTTCTTGTCAGGATTTTCATAGTCCACCTCGCCCAGCAGCATGCCGTAGGCCTGTGTGGCAGGAATGGCATCGAGAATGATTTTCAGAATGGCGACGTACGGAATAGCCAGCACCAGACCGGCCAGTCCCCAGATGCGCCCCATCAGGATCAGGGAAATAATAGCGGTAAACGGATTGATGCTCACTTTGGAGCCCACCAGTTTCGGGGTAATGAAATTGCCCTCGATGATTTGAACGCCCCACATCCAGGCGGCTACGGCGAGCGCGGGAAACGGGCTGTTGAATGTGATGAGTGCCATGATAGTAGGCAGCAGCGACCCGATGAATACGCCGAAATAGGGAACCACCATGAGCAGGGAAGCCAGCAAGGCAAAGAAAATAGCATACGGCACTCCGATGAGCATCAGACCGATGCTGTTCAGTACCGCTACGATACCCATCACGATGACCATTCCCATCAGGTAATTCTTGGTGACGTTATGGATTTTAACCAGAATATCGTCCACGTCCTTGTTTTCGGATCGGGTAACCTGGTGTAAAAACCGGCGGAAAAACTGCCGGTACGACAACATAAAAAATATGAAGAGCGGCATCAGCAGCACATTGGATACGAATCCGGGCAAACCTTTGGCCGACTGGCTGATGTTCTCCCCTACTTTCTGGAAAAGGTCCTTGGTGCGCTGCCGGTAATTGATCAGATTCTGCCGTTTTACCTGGGGATATTCCTTTTCGATGGTAACGATGGCGCGCTGTACACACGTTTCCAGCCGTGCCATCATGTTTTTCGAATTGTCGGTCATGGTAGAAACCTGCCAGGTGCCCCTTATTACGCCGCCGAATGCCAGCAGGGTGGTCAGACTTACCGTGATCAGCGCGGCGGCGGTGGGCGACAAACCTCTTCTCTCCAGAAACAGCGTCGGCGGCAGCAGGATCACGGCAAAAATGAAGGAAAAACTCAGCGGCGCCAGGATCGGCCGGAGGAAATACATACAAATAACCAGCAGGACGATCGTCGCAAGGCTGAAAAATAGACGGGCGGATTCGGTCAGTTTGATCATGAGAAGGATGTTTAATGCGGGGAGGCGGTAGCCGTTTCCACAAAAGGGAAAAAGGTGATGCCTGTAAAAGGCAGCCCGGGCGTTGCCCAAACCGCCTCTTCGTGTAGAAATAAGTCTACATATCCGGGGTTAACACCACAGTCGCCTCCGGGCATTCGAATTGATTGAATGAGAGCAGTATTCACTCAATTCAAATATTTATGAGCAATTCAGTTGAAAAAAAATCAGGCAGCATCCTCGGCATCCCGAAGCCCGATACCAATACCATTTCCGAAACCCTGAACCAGTTGCTGGCAGATGAGCACGTTTTGTATATCAAAATGCGCAATTTCCACTGGAATCTGGTGGGTCCCAGTTTCGTGGAAGTGCACGAGTTTATCGAAAAACTCTACAATCAAACTGCCCTTGAAATAGACATGGTAGCCGAACGTATTCAGCAACTGGGCCATGCAGCGGCAGGCTCTATGGCCGAATTTCTGGAAATCGCACAATTGAAGGAAGCCAGCGGCGGTAAGAAGGACCAGACGCTCGCCGTTCGCGACCTGGCGGAAGACAGCGATGCCATGGCCCGCAACATCCGGAAAATGATCAGTGAGATCGATGAGAAGTACGACGACCCGGGAACGGTAGACCTGCTCATCAAAGTCTTGATGACACAGGAGAAAAATGCCTGGATGCTTCGCCGCTATCTGGGTTGAAAGTGGGTAAAAAATTGCTCAAGCCATCTTCAATGGGCATAAAAATGCGCAAAAAAGAGAAAGTGGGGAAAGTCTTACGCTGGCACAGCGCTTTTTTCAGAAAGTTACAACGAACCAATTTTTTCACCTATTTCAACATCGACGCATTATGAAATCCGCACTTCGCATATCTTCTGTAATTGCAGGCTTTTTCCTCTTTTCTGCCCATACTATCACTGCACAGATACAACCTACTTACCAGCCCCAACCTACCTACCAGCCGCAACCCACGTACCAGAATCAGCCTTCCAACCAAGGCTCTTCTTCCAGTTCCGAACGCGGCACGGCACTGAACCGGGGTAATTTTTCCATCGGTTCCGGCCTCGGATATGTGAATTCGGTAACCAATATTCAGATCGACAATGGAAATACCGTCGTTAAAAGCGGAAACAGAAATTTCTCTATCCACCTGACGCCCAGCATCGGATACTTTTTTGCGCGCAACTTCGTGTTCGGACTGGGTATGGACTATATCGTCAGTTCTTCCAAAGACAACACCGACAACACCGCTGTTGCGAAGGAAACATCCGATGACAAACTGCTCTTCGGACCGTTCACACGTATTTACCTGCCTTTCGGCGGCGACCAGGCGTTTTTCCTCGGTGCCGTTTATGGGTACGGTCGTTCGCAAACGGAAATTACCGACCCCAATAACGGCGGTTCCCAGATCGTAAATACCACCCTCTCGACGTTCGGCGCAGGTCCCGGCTACAGCATTTTCGCCAACCGCCGCGCCGCACTGGAAGTGCAGGCCAAATACAACTACGGATACAGCAGAAACAGCATTCTGGTAGACGGCTCTACCCAAAGCACCCGAACTCTTACCACTGCCTGGGATTTTGTTGTAGGCATACACTTTTATTTCAATAACCGGGGCGCTCGTACGAGCAGCAATGGTTATTGAAAAGGTTGATGAGGGTTGATAAGGTTGATGAGGGTTGATATTCAGCCACTCGAAAAAATCTGGAAATTCCCCTTACCCCGAGCCGTTAAATATCAACCCTCATCAACCCTTATCAACCCTCATCAACAAGTATCAACTTCATCAACCTTATAAACCTCATAAACCCATAAACCCATAAACCACTAATTCAACCACACACTAAAAAATCACCCGCTCATGTCATACCAGTCATTCATCCGCACCAAACCGCTGTTGTTGCTTATGGCAATTGCAGTTGCGTTTACCTCCTGCCTGAAAGAACCTGATTTTAACAACAACCCGCCCGATACGGATATGGGTCGCGCCAAAATTGAAATAACGGACGGCCCCATCGACAATCCGAATGTCAGCGGCGTATACGTTACCGTAGCGGATATCAAAATAAACGGCGAATCCTGGGCCGGCTTCAAAGGCAAAGCCACCTTCGACCTGATGGCATTGCAACACGGGGAAACCAAACTGCTCGGCGACGGCCAACTGGAAGTCGGCACCTACGACAACATCGAACTGGTGCTCCATACCGATACCGATGCCGACGGCGACAGTCCGGGCTGTTACATAAAAGATGCCCAGGGCGTAAAACATGCGCTGGCCGGCGCGAATGAAATGACGATCAAAGTGAAAGGCGTGATGGCAACGGCTACCGGGCAGACGACCGAGTCGGTCATCGATTTCGATCTGCGTCGCGCAATCGTGTTTGAGTCGGGTTCTACTACAGATTTCGAATTCGTGACCGAAACGGAACTCGAAAACGCCGTACGCCTGGTGGAGAAAAATACCACCGGCAATATTACCGGTAACATTACCGACGGCGTTTCGGGCAGCGACAAAATCATTGTGTATGCATATGACAAAGGTGATTTTGGAATAGACGAGAAATTCCCCCAGGGTCCTTCCCAGATCATGTTTAAAAACGCGGTAACCAGCGCCGTCGTAAATGCCGATGGCGATTTCAACCTGGCTTTTCTCGAAAGCGGCAATTACGAACTGCATTTCATTTCCTATCAGGAAAATGATGAAGAGCAATTAATGGCGCACGGCGAACTGCAATTGAATATTCTGGGGTCGGTTACGATTGATCTGCTGGGTATCAAGGTAGATGCCAGCGATACCGTCGATGTGGATCTCAAAGTGACGGGCCTGCAATTTTTTTAATGCAAACATGTTCCCGATAAAACAAGATAAGGCAAACCATGTGAACACGCTTTGGATATGGTAAAATGAATCAGAATGCGAAAGCATTGCTGCCGACCCGAAGTAAATCCGGTGTCGGCAGTTTTTTGTTTAATATTGTGTAATTTAATGCCCACTCATTTAACTTATATGTATTATTGGGGAAATATTTACCCTAAAATACACAATATTACCCAGAATAAACACAGGTATACTTTTTCAATGGGAATGGGAGCAAGGCTCGTGGAATAGCCGCTTCGAACAATCAAACAAAAACGTTCCGGCATACGATCCCCAACCGGGGCGCTCCTTTAAACGCTCAGAAACAGGCTGATTATGGATAATACCATTCAAGAAAATGTGGAAGATCTGGTAGATCACATCCAGGAATATATAGAAACGCAGAAAGAACTGTTTGTAATCGGTGCAAAAGAAAAAGCCGCCGCTGCCATTTCCCAGACCATCGTGTGGATCATGGTCGGGCTTTTTGCGTTCCTCGGCGTCGCATTTCTCAGCATAGCGCTGGCCATGTGGCTGGGCCACCTGCTCGGCAATTTCGGTTACGGTTTTCTGATTGTCGGCGTATTATACGGCATCGGCGCCGCGTTGTTTTACACATTCCGGGAATCGCTGCTGCTCACCAGGCTGAACGATCTTTTCCTGATCAAATTTATGTCCAACCATGAACAACATTAACGAAAGTCTGCGGCAACGCAAGGCGGTGCTCCGGGCGAAACTGACTGAAACGAGGGGACTGATCCGGCACGATATCAGCGAACTCAAAGATGACCTGAACCCGCTTAAAACGGCGGGGCACCTGATCAAAAACATGCTAAAACCCGGCCCCGAAGGTCAGTTAACCAACTCGTCCCTGCTCAATTTCGGCCTCGATACCGGCTTGAGCATGCTGGTAAACCGCATCATACCGGGCGCAGGCAAAAGAACCGTACGCGCCATTGCACCCGTGCTGATCAAAAATGTGGCCACCCACGTAGTGCCCCAGGCACGTAGTACGGCGGCAAAATTTCTGCGGTGGGTTGCCGATAAAACAGACGGGAAAGAAGCGCACGGATAAACAATTGTTTCTCGGCTGATTTGTATCAATCTCTTTGAAAATTGGCAGCAAATTAAAATAAAAGACTATGCAATACCAGTCTAACGTCCAGAAACAGACACAGACGCAGACGCTGAAAATACTTCCGCAGCAGATTCAGTTTCTGAACCTGCTGCACCTTAATACCCTTGAACTGGAAAGCCATATCCAGAAGGAACTGGAGGAAAATCCTTTTTTGGAAAGAAATGAGGAGTCGGAGGTATTGCAGGCTCCTGCGGGAGCGGAAGGTGCTCCTGATGCTCCTGATGGAGAGGAGGAAGGCTTTGATAATCTCCTGGAATTGCGGGGGCTCGACGACGAAATACCCGATTACAATACCAAAGTAGAGAACGGATACGATACCGACGACGCTTATCAGGCGCCGGTAGTGCAACTCGACAATATTCGCGAGGAACTGAAAACGCAATGCAGTTTTTTGCCCATCAGTGACCGGATGCGTACCCTTTGCGCATATATCATTGACTCGCTCGACGACTCGGGCTTTCTGATGACCGACCTGGATACGCTCGCCGACGATATTTCCTTTTCCAAAAATATCTATTTCAGCGAACCGGAAATGGAAGAAGCCCTGCTAATGGTGCAGAAACTCGACCCGCCCGGACTGGGTGCGCGCAACCTGCAGGAATGTATCCTCATCCAGTTGGAAAGACACAAAGCGCAGGGGTTTCGGGTCGACCTGCCGCTCCAACTCGCCCGCGATTTTATGGAAGCACTCGCCGCGCATGATTACGATACCATTAAAAAAGCGCTTCATGTAGACGAAGAAGACCTGCGCTATGCGATCGAATATATTCGCGGACTCAACCCGCGCCCGCTGCACGGATTCGCAGATGAGGGGCAGGTAAGCGCCGAAACAATTATACCGGAATATGTGGTCGAAATCGATGGCAACGATATTACCGTAACGCTGGCCAACGGTCGCGCCGAAACGCTCAAGATCAGCGAAGGCATGGACGATATGCTGAAAACAACGCGCGATAAAAAAGCCAAACAGTTTATCCGCAAAAAAATGGAAGACGCCACCTGGATCATCGAAGCCCTGCGCCAGCGCGACGATACCATGTTGCGCGTTATGCGGGTACTGGCCGTTATGCAACGCGACTTCTTCCTGTCGGGCGACCATAAAAAACTGAAACCCATGATTCTGCGCGACGTGGCGGAGTACGTAGGCCTCGATATCAGCACGGTGTCGCGGGTGACAAGTTCCAAGTTCGTACAAACGCCGTTCGGCATTTTCAACCTGAAAGACCTTTTTACGCACACTTTCAGTGCCCGCGACGGCCGCGAAATCAACAACCAGGACGTACAGGATTGCCTGCGCGACATCATTGTGTCGGAAAACAAAGCACAG
>JAKQJD010000284.1 GCA_029561355.1 Bacteroidota bacterium | reverse complement strand
ATCTGGTGCAGGTACACCATTTCCCGCATAAAGGAGGCGTCCTGGAAGCAGTTATTGAGGTTTATCGTCGAGTAACCGTTCAGGCTCTGGTCCGGATTAACGTAATCGAGCGTGATGTTGAACGACTTTTTTTGCGAGCTGCCGCTTTGCGAGTAGGAAGTCTGGCCTTTAAAACGCACACCCACTTCCGGAAAGGTGTCGCCCTCCACGATCAGGGTGGCGGGAATGTCGGTATGGGTGGCATAGTTGGCGGTGAGCAGTTGCCAGTAATTGGTTTGGCTGAACCACAATTGATAGGTACGCACCACCGCTTCGTCGTACAGGCCGTCTGTCGGCTGTCCATTGGTGTACAGGATGTGGTCTGCCGTGGAGAGATGCATGGAAGACGGCAGGTTCTGGGCCGACAACCGGATGTGCAGAATACCTGAAAAGAGTACCAGCAATGTTATGGAAGTACAGATTTTTTTCATTGCAGAGGAGAAAGTGTGTTACTGTTAAGGGATGGAAATACTTTATTGGTTATCCGTTTTCAGGAACCTGTCAAGTCATCCGATGACTCGAAGTCATCGGATGACTTGACAGGTTCCTGAAAACGGATAACCAATATACTTTATACCCAGACAAAAGTACGTTATAAATAAAAGGTGCCTCTGCTATTATGACAAAAGCAGAGGCACCGGCTAAAATTTTGCGCTTCGGGATATTATGTAAAAAAATTATCCCGGACTGCGCAATTCAGGTAGTTGTCAAATAATTAGTGACCACCGCCATGACCGCCATGACCGCCGCCATGATGACCGCCGCCGCCGTGTGGGCCGCCCGGGATCGTGTCGTGTGGAACGTGCAGGCTATCCAGGTGATGGTGGATCAGGCTGTCCGGGAAAATCGGGTGGTTATGGTGTCCGCCGATGCTGTCATGGCCCAGCGAATCCACGTGGTGGTGACCGAGGCTATCCAGGTGGTGATGACCCAGCGAATCGCAAGGATGAATGAACGTGCTGTCACCGCGTTCGGAAGCAGCAAGTACGGAGGTTGAACCGGTCAGTTCGTATTGGGAAAAAGATTCCTTTTGGCAGGAGTAAGAGATGAGCGCAAGAATTGCGACAAAAAACAAGGTTTGTTTCATGAACTGGTAAGTAGAATGATGTGACTGAAAGCGAAATTGCTTTGACTTTACTTCACGGACATTCGGGTTACCGGGTTGCGTGGGGTGTTAAAAAAAGTTATTGGTTATTAGTTATTAGTGTGGTAGCACTTGGTATTGATAATAAGAAAAGACCAAGCGCTACCACACTAATAACTAATAACCAATAACCAATAACCAATAACCAATAACCAATAACCAATAACCAATAACTAAAAAATCTTGTACTGCAACCCCGCTTTCACCGTCACAGCATTGAACATGGCATCTGACGCGGCAAAGTCCTTCATGTAATCTGCGCCCACGTTGAAAATCCACCGGGGTGTTTCGCGCTGGAGTCCTATCCCGACGCGCCACACCTTGTCGGGCCGCTGAAGAACGGTTTTTTCGACCTGGTACCGGATTTCAGGTTCATGCATCGGGCCTCCCGGACCATGGGGTTCTTCTTCAAACTTGTAAGTAATCAGATAAGGGTCGATGCGTACCCAGGAATGCGCCACCTCCACGGTTGGGCGCACCCAAAAGCGCAGCGGCAGGTTGTATTGCAGGCCGAGCGACAACTGACGCTGGCGTTGTGTGCTTTCCACTTTGACCAGCATATCTTCATGGCCGGGGCCGCCGCCATGTTGGTCAGGACCGTTGTGGTGCGGGTGAAAACGTTGGATAAATTTGGTTGTACTCACATCGAAGCGCATCCAGTCGGCTGCTGCGGTCAGCGAAAAACCTTTCCAGAATCGCCAGGCCGCCGTGATGCCCTGTCCTTGCAGCATGGACACTCCATCTTCTGCGGGTACAGCAAGAGCGCCGAGAATGTGGGCGCCGGCGCGTACGTTGGAGTAGGTGCGTTGCTTTTTGATCATTTCAGCCGGTTTTTGCGACAGGGCAGCAGTATCGGACTGAGCGACTGCGGCAACCGGTTTTTCAGGTGCTACGACCGGATTTTTCACTGCGGCCGAATCTGCCGCCGCAGGAGATGCCGGAATATTTTCTTTAACTTCCTGTTTTTCAGGTGTTTGTGCGTTCGCCGTTTGCTCCTGTTCCGGTGCGATGCCTGCTACTGTGGCAGCACTGTCTTTTGGTTCTGCGCCGGAATCCTGGCGGGTGGGTGTTTCAGGTTGCACAACTGGGGGCTGTGCGGTTACTACCTTTTCTATTTTCGGTGTAACGGCAGGGGCAGGAATATCCTTTACTCCGGGCCTGACCTGATTGTCTTCCAGGCGTGCCGGTACGGTTTGTTTGTTGCTTCCGGCTACTTTTTGTTCCGATGGTTGGTATGCTGCCGGTTTCGGGGCGCTCTTTTCCCGGGTTGTTACCACAGTACTGGTTGATTCTGTCCTTTCCGACTTCACAGTATTCCCCGACTTCGTCCTTCCAACTTCGTACTTCACAGTATTCCCCGACTTCGTACTTCCAACTTCGTACTTCGCACTATTCCCCGACTTCGCACTGTCGACTTCGGACTTCGCACTATTTTCAGACTTCGCACTATCCCCCGACTTCGCACTGTCGACTTCGGACTTCGCACTATTTTCAGACTTCGCACTTCCGGCTTCGTACTTCGCACTGTCAACTTCGGACTTAACAAGTTCCACTTGCTGCTGCAGCCGGGTATTTTCCTGCTGAACGGCCACTAGTTTCCAGGCAAGCACGCCCACAGTGACGGCGGCTGCTATGGTTGCAATCTTCCAGTATTTCAGGTAGGAGTGATGGCCGAGCCCGCCGGCATCGAATGCGTCGAGCCGTTTGGAAACCATTTTCCAGTTTTTACTGCGTTGTGGGAAGGATTGCTCTTCGTCCAGTTTTTCCCTAAATAAATCGTCGAAATCGCTCATGCTTTTCTGGAAAATTCAAAATCGTTCGAAAAGAATGTTTTCAAATGCTGCCTTGCGCGGGCCAGGTTCGATTTGGATGCGCCTATTGAAATGTTCAGGGTAGAAGATATTTCCTCGTGGGAAAAACCGTCTACTACAAAAAGATTAAAAACCGTTCGGTATGCCGGTGGCAAACGATCGAGCATGGACATGATCTGCTCGCGGGTAAGCGATTCGATGATGCCCTGATCACTTTCCGAATCATGCCAGGGCTGGATTTCGGTCGTTTGCAGGCTATGCAGTTCGGATCGGAAATGGTCGATGGCGGTATTGATCACGACCCTTCGAAACCAGAATCGGAAAGGCTGAACGCCGGTATACAAGTGGATTTTACTGAAAGCCTTGAAAAACGAGTCGCTCACTACCTCCTCCGCCGTTTCTACGTTGCCCGTATATCGACGCGCGATCGTCATGGCATAGTTGTAAAACTGGGCAAACAGCCGTTGCTGGCTTGCCCGTTTGTTCTGGCGGCAACCGTCGATGATTTCTTCTAACTGCACATCTTGTTCTTCCATAGACTGTACGAATGGAATACGGAGTAGGTTGCGCGGCAACGCAGATTTTGCGGGAAAGTATATCCGCTTCCACCATTTTTTTTGATTGTGGAAGACAGGGTAGGTGATTACATGATTTAAGATTACATGACGTAAGATGTAAGATTGAGGGCATCCCGGTCAATCTTACATCTTACGTCATGTAATCTTAAATCGTAAATCTTCAGGTATTCAAACTCATTTTGAGTTTTTTCTCCACCTCTTCCACCGTATCCTTGAAGATCATATCGGTGTCCATCATGTCCTGCACGGCTTTGCAGGAGTAAATGACGGTGCTGTGGTCGCGTCCGCCAAATTGTTCGCCAATGGATTTCAGCGATTTATTGGTGAGTTTTTTCGCGAGGTACATGGAGAGCTGGCGCGCGATGACGATGTTTCGTTTGCGCGTTTCGTGGTGCAGTTTGTCGACCGGCACCTTGAAGTGTTCGGCTACGAGTTGCTGGATAAATTCGACGGTGATTTCCTTGTTGATCGTGGTCACGAAATTCCGGATCACTTCCTTGGCCAGTTCCATATCCACGTCGCGGCGGATGAGCGTGCTCTGGGCGAGCAGCGACACCATGACGCCTTCCAGTTCGCGGATATTGTTCTTGATGTTGTAGCAGATAAATTCGAGTACGTCGCTCGGGATGTCCACACCTTCGCCTTCCATTTTGGCTTCCAGAATGGCCATACGCGTTTCGAGGTCGGGCGCCTGGAGGTCGGCGCTCAGGCCCCATTTGAAACGGGAGATCAGGCGGTCTTCCATGCCTTCCAGGTCTTTCGGCGCGCGGTCGGAAGTCAGAATGATCTGTTTGCCGTTCTGGTGCAACTGGTTGAAGATGTGGAAGAAAATTTCCTGCGTTTTTTGTTTGCCCGACAGGAACTGAATATCGTCGATGATCAGCACGTCGATCATCTGGTAAAAATTGACGAAATCGTTGACCGAGTTGTTTTTGATCGCCTGAATGATCTGGTTGGTGAATTTTTCGGCCGATACATAAAGCACCGCCTTCGAATCCATTTTACTGACGATCTCGTTGCCGATGGCTTGTGCGAGGTGCGTTTTACCGAGACCCACGTCGCCGAAAATTACCAGCGGGTTGAACGCAGTGCCACCCGGTTTTTTAGCGATAGCCAGGCCGGCGTTGCGGGCCAGGCGGTTGCAGTCACCTTCAATGAAGTTGTCGAAAACGTAATTGACGTTCAGTTGGGGATCAACCTTGATGCGTTTGATGCCGGGAATGATGAACGGGTTCTTGATCATTTCAGCATCAAAAACACCCGGCACCGGTGCGTTGTCTTTATCGGCGGAAGGTTTGGAATCCATCCTGGCGTTGCCGTTTTTGGATGACTCCTGAGCGCCTTGTTCCGGTATATGGTATAGCAGGCGGCCGCGTTCGCCGAGTTCCTGGCGAATGCTCTTTTTCAGGAGCTGCACATAGTGTTCTTCGAGCCACTCGAAGAAGAACTTGTTCGGCACCTGAATGGTAAGTACGTCTTTGTCTAAATGAACCGGTTTGATGGGTTCAAACCAGGTTTTGAAACTCTGCGGACTTACGTTTTTTTTGATAGTATGGAGACAATCGTCCCACACCATCCGGCTGTCTCTTGTCATACCTGATGGGACATTTGGAAATGGGCTAACCCAGACTTACGCTTTGAATTTTTGTTCCTGCTTGGTCGAAACAGGGTGACAAAGATTGGTAAACTATTTGGAAGGGATCAGGATTTTTCCACTTTTTCGACTAAAAAATTTTGAAAGTATTTTTTAAATTTTTTGTTTCTAAAAAAGCCTGCACATGCCTTGCCGACCGTTGTGCGCACTTTTTTTTGAAATATGGGCATTTTGTAGAGATCAAAAAAAGCGCCTTGAAATTGTTGGGCATGTGGGGCAAAAGGCAGATATATTTTTAAAAAAGCAACAAAACCGGTATATTATTGGAACGGGCATTTTTTGTTAAAATATTCCGGTACAGCGCCCTCATTTCACGTATGTGGTTGTGATTCAGGCAAAAGAGTGATGAATAAAAAGTTTTAAAAACAAGGCCCGCCATTATTTTTAAATTATTTCAGGCCGCGAAAATTTTGCCGGATGAAGGGGCAAACAGCGCTGAAATTTTTGTAATTGTATTGTTATTTTTAAAGCGAAAATCCCAATGCAAACGTTATCAACACGTTACCCATACAGGTATTTGCAGGATTTAAAATAACTGTCCGGCTTCGGTACGAATGGCGACGATGGCGCGCTGCAAAGGTGTAACCGGCATATCATCGACAGCCTGCAACAGACTTGTTACCAGTTGGCCGGCATCGCTGTCGTTGGGCAGGTCGGATGCGGTCTGGCTGACGAAAGCGAGGGTCTCGTTTTTGGCAAGCGTGATGATCTGCCAAAGCGTTTCAGACACGTATAGTTGTTGCGAGGTATTGTGGTCGAACTCCTGGCTGATGGTAAGCATCAGCGATCCGCGCAGATCGGCGACCGTCATGCCCGGCATACGTACGCGCAGCAGCGTACTCGGAATACCTGCACGGTCGCACAGCAGCGTGAGTCTTTCATAAGCCTGCAAACGGAGCGGCAGGGTAGTCTTGAGCGATTCTCCCCGCTGCACGGCTTTTTCGTAGCGCAGCCGGTCGTCGAGGTATAATTTCAGCAAAAAATAAGCGGTGGCAAAAACCACCAGCGCAGGAATGGTATACTTCAGAATTTCCAAAAAAACTTCCATAATTCGGTTGTTGAGCGCCTTTCTTGCAGGCGGGCGGCAAAGGTAAGCGGCGGCCTAAACATTTTTATGGTTGTTTTCGTTTTAGTAACCTACTTTTGCAATTGAAAATAACAAATATAAAAACATGGAAATGGTGCTCGATCAACCGGTAGTGGCCGCTCCCATCTCTCTGACGGAGGGCGCTGTCGAACAACTCAAACTTATTCGTTCCAGCGAAAATGTGCCTGCCGATTACGGTTTGCGCGTCGGTGTAAAAGGCGGAGGATGCTCCGGCTTTTCCTATGTACTGGGTTTCGACCAGCCTCAGGAGCAGGACGATATTTTTGAAATCAGCGGCATCCGGGTGATGATGAACAAGGCCCACGCCATTTACCTGCTCGGTATGCAGATCGATTTCGTGAGCGGACTGGAAAACCGCGGTTTCACGTTCGAAAATCCGAATGCGACAAGTACCTGCGGCTGCGGTACCTCGTTTTCTGCATAAGATAGTTCAAAAACATAAAAGCAGGCTGTAACCGGGATCGGTTGCAGCCTGCTTTTTATTTTGTCCGCCTTAGGAATAATGGCAACGCGGATTACGCGGTCCAATCCGCGTCCCATCCGGATTCAGATCTCGCTCAAATCCACAATAAAACTTTGTTTGTATCCTTTGCGCGCAGCGGCTTTTTGCTGCGTAGTGGCGGTTTTTTCATCGGCAAACGGGCCGATGATCACGCGGTAAGCCGACAGGTCGTTGGCATTGTCGCGTTCGATGTTCACCAGTACCTTGCCGGGAAACTGCTGCTGGAGTTTGGTAATGATCGGCAGCACATTATCGGCGTCATATAAAGTGCTGAGTTGAACGCCATATCCTGCTTTCGAGGTGCGCTCCATTTCCACTTTATACAGTTCCGTGTTTTTACCGTTTTCCTTGATCGTTGCAGATGATTTCGCTCCGGCAGACGTTCCCTTGGATGTTCCGGTTGTGCTGTACTGGGCCGGGCGGGCAGGATCAAGTTTTTTTGCCGACCTGGCTGCTGCTGCGGCCGTTTTCGTGGCGGTCGGATTGTCGGTATCGGGCACTACTTCCACCCGTACGCTGGCGGAACCATCGCGGTCCAGGTCGATTTCCTCGGCAGCCCGACGGGACAACTCGATGATATAACCTTCTTTGAATGGTCCACGGTCGTTAATTTTTACGATGACTGATTTTTTATTATCCAGTCTGGTTACTTTCACCTTCGTTCCGAAAGGCAGACTTTTGTGCGCGCCGGTTAGTTCGGTTTTGTCGTATTTTTCGCCACTGGAAGTTTTACGCCCGTGCAGGGAATCGGCATAAAGGTTGGCTTTGCCAAACTCTTCCGACCAGTTTGGGACATAGGCATTGATTAAAAAACAACTGAAGCAAACAAGGAACAGACCGGAGGCGGTAAATAAGGTTCGGCGCATGGCTTTTGATTTTTAGATTGTGTTAAATTGTCGCTACAAACTACAAACGTTTGTCTGCTGCGTATTGGTTTACAGGGGCAAAGTAATTTGTAAAACCATTGAAAATCAACCCAAAGTAAATTTTTTACGATGAAAAAAACAAATGCCCTCGAACGGCAGCGCTCCGTATACGTGGCAGGTGCGGCGGGCGTCCGGCAAATGATCCCTTTCGACCCCGATTTGCTGGAACAAAAAGCGAAGGTGAAAATGAACCCCGCTGCCTGGGCATACGTGGCCGGCGGCGCCGGGCTCGAACGCACCATGGCCGCCAACCGCAGCGATTTCGACCGTCATCGCATTGTGCCCCGTATGCTCCGGAACGTGGAAGAACGCGACTTGTCCACGCATTATTTAGGCCAAAACATGGCTTCTCCGTTCTTTATAGCGCCCATCGGCGTGCTCGAAATGGCACACCCGCAGGCTGACCTGGCCGTGGCCGTTGCGGCTGCCGAATGGGGTGTTCCCTACATTTTTTCCAACCAGGCTTCGGTGCCCATGGAGCAATGCGCAGCCGTGATGGGCGCCGCACCACGCATGTTTCAATTGTACTGGAGCCGTTCCAACGACCTGGTACTCAGTTTTTTACAACGCGCCGAAGCCTCCGGTTGCTCGGCCCTGGTAGTAACGCTGGATACCACGATGCTGGGCTGGCGTATCCGCGACCTCGACTTGAGTTCGCTGCCGTTCCTGAAAGGGATGGGCATTGCCCAATATACGTCCGATCCGGTGTTCCAACGCCTGCTCGACGTGCCCGACGAAACGCCTGCGCCCCGTGCCAAAGTGACCCTGGATGCGATTGGTACCCTGTTTTCGGCTGCCCGGCGTTATCCCGGCGATTTTTGGGGGAACCTGCGCAGCGGCAGGGCTATCCGGGCCGTGCGTACGTTTACCCGTTTGTATTCCCGGCCGAACATCACCTGGTCTGACCTGCCTTTTCTGCGCGAACACACCCGGCTTCCGATCATTCTGAAAGGTATTATGCACCCCGACGATGCACGAAAAGCCATGGATTATGGTGTCGACGGCATTTACGTGTCCAACCACGGCGGCAGGCAGGTGGATGGCTCGGCGAGTACCATTGCCGCTCTGCCGTCCATTGCGGAAGTAGTGCGTGAAAAGGTGCCCATTCTGTTCGACAGCGGCGTGCGCGGCGGGGCCGACGCATTCAAGGCGCTGGCGCTGGGGGCAACGGCCATCGGTATCGGCAGGCC
>JAKQJD010000279.1 GCA_029561355.1 Bacteroidota bacterium | reverse complement strand
TGTGCCGCCTTTTTGCACGTATTCGAACAGGGCGGGCTGGTGAAAAATCAGTTGATCCTTGGTATCGTAGGCGCGTACACCCAGCACGACAGCGTCGAATTTTGCAAGTTTTTCAGCATCCAGGTCTTTATCTTCCAGCAGCGTGACCGTGCAGCCGATCTGGCGCAGCGCCGCAGGAATATCGTCGCCCGCGCCCATGTAGTAACCGATGTTGCGGGCGCTCACGCGCACGTCGGCACGGGAAGCGTGCACTTTGGCGGGTTGCAGCACACTTTGCTGCGGAATATGGTCGTATTTGATCGTGATCAGGCGCATGGCGTACTGCTTGTCGCCGATCCGGGCAAAAGGCGCGAGTTGGCCGTCGGCAGCGCCGGAAGCGGCATTTACCTTGAACAGGAAGGTTTTTTCCTCGCCTTTCTTTTTGAAGTTAAATGTATTGTCGCCCACGTTGCTCACCGTCCAGCCGGCCGGCGCCTGAATGCCGGCGATGCCGCTCACGTTGTCGCTGCCGGCTTTTACCCGTACGCTTACGTTTTTGTCCTTATCGGAAAAAAGGTAGGAGGCTTCGGTGCATTCCACAAAAACCGGTGGCAAAATTTCGAATGGGCGCCATACTTCCCCGACGGCTGATTCGCCAGCCTTAAAGGCTACAACACTTTCATAATCGAGTAGCATACCGGCTACGGTGACCGACCAGCGCACCTTCACGAAACGGGGCGTTTCAGGTTGCCCGCGCAGGGTAAGATCTTCCACGTTGTACATGCCGATAGTGGATTCCTTTTGCAGCCAGTACGGTGCGGTGTAGGGCGCGTTGTCCGGAATTTTCACCGAAGTGTTGAGCGTCCAGTCCACATTATTGGCCAGTACTGTTTTGGTGGTGCTGTCTTTAAGCGCCGGCAATACATTGTAGGAAACGAGTTGTACATCCAGGCGGGAGCGGTTGATGGCTTCCAGGCGCAGGTTGACCGTTTGTCCGGGCGTGGCCGTAGGATCGGAAGCGGTAGCCTCCAGGTAAAGACCGATACAACCGCGGATAACCTCTTTGGTTTCTGCCAGTTTGATGTTTCTCCAGTATCCATCGGGCAGTGCCTGGATCAGTTGGAGGGCTTTCAACAGATCGGGCACCGAGGCCGAGGGGTTGTCGCTCCGGAATTCCCGGTCGATTTTGGCCATCAGCGCGCCAATGGGTTCGCCGCCTTTCACCCGGCTCCAGGTAGTATTGATACCTTCAAAAAGGTCGTTGCCCCCCGGCCGCTCGCCTTTGATAAAATCGAAATACTCCACACTCTCACCCCGGTTGGTGAGGTTGCCGAAACCCTGGCAACGGTGCATGGAGCGCGCTTCTGAGGCCACTTCATTGTTGCTTTTTCCTTTCAACGGGTAGTACACGCCCAGATCCACCGAAATGAGGTTGCTTTTATCCATTTTATTGAATGCCTCCTGTCCGCCGTAAAACCACCAGGACGTATTAAAGAACTGGCGGCGCGGCTGCCATACTTCCGTGTATTTCAGTTGTTCGGGATACGCGTCGGCTTTACCGGCCAGGTCGTACGCCTC
>JAKQJD010000263.1 GCA_029561355.1 Bacteroidota bacterium | reverse complement strand
GATCACTTTCATCGTGCTGATCTGCGTGGGCATGACCAAGGTGTTGTCGCAGGCGCTCGGCGCGGAAGAATGGATCGTTTTGTCGGGCATCGTGGTGTTCGTATTCGGGTACATGATGTTCGGCGGCGCCAATTCCATGATCTACACGAACACCATCCAGGCGCTCACCAAGTTGCTGGTCGCATTTATATTGCTGGGTTCGGGGCTGGAACATTTCAGTGCGGGCATTGACGGATTCTGGGACAGTCTGGCACAGATCGATCCGAAACTGACCATGGTGGCCAATCCTTCGAGTCCTATTTCCCGCGATTTTTTTGAAATTTTCGTGTGCAATTTTATCGTCGGCATCGCTATCGTCTGCCAGCCCCACATCATCACGAAGTCGCTGATGCTGCGCAGCGACCAGGACGTGCGGAAGTATCTGGTAGTTGGACTCACCACCGTAACTATTTTCTTTTTCGTGGTCATCACCGGCTTCTACGCGCGGTTTATGTTCCCTGATTTGCAGGCAAACGGCGGGCCCATGCGCCTGGACGGCATCGTATCGGCTTACGTGGTGCGGCGTTTTACGCTGGGCATCGGACTCATTGTGGTGATCGGCCTGGTTTCGTCCGGACTGGCTACGCTGGAAGGGCTCATCCAGTCCATTTCCACGAATATCACATCCGACCTGATCCGGCCGCTGTTCGGGCGTTTTTTCAGCAGCGACCGGCAATACGTTTTGGTCAACCGGATGGTGATTATCGTCCTGGCAGGCGTGGCATTTCTATTGTCGATCAATCAGTTGCGTCATCCCAACCTGAGCGTCGGCATTTTTGCCCAAAACGGGGTTTATGCTTATTTCTCTGCCGCTTTTGTGCCGGTATTGTTCGGCATTTTCCTGAAAAAAACGCCCACCATCGCTGTCGTCGGGGCTTCCATCACGGCTATACTCGTTCATTTCGGCACTTACTACGGCGGCGTGACAGAATACCTGCAAGGGCCTGTGCGCAACCCGGCGGTGGCAGCCACCTACGCCATTCTGGCATCCGTAAGCGTCGGACTATTGCTTTATGTTTCATTCAAAAAACTGGAAGTATGAAAACGGACAAGTCTTCGGGCCGCTGGCTGCTGATGGCATTTTTTATGGTATGCTCTTTTTCAAATTTTGGAAAAGACCTTCAAAATCAATCGTTTATGCAAAATGATAGCCTGCATTTTATCCAACTACCCTCCGGAATAAGGCTGGCTTACAATGATGAAGGCGCCGGGGAAACGGCTTTGATTTTCCTGCACGGACTGGGCAGTAACCACAAGGCCTGGCGGAAAAACACCGCTGCATTATCGCAGCACTTCCGCTGCCTGGCGCCCGATTTGCCGGGCTACGGCGCCTCGCAAAAAGGCAGTTATGCCTACGATATGACGTTTTTCGCCCACACCATCCGGGAATTTGCCGACGCTCTGCATTTGAAAAAAGTGGTGTTGGTGGGCCATTCCATGGGAAGCCAGATCGCCCTGCACTGCGCGTTGCAGGACAGCGGCCGATGGGAAAAACTGGTGCTGCTGGCGCCGGCGGGTTTCGAAACATTTACCGAACAGGAACGTGCCTGGTTCCGTATGGTGTACACGCCGGAACTGCTGAAAGCCACACCACCGGAGCAGATCCGCAAAAACTTCGCGATCAATTTTTTCCACTTCCCCGAAGATGCGGAATTTATGATCGACGATCGTATGGCCCTGCGCGCGTCCGAAGACTACGATCCGTATTGCCGCATGATCCCCCAATGCGTCATGGGCATGCTTCAGGAGCCAGTGTACGAGCGGTTGAAAGAGATCAAAGTTCCGGTGCTCGTGGTGTACGGAGAAAATGACTACCTCATACCCAATCAGTTGCTGCACAAGGGTTTGACAACCCGGCAAGTAGCCGATTCAGGCCAGGCTCAACTGCCAGACAGCAAACTGAAAATGATGCCCCAGGCCGGCCATTTCGTGCAATGGGAGGCGGCGGAAGCCGTCAACCAGGAAATACAAGACTTTTTGAAATAAAACCCACTTATCCACTTCGCACTAATCACGACTTCGCACTGCCGACTTCGCACTTCGCACTTCGCACTTCGCACTTCGCACTAACCACGACTTCGCACTGTCGACTTCGCACTTCGCACTTACAACGACTTCGCACTTACTCAGCATTCAACAAAACTTATTCTTAACCATGAAGCAACTCATTACCTTTCTATTCCTGCTTTTTGCCTCCTGCACTGTTTTTGCCCAGCGCGGCACGGTGACCGGTAAAATTACGGACGCCGATACCGGCGAGCCGCTTCTTCGCGCCAGCGTGCTGCTGGAAGGCGCCGCTGCGGGCGCTTACACCAATGCTGCGGGCGTGTTTTCGCTCGAAATTCCGGCGGGAGAACGCACCATTATCGTTTCGTATCTGGGGTATAAAACCGCTACCCAGACGGTAACGATTACTGCCGGCCAGCCCACAACGCTCGACGTGGCGATGGAAACCACGTCGTTTCAGGGTGAGGAAGTGGTTGTCACTGCCTCCCGCCGTGCGGAAAAACTGACCAACGCGCCGGCTACCATTTCCGTGGTAAGTGCGCAGGCCATCAGCGAACTGCCTTCTTTCAATGTAGCGGAATTGCTCGGCCGCCAGCGCGGCGTGGATTACGTGCGTGCCGGCGTACTGGGCATCGGCATCAACGCCCGCGGTTTCAACAGTGCTTTTAATCCAAAAAACCTGCAAATCAACGACGGTCGCCTGTCCTCTCTGATCGCAACAGGTTTGCCGCTGGGCGCCCTGAGCACCACCGTGAAGGAAGATATCGAGCGAATCGAGGTGATCCTCGGCCCGTCCTCGGCCCTTTACGGCCCCAATGCGCACAACGGGCTATTAAACACGCTCACCAAAGACCCACGTAAATACCAGGGCACCACCGTTGCCCTCGGCGCCGGAAACCAGAGCGTTCTGACGGCCCGCCTGCGACATGCTACCCAGGTGAACGACTGGTTCGCATTCAAAATCAGCGGCGAATACACCAAGGGTGAAGAATTCGACTTTACGGATACTGTGTACAGCGTTGCCGGCGGTGTGGAATTTGCCAAATACCCGGAATACCTGCTCAACCGCGAGTTCAACTCCGCCCGCGGTGAAGCGGGCCTGTATTTCAAGGTAGCGCCCAAAGCCGACATCATCGTAGGCTACGGAGCCAGCAACAGCAACAACATCGGTAACACCAATGCCGGCCGTAACCAGATCCGCGACTGGAAAGTAAGTTGGGGCCAGGTGCGCTACGTGTCGCCGCACGTATATGCCAACCTGTACAACACCTGGAGCAGCACGGACTCGACATATGCCATGAACCGCCGCACGCTCAATTACTGGTCGTACAAAAACGCCGGTGTGGATGAGGCCACTGCCCGCGCCAAATCCATTTCTTCTTTCAATTTTTACAATGCGGCCACCCAGTCGTTTGTTGATTTGCCACGTGGCGCATTGTTTCAGGACCAATCCCGCCGCCTGAATGCGGAGTTGCAGTACAATAACTCCGTCGGCAAATTATTCGACGTCATCGTTGGCGGCCAGTACCAGCAGGACGTAGCGCAAAGTTTCAACACCTATTTGCTGGATAAAGGAGAAGACATCACCATCGGCCAGATGGGTGGTTATGCGCAACTCGAACGCAAATTCGGTAAAATCCGCGCCGTCGTGGCTGCCCGTGCCGACAACCATGACCTGTACGGCTTCAACTTCATCCCGAAAGCGGCGCTGGTATACACGACCGACAAAGGTTCTGCACGTATCACGTACGGAAAGGGTATCGCTGCGCCGACCATTCTCAACCTGTCGGCCAATATTTTCGGCGGCCTGCTGCTCGGCAACGGCGAAGGATTTACCGTGACGGAAATCGATCAGGCTACACAAACCGTAGCAGGCACCTACGAAGTGGCGCCGCTGAAAGTGGAAAAAATCCAGACCGTCGAAATCGGCTATAAAGGCCTGTTCGGCAGCAAGTTTTTCCTGGATGCCAATGCTTATTACAATGCCTCACAGGATTTCCTCAGCCCTTCCATCAATATTGCGCCGGAGCGCGGCTCGTTCGACCACGACAACAACCCTGCCACGCCGAATATTCCGCAAATCCGCGGATACGCCACCAAACGCGGCGACCAGCCGATTTCCGAACTGACAGCCACCACCACGCTACCGAACGGAGATAAAGGCGCCGACATCGCGCTGAGTTACGTCAACTTCGGCCAGGTAAACACCTACGGTTTCGATGCCTCGTTGAATTATGCGTTCAGCAAAAAACTCAGTGCCGTGATCAATTACTCCTGGTTCGGATACGACATCGACGATAGCGATCTGGCCAACGACGGTAACAAAGACGGTAAAGTGAATGAAAACGACCTGCCGATCAATACGCCTGCCAACAAACTCGGTGTAGGACTGAATTACAGCAGCAAACGCCTGTTCGGCTCGCTCTTCGGCCGGTATGTGCAGCAGTACGATTTCTTCTCCGGTATCAACGTAGCGGCTGCTACCAATACGGACCTGATTTACGGCGGCAACCAGGTAATCGAAGGCAAACGGGTAGGCACCTCCTTCAACAACGGCCCGCTGGGTGGATTCTTCAACGTGGACCTGGCGCTGGGATATAAATTCGGCAAACACTTCACGTTGTCGGGTCAGGTGGTGAACCTGCTCGGTTCGGAAGTGCGCGAGTTTGTCGCATCGCCTGCCATTTCGCGCTTGTACTCCGTCGAGTTGAAAGTGGACCTGCCTGCTTTGGGTCGCAAAAAATAAGGGGCTTTTTAGCCTCCAGGAACTTCATGCAATAATCGTGTTCGGAAGTTTCGGGCCAGCGGTTGTGCCGGCGGTAAAAACCGCTCGGTCCCGTTGGCCCGACCTTCCATTTTACTTTCTTTTATGCAAAACGCCAATATCCTGTCCGTCGGAGCCTATGCGCCGGCTCTCGTGCTGGACAATCAATATTTTAATGACCTGCTGGGAGAAGACGTGGGCGCCTGGTTGAGTGAAAATGTACACATCCACCGGCGCCATTGGTGCGCCGACGATGAAAGTACGGCCGATCTGGCTGAAAAAGCGGCCCTGCAGGCACTCGAACGCGCAGGTGTGGCTGCTGCCGATCTGGACCTGATCATCGTAGCCACGGATACGCCGGAATACATTTCTCCTTCCACTGCCGCCGTGCTCCAGTACCGCCTGGGCGCAACCAGGGCCGGTACATTCGACCTCAATACTGCCTGCGCGGGTTTTGTGACTGCGCTGGACACTGCTTCCAAATACATTCAGGCCGACCCTCAGTACCAGCGCGTGCTGGTGGTAGGCGCGTATGCCATGAGCAAATACCTGAATAAAACGGATAAAAAAACCGTCACCCTTTTTGCCGACGGCGCCGGAGCGGTCGTACTGGGCGCTGCTCCCCGTGAAACAGGGAAAGGGTTCTTGGCCAGTCGCCTGCTTACCCACGGTGAATACCACGAATGGATGGGCATTTATGCCGGAGGCACGCACCAGCCCGTGGATGCAAACGTGCTGGAAAACCGCGGGCATCAGTTGCAGTTTGTCCGCAAATTCCCCAAGGAACTGAACCCGGAAATCTGGTCGCGTATGGCGATCGAACTCAGTGAACGCAGCGGAATCGACCTCAAGGAAGTAGATCAGTTCTTTATTACCCAAATCAACATCAACGCCATTTGGGAAACACTGGACCGCCTTAATTTACCGCACGAAAAAGGACACACCATCATGCAGGAATATGGCTACACCGGCTCTGCCTGCATTCCCATGGCGTTCAACGATGCCTGGGAAAAAGGCCTGGTAAAACCCGGCGATACCGTGTTTTTTATCGGATCGGGTGGGGGGCTGGCTTTTGCGGCGGCGGCTTTCCGGATCTGAGAGGGGGATGGATGGGGGCTGATTTAGCGGATTATGCGGATTAAAATTGATCTTTGGTGGCCTGACGGCCACTTGTCTGGCTATGATTTAATATGATTTATATGATTGCCATGAATACTAAAGATCATAATCATGGCAATCAAATAAATCAACGACTATCCGGCTTCAGAAACCTTATAAGTCATCCGATGACTCCAAGTCATCGGATGACTTATACGGTTCCTGAAGCCGGATAGTCAAATAAATCATATTAAAATCATAGTCTCAAAACACCAACACATGGATTGGGCTTCCAAATGGGCGCTGTACAGCCCCGATAAAATTGCGTTTAAAGAATTTGAATCCGGCCAGACGCTGACGTTCGGCGAACTGAACCGGCTGGCCAACCGGCTGGCCCACAAGATGACGGCCGATTACAGGATAAAACGCGGCGATCGTATAGCCGTGCTGGCGGAAAACTGTCTGGAATACATCGTGTTGTTTTCCATGGCTCAAAAAACCGGTTGTATCCTGGTGCCGCTGAATTACCGGCTGTCCGCTTCGGAAATCGATTTCCTGTTGCTCGATGCCAAACCCAAACTGGTGATCGGCGAACCGAAATTTCAGCACCTGCTGGAGGCGTCCTCTTATTACCATAAAATTCGCCGCCGCTGGTCGCTCGATGCGCTGACGGCATTTTGTGATAAGGCCATCCCGACCGATCTCGATGCCCATTTCCCGCAGGCAAACATCCGGGAAAACGACCCCGTTTTTATCCTGTACACTTCCGGTACCACCGGTTTTCCGAAAGGCGCTTTGTATACGCACAAGATGTTGTTCTGGAACAGCATCAATACGGCTATGTCATTGATTGTCAATACGGAAAGTCGTACCATCAACGTGATGCCGCCCTTTCATACCGGCGGCTGGAACGTGCTGACGACGCCCTTTTTTCACCACGGCGGCTATACCTGCCTGCTGAAAAAATTCGAACCGGCCGCCGTGCTGCAACTGTTGCAAAGCGAGCAGACAACCTTGTTTATGGGCGTACCTACGATGCTGAAAATGCTGGCCGACGAGCCGGGATTTGAACAGACAGATTTGTCGTCGCTGCATTACATCATTGTCGGCGGCGAACCCATGCCGGTGCCGCTCATTGAAAAATGGCATGAAAAAGGCGTGCTTATCCGCCAGGGTTACGGCATGACGGAGGTGGGTCCCAATCTGACTTCCCTGCATCAAAGCGACGCGGTGCGCAAGCGCGGCTCCATCGGCCGGCCCAATTTTTACGTCGATATCCGGATTGTCGACGAGCACGGGCAAACCTGTGCGCCCAACCAACCCGGCGAATTGCTGTTGCGCGGACCCATGGTGACGCCCGGCTACTGGCGCAACCGCGATGCCACCCGCAAGGCGCTGGAAGACGGCTGGTTTCACACCGGCGATATGGTACGGCAGGATGAAGAGCAGTACATCTATGTGGTGGATCGCATCAAAAACATGTTTATTTCCGGCGGAGAAAACGTGTATCCTGCTGAAATAGAACGTGTTATGATCACGCATCCGGCGGTAGCGGAAGCATCCGTCGTGGCTGTTCCCGATCCGAAATGGGGCGAAGTGGGGCGCGCATTTGTGGTGCTGCGCAGCGGTGAAACGGCTACCGAAGCGGCTTTGCTGGAATTTTGCGGCACCCGGCTGGCACGTTTTAAAATCCCTAAAACCGTTTCTTTTATTTCTGCGCTGCCCAAAAATGATACGGGAAAAATCAACCGGCAGGCCTTGAAAGCGATGGTATAAACCCGAGAAAATACGATATTGGGCGCTTAAACCAGATGTTATGCACCCGAATCAAAAACTCCTCCAACAGTTTTACGAAGCGTTTTCCCGCAAGGACTACGAAACCATGGGCTCCTGTTATCACCCGGAAGCCACCTTTCTGGACGAGGCGTTCGACCTCCGCGGTAAAGAAGTGCCCGCCATGTGGAAAATGCTTTGCCTGCGTGGGAAGGACCTGAAATTGACTTTTTCCAATATCATTGCAGATGACCAGACCGGCTCCGCGGACTGGGAAGCCTGGTACACTTTCTCCCGCTCGGGCAGAAAAGTGCACAACGTGATTCATGCCGAATTCATTTTTCGCGACGGAAAGATCTGGTCGCACCGCGATACGTTTAATTTTTACCGCTGGGCACGGCAGGCCTTCGGATTTTCCGGGCTGTTGCTGGGCTGGACGCCTTTTTTACAGAAAAAAGTGCGGGAAACGGCTATGCGGGGTTTACGAGAGTTTTCTGAACAGGATTAAATGGATTAAAAACGATTAGCAGGATGCTCAGTAAACCTGAGATAATTGTGAATGGAAAACCGCTTTTGGCTTTGCCATTTCAGAAACCCTGAAAGGTTTACGGAGCATCCTGCCAATCCTGTTCAATCCACTCACTTCCTCGGGCAGGTCGAAACCCCCACAATAGCATACAAAGGGCAAAAACTCACCAGGCTGGTCAGTACGAACACTGCGCCGAGTACCAGCAAAATGGTGCCTGCCAGGCCGGTTACGGTACCTGTGAAATACAGTGCCGCAAATACCAGTGCAAGCACGATGCGGATAATTTTGTCGGTAGAACCCATATTGTTTTTCATGGAATCAAGAATTTAAGAGTGGAAAAAACGGATCAGAACCGCCACGGCCGCCGCAATGCCCACACAGAGCAGGCAAACGAGTGCGAAACGGGCGAATTTTGATTTGTACATCTGTTGTTGATTGATGGTACAAATTTCGCGGGTTCCCGCTCGCCGCTTTGCTACCTGGGTAGCACAAGTGAAAGAATTCTGATACGCCCGCGCAACAACTGGATCATGCCGCGGCGTTCCATTTGTTTGAGGAGTCGGGATGCGACAGCACGTGCCGTGCCGAGGTCGTCGGCAATTTCCTGGTGCGACAAATGTAGGACGACCGTATTCAGCATATCCGATTTTTCCGCCAGGTACTTGAGCAGACGTTCGTCGAGGCTGGAAAAACTGATCTCGTCGACCACGTCGAGCAGTTCCTGAAAACGCAGGGAATAAGAGTCGAGCACGAAATCGAACCAGCCCGGGTATTTTCTGCCCAGCACATAAGCCAGTTCGCTGGGGATGCCGATTACTTCGGTTTCCTGTTGCGCCACGGCTTTTACCCGGCTTTTTTCCTGTTTGAGGGCGGATGACAGCGTGAGTGCGCAACTTTCGCCGGGCTGAATGTAGTAGAGCAGTACTTCGTGCCCGGCAGCGTCGTCGCGCACTACTTTAATAGAACCTTTCACTACGAGTGGAATCAGATGAATGGCATCGCCCGAATGCATCAGTACCTGTCCGGCAGGTATTTTCATAAAAACCGCATTACCGGTGATACTTTCATTGAGATCCGGATGGTTGAAAGCAGGGAAATGACGACGCAGTACGATGGTGATTTCCTCTTTTTTCATGCGAGGGATTCGTAGATATTTACTCCGAAACGCTGTTTGAATCCGTCCCATCCCTGTAGCCCTCCCGTATGCACGGCCGTTATGACTGCGCCTTCCGGGAAATGGCCGTGTTCCAGCAGGTCGAACAAACCCCATATCATTTTCGAGGTGTAAACGGGATCGAGCAGGATGCCGGTTTGTGAAAGAAATTCACGGGTCAACTCAATCAGCTCGGGGGAAAAGGAGGCGAAATGCCCGAAAGTGTATCCGTTTTGGCACTGAAAAGGCGGGCATGTTTTCCCGAACGCCATTTCGACGCCCGACCGGATTCGTTCTTCACTGATGCCGTAATTGGCGGCCGGGAAAACCAGTACGGTTCCCTGATCGCCGAGCCCGCCTACTACGCCCGCTGCTGTAGAACCTGTACCTGCGGGTACCGCAACGAATCGTTGCGCCGCTGGAATACCGGGGGTTTGTTCCAGAATTTCCGCCGATATTTTTGCACAATTCAGCATCGCTTCCCGGGTAGCGCCTCCTTCCGGCAAGTGGTAATGTCCAGCGTATTGGTCCAGAATTGCTTTCACTTCTTCACTGGAATTTCCGGCGTCGTATTCCTTTTTAGAGATCGGAATCAGTTGCATTCCACATGCTTGTGCATGTGCCAGGGTGGGGTTCTGTACATCTACGGACGAACCGCGTATGATAGCGGCCGTGGGGAAACCGAAATGCCGGCCTGCCGATGCCACCGCATGAATATGGTTGGAAAACGGCCCGCCGAAAGTGAGGATGCCCTGGTATTTTCCCTGCTGCAACGATGCTACGAGGGGTTCCAGTTTGCGCCATTTGTTGCCCTGCACAACCGGGTGCAGCAGGTCATCGCGTTTCATATAAAGCGTGATGTCCGATTTTTTTCCGGGATGATCGGAAATGAGGGTGAGTGGTGATGACATTTTATAGATTAAATTAACAAGCAAAAAACAGAAGTCAAAAAGCAGATAAAATTAAAACGTGTATTTCTGAATCATCATTTTTTGCTATTTAATCAGGGATTAATGGCATTCGTACCCCGCTTTGGGCACTGCCGACTCAAAAAGGGAGAGATCGAGGTGCAGGCCGCGCTGCAACAGCAGCAGGCCCGCCAAGGTAAGCAGAATCGGTTGTACGACCTTGATTTTTGCGCGCAGGGAAAAACCGAAAGACCGGCCGGCTACAGTTGCCGTCAGTAAAAGCGGGAGTGTTCCGAGTCCGAAAAAAGCCATAAAAATGCCGCCTTCAACGCTGTTGGTAGTTGAAATGGCACCCGCCAGTGCAGCATACACCATGCCGCAGGGAAGCAAACCGTTGAGCATACCAATGGAAAAAGTGGCACTTCGGTTATGCGCGCGCAGCAGTACGCCCAGTTTGTGCTGAATGGCTCGTGTGAATGCGCCGAAACCGGGCAACGCCGTAACGAGGTGCTCGAAACGCCAGGCCACAAACGCCATGGCTATAATAAAAACACCCGACACCAGCGATAACGCCTGCTGAAACCCTGCAATGGCGATGCCTTTACCCAAAAAACCGAAAAGTATGCCCAGTGCCGAGTAACTGAGAATGCGCCCGGCATGGTACAGCATCATTTGCGCCAGCACTACCCGTCGTTCAGATGCGGGCAAGGGAATTGCCAGCATCAGGGGGCCGCACATGCCGATGCAGTGCAGGCTTCCGGCGAGACCGAGTAAAAGAGGAGTGAGCATCAGGCATTGGGGACGATAAAGGTCGTTTCGTAAAAATAGGGCTTTCCGTTCGCTTCCCAATCGAGTTCGATGTGCCAGCGGCCGGGCGTCAGTTTATCGGCAGGAATACGCAGGTTATTGCTGTGCTCGATTTTGGAAATAAAATCCTCTTGCGTGGTAGCGGAGCGGTAACATTTGGCTGTTCCGGTGGCGCCCGGCATATCGGCAGGAAATGAAACCTGTACAGATTTTGCATCCACATCGAATTGTACCGAAGGAAGCGTTGTCAGTAGGCCGGTATTTTGCTTCTTTACCAGACGTGCCTGATAGTTCAGGTCGAGGTCGTAATAATCTTTATCCATCAATCCCGGATCGTAGTGATGCGAACGGATGACCATGCCAATCAAAAAGGTGGCGAAAACGACGTAAACCAGTGCAATACCGGTACCCCAGGAGAATTTCATATGCAATGAGTTTTTTTATCATATTAAACCATGATTCGCATGACGACTTCGCACTTCGCACTGACGACTTCGCACTGACGACTTCGCACTGACGACTTCGCACTGACGACTTCGCACTAACAAGACTTATTTCCCCGGCCCCATAAAATTGGTATCCACCTCATCAATTTTTTTCCCGTTGGAAAAGATATCGATTACAAGAGGGGTTTTCCGGCTTGCCAAGAGTTCAGTCGGCATTTCAACGAAAAATGCTCCTTCCACTTTTCCACCTTTCGGGATGCTGCCAGGCGCTTTGCCGATCATGGTGATCTGGCCGCCCGGTGTAGCGAGTTGCATGGTTATGGGCAGCTCTTTGGTGGATTTATTGATGAGAATAAAAGTGTACAGGTTAGTGAGGTGCGTCTCGTCTTTTTGCTGATACAATTGTCCGGGCGAGCGTAAGATGATCGATTCGATGTCGCCACGACGTGTGAGCAAAAATATGTCCAGCGCCAGCAAGGCAGCCAGCACGGCCGTATATGCGTACACGCGGGTGGTGAATATTTTTCGTTTGCCGGCTTCTACACCGGTCATGGAATCGAAGCGTACCAGACCTTTCGGTCTTTTTACTTTCACCATCACTTCGTCGCAGGCATCGATGCAGGCGGTGCAGTTGGTACATTCCAGTTGCGTACCGTTGCGAATATCGATCCCGGTGGGGCATACGGCAACGCAAAGGTTGCAATCAATGCAATCACCCAAAACGGCGGTGCGTTTGATTTCTTCATGCGCGCTGCCTACTGCCTGCCTGATTGCCTCTGCAGGGCTGCCGGAAGCAACTTCTGAGTATTCTGGAACAGTGGTTGAGGGTGCGGTATTTTTTTTCAGTTTTCCACGCGGCTCTCCACGTAAGTGGTCGTACACGACCACCATGGATTCTTTCACGAGCAGCACGCTCTGGAGCCGGCCGTAAGGACAGATCGTAGTACAAACCTGTTCGCGCAGCCGGGCAAACACCCCGTAAAAAAGGCCCGAAAAAATAAGCATCGCAATAAAGCCGCTGAAGTTCTGTCCGACAGGCTCCTGAATAATTTTTAATACCTTATCAGTTCCAATGATGTAAGCGAGAAAGTAGTTGGAAACAATGACCGAAATACTAAAAAAAACGACGTGTTTAATGGTCTTTTTGCGGATTTTTTCGGCAGTCCAGGGACCGTTGTCCAGTTTTCTCTGTTCACCGGAGTTTCCCTCGATCCAGTATTCAATTTTCCGGAAAATCATTTCCATGAATACTGTTTGCGGGCAAACCCATCCGCAGAACAGGCGTCCGAACACCACCGTAAACAGGATGATGAATACCAGGAACGTGAGCATGGCCAGCACGAACAAATGAAAGTCCTGCGGCGTGAACAACAATCCGAACAAAACGAATTTCCGTTCCAGCACATTCAACAGCAGAAACTGTTCGCCATCAACCCGGATGAACGGCATACTCAGAAATATGACCAGAAAAATAAAGCTCACCCAGGTCCGCGCATTGTAAAATTTACCCGAAGGCTTTTTCGGATAAAGCCATATCCTTTTACCCGATTGATCGACTGTTGCGATGTGGTCGCGGTAACTTTCACCGTCTTCCATGAATGGCTCTGTGTGTTCGGATGACATATTTTTTGTAATTATGTGATGCAGGAGTTAATTTAAGGTGCAAGTTCCGGCCAAATGAAGGGCCGGTAGAATGACGTGCGTCATACCCATGGGTGACTTTTGTTAAAACAAAAGTGGGCCGGACGCAAAAGCGCCCGGCCCATGGAAACCATTTAAAATATGTCAGATAAATAGTCTTCTCTCTCCGCTATTTCCCGGGCGTTGTTGCGCCGGTAGCGGTAGTATCCTGTGCAGCGCCTTCTTCTTTCCAGATTACACCTTGCGGCGCTTTCGGATTGGGAGGGTTGGTGCCTTTCAGGGTCAGAATATAACTCGATACCTTTTGGATATCCGAAGGTTTGAGTTGCGACTGCCACGAGATCATACCTTTTTCAGGCACGCCGTATTTGATCGTTTTGAAGATATTCTTGACACCGCCGCCGTGCAGCCAGTATTCGTCGGTAAAGTTGGGGCCTACGCCGCCTTCTCCCAATTGTCCGTGACAGGCTGCACAGGTATTTTTGAAAATCAGTTCGCCTTCGCCGATCGCGCCGCTTTCTGTGAGAACCGTCACATTGGATTCGTCCACTGCATTCGCTTTACCTGCAAGCGCAACGGCGATCTGTTTTTTGGCAGTTTCCATTTCCTGCTGGTATTCTTCTTTTTGAGAAGGACCGTTTCCGCCGAAGTGGTAGTAGTACATGTAACCCACTGCCCAGATGATGGTCAGAATGAACATGTTGATCCACCACGGTGGCAGACGGTTATCGAGTTCGTAAATGCCGTCATGCGGGTGTTTGAGCATAATGTCGGCCTCTTTCTCGATTGGCACGGCATCTCCCCAGTATTTTTTGCGCATACGTGTCCAGAAATCGTCGCCCGCGGGCGCCATGCTCACTGCAGGAGAACCGTCCGGCAGAACGGCGCCACTCTTTTGCGCTTCCAGCGCGACGACGCGTTTGTACAGGAACTGATTGACCTTGATGATATAGATCATGGCGACGATAAATAGAACGCCGCAGGCAATGCCTAATACCCAGGTCATGATATCAGGGAGTTGTTGAGTGGCCGCTTCAGGCGTTGCTGCGGGCGCCGCCTGGCTGAAACCTTCTGCAGCCACAAAAAGCGTCAGAAGCGCGGTCAGATATTGTTTAGATTTCATTTTTCAAAATATTGATAGTCATGAAATTAGTCTTCCAAAGGCAGGTTAGCCATGTACTGCATTTCTTCTTTCCGGGCAATAAAAGCCCGTATGGAAGCCACGCAGAAAGTGCCGAAAAAGATCAGCAGGGTGCTGATGGCGAACCACTGAATGCCGTCGACTGATTGCAGGAGATATTTGTACATGTTGTTAGATTTTGTATGATTCAGTTGAATGGGCTTGAAGAGGGATTGTGTGGTTTAAGAGTTTATAGTTTATGAGTTTATGAGTTTATAGTTTATATTGTTTAAGAAGTTGGCTCCTGATAACATTGGAATTGTCAACCCATAAACTCATAAACCCATAAACTATAAACCCATAAACCACATAATCCCTCTTCAACGATTATTTTTCAGCCGCAGGCTGCACTTTGATATCGGTGCCGAGACGCTGGAGGTAAGCAATGACGGCAGCGATTTTTTTGCTTTCGATGCCCTGGTCCTTGATACCCTGCGTTGCCAGGTTGGACGCAACTTTTTGCGCCTGTTCCTGTGCATTTGCGATCGCGTATTTTTCAAAATCACGCGGATATGGCGTACCCAAAGTGCGCAGCGCCGTAATCTTGCCTGGCAGAGAACTCAAATCGAGCGGTTCTTCCAGCAGGTGCGGATATGCAGGCATGATCGAGCCGGGCGACATGGTAGTAGGATCCATCATGTGGTTGTAGTGCCAGCTGTCAGGATATTTGGCGCCTTCGCGCATCAGATCCGGACCGGTCCGTTTACTTCCCCACAGGAAAGGACGGTCGTAGATAAATTCGCCAGATTTGGAGTACTCTCCGTAACGTTCCGTTTCACTTCTGAAAGGACGAATCTGTTGGGAGTGGCAACCTACACAACCTTCACTGATGTAAATGTCGCGACCAGCCAGTTCCAGCGGAGTGTATGGTTTGACGGTAGAAATTTTCGGTACCTGACTTTCGATGAATACCATCGGAAGGATTTGAACGATACCACCGATAGCGATCAGGATGGTGCTGAACAGCAACATTTGCATCGGGCGGCTTTCAATCCAGCGGTGCCAGTAGTCGCCGGCTGCAGTTGCAGGGCGTTTTTCGCGGGCGGGTGCTTCTGCATCTTCGTTGGCCAGGAAAGAGCCCTGACCGGCAGTTTTGAACAGGTTATAAACACCCAGGATCACACCTACGAAGTAGAGGGTTCCGCCTACCGCACGCATGGCGTACATCGGGAGGATTTGTTTCACGGTATCCAGGAAATTACCCCATGCCAGGGTTCCTTCCGGCGTAAATTCTTTCCACATCAGCGCTTGCGTCCAGCCGGCCCAGTACAACGGGATGGCATAGATGGCGATACCCAGCGTACCCAGCCAGAAATGTGTGTTGGCGAGTTTGGTGGAGAAAAGCGATGTGCGGTACATACGCGGCCACAGCCAGTACAGGACACCGAATGTCAGGAAACCGTTCCAGCCCAAAGCGCCAACGTGTACGTGTGCGATTGTCCAGTCGGTGAAGTGACTGATGGCATTAAACGATTTTATGGAAAGCATCGGGCCTTCAAAAGTAGCCATACCGTAAGCGGTGACGGCTACCACCATGAATTTCAAAACAGGATCCTGCCGTACGCGGTCCCATGCGCCACGCAACGTGAGCAGACCGTTCAGCATACCACCCCACGATGGAGCGATCAGCATGATGGAGAACACGGTACCCAGCGACTGCACCCAGTCGGGCAGGGAAGAATACAGCAAGTGGTGCGGTCCGGCCCAGATATAGATGAAGATCAGCGCCCAGAAGTGGACGATCGACAGCTTGTAAGAATACACGGGGCGGTTGGCAGCCTTCGGCAGGAAGTAGTACATCATGCCGAGGTATGGCGTTGTCAGGAAGAACGCCACCGCATTGTGGCCATACCACCACTGAACGAGCGCATCCTGCACACCTGAAAACAAAGGATAACTCTGGGTTAAAGACACCGGCAATTCGATACTGCGCACAATGTGCAGCACAGCGACGGTCACCCAGGTTGCGATATAAAACCAGAT
>JAKQJD010000245.1 GCA_029561355.1 Bacteroidota bacterium | reverse complement strand
ACCCGACTTCGCACTTCGCACCGACGACTTCGCACTACACATGCTGAAACACATATTATTCGACAACGACGGCACCATCGTCGATTCAGAGATCATTGCCGTACGCGCCACCCTGAGCCTGCTGGAGCCATACGGCTTCCGCATGAGCGAGCAGGAATACAGCCGGCGTTTTCCGGGTTTGCTGGAACGCGACATCCTGGCGATCATCAAGGAAGAACATGGTGTGGAAGTAGGCGCCGATTATTTCGACCGGCTGCGGGCGCTGCATGTCGAAGGTTTCGAGCGGCACCTGTGCATTATCCCGGGCATGGAAGCCATCTTCCGGGGAGTGCGCGTACCGAAAAGTATGGTGTCCAACGGCAGTGTGCGGCATGTGGTGCGATGCCTGGAGCACGTGGGTCTGCACGACGCGCTGGATGGCCGCATTTTTTCTGCCGAACACGTGGCGCGTCCCAAGCCGCACCCCGATGTTTACCGACATGCGCTGGAAGAACTGCAACTCCATGCCTCCGAAACGATGGCTGTGGAAGACAGTCCGACAGGGGTAGCGGCGGCCCGGGAAGCGGGTTTGCGGGTGGTCGGTTTTCTCGGTGCGGCGCACATACACGACGGGCATGGCGAACGCCTTTCGGAGGCCGGCGCTACCTGGCTGGCGGCTGATGCGCAGGCGCTGGGTTTGATCCTCCAGGGGCTGGGTGCGCTCTGATGCGAGGACCGGCCGAAGCCCGGTGAGGCCGTGTCCGCAGCATATTGTCAGGTGGTTCGCGCCCCTGAATCCGGAAAAAAAATTCGGCCCCGTTCAAAAAAAATCGACCCCACGAATGGCGCATATTTTTAGTGTTATGAGCGAGGTCTTTTTACAAATAATTGGAAATCAACTCTTTGACAATCAGGAGTTTTACCCGAAAAAGGCCCTGGAAATTGTTGCACAAAAACCGTCAAAAAAATCTGATCGAAAAATACTTGCATGATTCCGAAAGTCGTCGTACCTATGTCCCAGTTTTCATTTGGTTTTTTGGGGTTTATTAGCCGTCGTGGTGCGTAAGTACTTCGGCGGCTTTTCTTTTGTACCTGCCACAGGGCCCTGTCCAACTTCCGTTTTATACCTTGAAAAAAGTACTACAATTCTTCCTGTTCCTCGGTATCGGGGTCGGTATTATGTACCTTGTTTTCCGTAGTCAGCGCACCGCCTTTCAGGAACAATGCCGCCTCGACGGCGTTCCGCCGGAGCAGTGCAGCATGACCGATAAATTGCTGCACGATTTTTCTACCGTACACCTGGGCTGGCTGCTGGCGGTGATTGTGGCCTTTACGCTGAGTAATATATTCCGCGCCCTGCGCTGGCAGATGTTACTGGAGCCGATGGGCTACCGGGTGAAATTCAGCAACTCTTTACTGACTATTTTACTGGGTTATTTTGCAAACCTGGGCTTCCCGCGTATGGGCGAAGTAATACGGGCCGGTTCGCTGGCGCGCTACGAGCGGCTGCCGCTCGAAAAAGTGGTAGGCACGCTGGTCATCGACCGCCTGATGGACGTAGTATGCCTGGCCGCAGTGGTCGGCCTGGCGTTTTTGCTGGAGGGCGATACGCTGCTGCATTTCCTTCGCCAGCCGAAACCGGGCGCCGCGGCCGTGGCCGACACGCCGTTGTGGCAGTCGCCCGTTACACTGGTACTCCTGCTGCTGTTTGCCGCCGCCATTATGGCATTCTTTTTTTTCCGGGAAAAACTGATGGAAGTAGCGCTGGTGAAAAAGATGCTCGGCATGCTGCAGGGTTTCTGGGACGGTTTGCGCAGCATCCTGAAACTGAAAAAGCCGGGCCTGTTCCTGTTGTACTCCGGCGGCATCTGGGTAATGTTTTACCTGCAATGCTATTTCAATTTGCAGTCGTTCCCGCCGACGGCGCACCTGGGCGGCAGTGCGGCACTGATGATCTTCGTGTTCGGCACGCTGGGCTTCCTGATCCCTTCTCCCGGCGGTATGGGCACCTACCACGCCCTGTGTATCATGGGACTTGCTTTGTACGGCGTAAACGGCAGCGATGCCCTGTCGTACGCCAATATCGCGTTTTTCGCCATTCAGATTTTTTACAACCTCATTGCGGGCACACTCGCCCTGCAGTTGTTACCTGTTATCAATAAAAGAAAAGATGACCCGGTTCGAGCAGATTGAACAAAAAATACAGTCGTGGGAACAAATCGCAGCCACTGCCGATGCATGGCGGGCTGCCGGAAACCGCATCGTTTTTACGAACGGCTGTTTCGATATTTTGCATTACGGCCACCTGCATTACCTCTCTGCGGCCCGCGACCTGGGTGAACGGCTGGTAGTAGGCCTCAACAGTGCGGCTTCCGTTTCGCGGCTCAAAGGACCGCACCGCCCTATCAACGACGAACTTACCCGCACCCACCTGCTCGCCGCCCTCGAAGTCATCGACGCAGTCGTCGTATTTGAGGACGACACGCCGCTGGAACTGATCCGCCTCGTGCGCCCCGACATCCTCGTCAAAGGCGGCGACTGGCTTCCCGAACAGATCGTCGGTTCGGACCTCGTACTCGCCGCCGGCGGTCAGGTACGCAGCCTGCCGTTCGTGCAGGGGTATTCGACGACGAATATTGAACAGAAGATAAAGGGGATGTGAGAGGATGTTCGATATTCGGTGTTCGGTGTTCGATATTAAAAATTTAAAAAATATCGAACACAGAACACCGAATATCGAACACAGAAGTCCTCTTTTTATCCTACAATGCTTTTATCTTTCGCATAATTCAACGCATACATCATCGACGCGCCTGCCAAAGCCAGGTCTTTCAGCAGCATCGACATGGAAGCCTGAGCGCCTTCTCCGCCGCTCATAGCGCCGGGCAGGTGCACCAGCACGACCAGCAGCAACAGAAATACTGCGAGCAGGGTGGTGGCCAGTTTATCGTATTTTCCAATCAGCATACTCACGGTAGCCGCTATGAGGCCTGCACCGGAAAGGTAAACGAAGATCGCCTTGGCGGGCATGTAGGTAGGCACCACGTAATCTGCCATAGCGTCGGCGTTCATAAAGTGGAACAAGCCGAAAATGGCGAATGGCAAGGCAAAAACCCAGCGACCCAGGGATAGAAATGCATTCATGTGTAAGTAAATTTCTTTGTGATAAAATGTTTTAACTTTGGCTTTCCGGCAAGATTTGCGGCGGCTAAAATATAATAACCATTCGTCAATTTCTTGTTTTTTCAAAAAAATAGACTCGAACATCGGCTAAGGTCAAAATATCATTTGGAAAACAAACAACACATCGATCCCCTCGAACGCTGGCGGCTGATCCTCGGTAAACAATCCGACCCGGAAGAAAGTGTTCCGCTGGACGCGGGCGCTACCGGCATGGACAATGTGCTGGAAGCCTTGTACGGCGGGCAGCGCAAAGGCGGGCTGGGCAGTTCGTCGCCCAATGTGAACCGGTGGCTGGGCGATATCCGCCGTTATTTTCCCGCGCCGGTGGTGCAGGTGCTGCAACGCGATGCACTTGAACGCCTGGGGCTCACGCAAATGCTGCTGGAGCCGGAATTGCTGGCCGCCGTCGAACCCGATATCCACCTGGTCGGAGCCCTGCTGTCGCTGAACAAGGTGCTGCCCGTTCAAACCCGCGACACAGCGCGGTTGGTAATCAAAAAAGTGGTACAGGACCTCGAAAAACGGCTCCATCATCCGCTGCGTGCCGCTGTGCACCGCGCGCTGCAACGCAACACCCGCAACCGGCGTCCGCGCCCCGGCGAGATCGACTGGCGGCGCACCATTCACCAGAATATGAAGCACTACCAGCCGGAATACCGCACGATTATTCCGGAAACGCTGGTGGGTTTCAGCCGCAGGGGCCAGGCTTTGCGACACATCATTCTGCTCACCGACCAAAGCGGTTCCATGGCCAGTTCCGTGGTATTTGCGGGCGTTCTGGGCGCTGCCCTGGCCTCCGTGCGGTCCGTGCAAACCAACGTGGTCGTCTTCGACACGGCCGTAGCCGACCTCAGCGAACACCTCCACGATCCTGTGGAATTGCTGTTTGGCACCCAACTGGGCGGCGGAACGGATATCCACAAAGCCCTCGTGTATGCGCAGACGCTGGTGCGCACGCCGCAGGATACCATCCTGATCCTCATCAGCGACCTTTTCGAGGGCGGCAACCGCATGGAAATGCTGAAAAAAGCGGCGGAACTGCGCCTGTCGGGCGTCACCATGATCGCTCTGCTCGCCCTCAGCGACGACGGCGCTCCTGCCTATGACCAAGAAAACGCCGCCGCATTCGCCGAAATGGATATTCCGGCGTTTTCCTGTACGCCCGACCTCTTTCCGGATCTGATGGCAGCTGCGATACAGCGGGAGGATTTGGGGAAATGGGTGAAGTAGGTTTGGGTTATTGGTTATTGGTTATTGGTTATTGGTTATTGGTTATTAGTGTGGTAAAGTTTGGCCTTGGTTATTAACGGAGGCCGGGCGTAGCCACCCCTAATAACTAATAACCAATAACCAATAACCACAAATGCCAAAATGACACCCCACCCCAACTTGGCACACTTCTCGCCTGCACAAACTGCTTTTTGAAACGACCTCCTGCCCATTCGCTACCTGCCCGGCACATACCGGGTGTTCCTGTTCATTTTTAATTTGTAATACTATGCTTAGTTTTCTTGCAACGGAAGGAGGTGCCGCCGGCGTGGCTTCGGAAGAAAAACGCAGGATCGCAGACGAAGATGCATCCCTGCTCGACGCCTATTCGCAAACGGTGGTGCGGGTAGCACAGCGCGTGAGCAATGCCGTAGCCCATTTGAAAATACAAAAACCGCAGCCGCAGGGCCAGCGCAACCGCCCCGTCCCGCCCAACCAGCAGGGCGCCGGTACCGGCAGCGGCTTCCTGATCAGCAGCGACGGGTATATGGTGACCAACAGCCACGTGGTGAATGGCGCTACGCAGATTGAAGCCAGCCTGCCCGACGGGCGCTCCTATATGGCACGTATTGTCGGCGACGACCCCGCAACGGATATCGCCGTAGTGAAAATCGACGGCGACAACCTCGCCAGCGTGGCATTCGGCGCCAGCGACCGGCTCCAGGTGGGCCAGATCGCTATTGCCATCGGCAATCCGTACGGTTTTCAGTATTCGGTAACGGCCGGCGTGGTCAGCGCTCTCGGCCGTACCCTGCGCAGCCAGAACGGCCGGCTCATCGACGATGTAATCCAGACCGACGCAGCGCTCAACCCCGGCAACAGCGGCGGCCCGCTGATCGATTCGCATGGCCGCGTCATCGGCGTGAATACGGCCGTCATTTTGCCGGCGCAGGGTATTTGTTTCGCGGTCGCTTCCAACCTCGCACAGTTTGTCGTGGGCAAACTCATCCTCGAAGGCCGTGTGCGCCGCGGATACCTCGGCATCGGCGCCCAATCGGTGCCCCTGCCCGCCAAATGGCTGAATGCCCTCGAACTGCCTTCCAAAGGTGGTATCCAAATCCAGAGTGTGGAATCCGGTAGCCCTGCCGAAAATGCAGGCATTGTCGCCGGCGATATCATTGTCCAGTTTGAAGGAAAACCCATCGACTCCATCGACGAGCTCCACAAAGGGCTGGATGAAAAAACCATCGGCCGCGAAGTAACGCTGTGGGTGCTGCGGAACGGGAATTTGCAGCGGATGGCGGCTACGCCGGGGGAGTTGAAATGAGTTGTGAATTGTGAATAGTGAGTTGTGAGTGGTAACCCTCGACTTCTGAAATAATAATACCTGGGGTTACCACCCGCAACTCACAACTCACTATTCACAACTCACTATTCACAACTCACTATTCATCACTCATCACTCCCTCCATATGCTTCAGCACTTTTCCCTGAAAATACATCGGGTGGTGTTTGGAAACGTAGCGGCGTGATTTCAACGCGACATTAAAAGTCTGGTCGTCGAAATGGCTGAATTTCCGTTTCCAGAACTGGACGGTAATGTTCATCGCCTGCCGGTCGAGCCAGTCGCCGAAACGGCCGTTTAGCACCCATTCGGCGCTGCGTTTGAGCCAGGAACGCCGGTGCCGCGACACTTCCTGCACCGGACGTTGCGGCATGAGCGGGAACTGGCGCCAGGCCCACTGGTTTTTCCGGCAAAAAGCGTGGTACCACTCCTGGCCGTACAACGGCAGCAGGGTAATGACTTCCGTGGCTGTAAACTGGTTCTTTTCTTCGATTTCCAGGTGTTTCGTGTCTACGAAATAGTTGATACAGAAGTACTTGTGCGAATTGAAGAGGAATATCTTTTTAAAAACAACCAGCAGGGTACGTGCCAGCCAAAGCCGGTCCGGATGTGTGATCAGAAAAAAATCGATGTCGCTGTCGGGCCGCATGCAGTGCTTCGACAGGGAGCCCGAAACAAATACGCCGCGGATGTATGGAAATGCCGCAATGAGGCGGGCCATACGCCGGGCGATGGGCAGCATCTCGTCGGCGCGGCGGTTGTGTTCCTGCCGGCGTTCCACCCATTCCGGGGAATGTCGGGTCTGAAAAAACTGCTGGAATTGAAATACGGCACCTTTTTCGGTCAGCGCCTGCAACTTCTCGCGGAACATCTCCATCGAAACGAATGCTCCCGGCTCGCCTGCCTCGCAATGTGCGAACTGCCATATTTCCTCTTCCGTAAGCGGATAGGAAAACAGCTCGAAGTAGTGCAAAGTGCGCACGATGGTGCGCTCTACGGAACATTCGGTTATGGTGGATATGCGATGGGTCATGGTATTCCAAGGCGAAAACGCTGGACAAGGTAATGGTCTTACGGCAACAGGGCATGCAGAATGGTCGAAAACAAGTGTACAGTTTTTACATTGGCGTGAGGTCGTGTGTTTTTTTGAGGATGCGAGGATATGAGGATTTGAGGATTTGAGTGGCCGCGTTTAAATCCTCGCATCCTCAAATACTCGTATCCTCAAATACTCACATCCTCACGCCCCGCATTTTTCCAAACAAAATGTATACAAAGCCCGGCGTTTTGGCCGAACTTTGCGCGCATGTTCCCTCCCGAATCTGCCCCTTTGCTGTACCAGGAATTAACCCGGATCGCCGCGCATACCAGTCGCCCGGCGGCGGAACGGGTGCTGGCTTTGGCGGCATTGCTGGAGCGGGTTTTCCATGAGGCCACGCGGCGCGAACAGATCGTGTTCAGCAGCCTCTTCGCACGCATCAGTTATGCGGGGCATTTGTTCCATTTTCAGCCGGAAATCCTGCGGCGTATACACCGGTTCCGCTTGCAGGCCAGGCGGGTGCGCAACGGCCACGAAGCCCTGGAAAAAAACGTGCAACTCGGTATCCAGGCGCTGGCAGAAACCGTACTGGTACTCACCGGCGCCGCTATTCCGGCAGACGTCATCGCAGGATTCAATCTCGAAGAAACGCTGCAGCAGGCGCAGGAAGGCGAGCCTGCCGCACACTGGGCCCGCATTGCACGCGTGGTGGCGATCAAAGATGACCCCGAGCACAACTGCCTGATTGTCATAGATGAAGAGCAGTCCGACCGGCCTGTGCTGATGCGGTACGGGATGCCCGAACGCAACGAAAATTTTATGCCCACCATTCAGGTGATACGCAGGGTGTTCGGGTTTCCTGTTACACTCAATCTCATCGACGTAGACATCGACCGGAACGGGCATTACTGTCCGCGCGCCATCGTCGTGGAACCGGATTACCTCGTAGACGTGTCGGCTATTTCCGAGTGTTTTAAAGACACCGGCGCCGATCCGTACAGTTTTCTGGTGCGCAAATTCCTGCCTTATGAAAATACCGAAGCAAAGCTGCTCGGCAACATCGCCAACTTTTTCCTCGACCGGCTGCTAAGCGAACCCGATGCCGAATGGAGCGCCGTTTTTCGGGAAACGTTCCAGTTGTATCCGTTCGTGTACGCGCCGATGAGCGACAACGAGGTGAAATCCGTTTCCGGAAAAGCGCAAAAACATTTCCTGACCCTGAAAAGTATGGCTTCCGGCGGCTTTGCGCGGCAAGGCATCGAGCCGGCCAACTGTTTTCTGGAACCTTCTTTTTTCAGCGAACAATACGGTATTCAGGGCCGTCTCGACCTGTTTTACAAAACCGAAGAGCAGTCGGCCATTGTGGAGTTGAAAAGCGGTACGCCGTTCAAACCCAATAGTTACGGTATTTCGCGCAGCCATTTTACCCAGACGCTGCTCTATGACCTGCTGGTGCGCTCGGTGTTCGGGCACCATACCGACCCTGCCAAATACATTCTGTATTCGGGTGTGGATCTGAACCACCTTCGTTTCGCGCCCACTGTGGCGCCCGAGCAATGGGAAGCGCTACAGGTGCGCAACCAACTGGTGGCTATCGAGCGCTTGCTCACCAAAATAAAACCCGGCGACGAGGTGGTGCCCGTTTTCGGAAAACTGAGGGCCATTAATGGCAAGGGATTTACGGAACGGGATTACAGCAGGTTCGAAGCGGGCTACAGCCGCCTTGCCACCCTCGAAAAAAAGTATTTCAACGCTTTTACGGGGTTCATTGCGCGGGAACACTGGCTTGCCAAAACCGGCGATGAAGGCTCCGACAATGCCTACGGCCATGCGGCGCTCTGGCGCAACAGTTTCGGCGACAAACAACAGCAATTCAGCATTTTAAGTCACCTGGAAATTCTGGAAAACCGCGCCGACCAGCCCGATCCCTGCATCATTTTTCAAAAAACGGAACATACCAACCCGCTGGCGAATTTCAGGGTGGGCGACATCGCCGTTTTGTATCCGGCCCTCGACGCATCAGATACCGTACTGCAACACCAGGTGATCAAATGCACCATCAGCGAACTGAGTAATACGCATGTGACGGTGCAGCCGCGTTACCGGCAGTTCAACCTGATCTCTTTTGAAACGGAAGGCTCCTGGTGCCTCGAACCCGACCTGATGGACACGGGTTTTGCCGCACAGTACCGCGGCCTGCTCGAATGGGCCGACACGACCCCCGAGCGCCGGGCTTTGCTCATGGGCGCCACACCACCCCGTCCGCCGGAAGAGCAGCCCGAAACGCAGGAACCTGCTGCCAATCCACTCTGGCAGAACCTCATTCATTCCCGCGATTATTTCCTGCTCTGGGGGCCGCCCGGTACCGGCAAAACCAGCGTATTGCTACGCGACCTGGCCGCCTGGGTGCTCAGCGACACCTCCGACAACCTGCTGCTGCTGGCGTATACCAACCGCGCAGTGGACGAAATTTGTGATGCGCTCGACTCTATCGGCGGCGATATCCGCGAACAATACATCCGCATCGGCGGCAAACACTCGACCGCCGAACGGTTCCGTCCACAACTGCTGAGCGTGCGCATCGCCCCGGCCAAAACCCGCGCCGAACTGCGGGCGGCCCTGGAAGGCAGGCGGATTTTTGTGAGCACGGTGGCTTCTTTCGGACAGAACGACGGATTGCTGCGCCTCAAAAAGTTCCAGCGCCTGATCGTCGACGAGGCGTCCCAGATCCTGGAACCGCAACTGATCGGCCTGCTCACCCGTTTCGAACACACCATCCTGATCGGTGACCACCGGCAACTGCCGGCCATTACCGTACAACGCCCGGAAAATACGCTGGTTGAAGATCCAGATTTGTGCAGCATTGGCCTGTGCGACCTGCGCGAATCGTATTTCGAAAGGCTATACCGGCGCTGCCGTGAACAGGGCTGGCACTGGGCCTACGGGCAACTGCACCGGCAGGGGCGCATGCACGCCGATATCATGGATTTTCCCAATCGTTTCTTCTACGGCGGTCTGTTGCAAACGCTCTGCCACCCCATCGATGAAAACCACCGCCAGCACCGCCCACTCTGGTACGACCTGCCCGGCGCCGACGCGCTGCTGGAAAAAATATGTTCAGAAAAACGGGTGGTTTTTTTCCCGGTAACGACGGAAGAGGTGGCCTTCAATGCCAAAACCAATAAGGCGGAAGCGGCCATGGTGGCACGTATCGTGCTGTTTTTCAAACACTTGTACACACTGAACAACAAACCCTGGGAACCTGTACACACCCTGGGTATCATCACGCCGTGGCGCGCACAAATTGCCCAGATTCGCGCCAGCCTGAACGAAGCGGGCATCGACGCCGACACCATCACTATCGATACCGTAGAGCGTTACCAGGGCGGCGCCCGCGAGGTGATCATCGTATCTACCTGCGTGCATTCGGAGCACCAACTAGCCAGCCTGGTCAACCTCGGCGAGGGCGGCATCGACCGCAAATTCAACGTGGCGCTTACCCGTGCCCGCGAACACCTGATCGTACTGGGCAATGCGGACGTATTGCAGTTGGATGAGCGGTACCGGGCGTTTATGGATTTGTATGGGGAAAGTTGTTAGTTATTGGTTATTGGTTATTGGTTATTGGTTATTGGTTATTAGTGTGGTAGCCCTTGGCAAAGCTGTAGCAATAGCCAAGGGCTACCACACTAATAACCAATAACCAATAACTAATAACGCCTCCTCCAAACCACCAGGAACAAAAGCAGCACCAGCCCTCCAGCCAGCCAGTACCACCATTTCCACGACGATTCCAGCGGGCACATATCGCCGCTCACCGTCACACCGGCCCAAAAGAACGGGTGCGTCATTTCGTAGTGTTCGTCGGCGTTCAGAAAATCCAGTTTGGCCAGCCGCAGGGCTTCTTCCTTGGTTTTTCCCGCTTTCAGGTATTTGAAAAAGGCTTCCATCAGCACCGGAGCGGCGTTTTCATGGAGGCGCCAGATGCTCATGACCGTGCTGGGCACGCCCGCTACTGCAAATGCGCGGGCCAGGCTGTATACGCCTTCCCCTTTGTGCAGTTTGCCGAAACCGGTATGGCAGGCGCTGAGTACGGCGAGGTCGGCTTGTAATTGCATCACCTGCAATTCGTTGGCGAAAAGTACGTCGTTGTTCACGGAATCGCCTTTCGGACGGCCGAACAGCAGGCACGACAATTCGGGAAATTCGTCATTGGCCAACCCGTGCATGGCGAGCAGCAGAATGCCGCAATCGGGCGCAATTTGTTTGAATTGTTGTTCGCTGGAAGCAAGCCCGGCAAAAGCCTGTCCGCCCATCAGTGCGTGTACTTTTGCCAGTTCTACCTGCGTGCTTTTGATATCGTAAATCAGGGAATCCGGAATTTGCACGCTGCGGGTATCGCCGCTGGGCGCATTGCTGCCGTACGAGGGTGCGAACCCGGCGAAGCGGAATTTGGGCGCCGGATTTTTACGGTGATCAGCGCTGATTTTTTGCTGCATATCCCAAAGCGTAGCGGAATAGGCGTATCCGATGCTGTACTTTTTCAGTAAAAAAGGAAGATCGCGCCAGCGGGCATCGGGCTGGGCAGTCTCATGCAGCAGCACGTCGAACGGAATGAACGCCAGTGCATCGTCCGGAATAACCAGCAGGCTTTCCGGCCGGTCGGGATCGCTGTCGAGTTCGGGTTGCAGCAGCAGCCGAAACCATTCGAACGAGCGGTCGAGGTACCAATTCCGGTCGGCAGGATTTTCGTTGTTCGAGGCCATGAAATTGAAATACCGAAGCACCTGATCCCGGAAAAGGGGTGGCAAATCGGCTTTTCGCATGGAAAAAGCGCCTTTTTTGCTGAAATAAAAAACGTAGGCGGCGGCATCCGTAAGGTAATAGGCCAGCATGGACTGCTTGTTGCGCAGCAGGCTGGAAACACCATTTACGGAGACAAATTGCAGGCGATCGGAAAGTCCCGCGTAATCCGGGTATTTCCGGCGGAGTTCGGCCTGAAACTGTTGTTCCGTTTCTTTCAGTTGGAACAGCGCCTGCCGGAGCTGGGTCAATTTCGGCGAATTGGCAGCCAGTTTTATTTCGGCGGCGATCAGTTGTTCATACCAGGCAATTTTGGCCGACAACTCCTGCTCCTGCCGGCGCACTTCCGGCGGCAGGGAAAATTCCTGGCGCGCCCTGGCAATACTTTGCAGCAGCAGAATGGCACGCGCCTGTTCGGTGAGGGCGAAGGCACGCTCGGCGTAATGGCGTTGTCCGGTTTTGTGGTAGAGTTGCCAGGCGATTTCCACGGCCTTGTCGAAATGCGCGCGGCCTTCTTCCAGTGTAAGAAGGGACGAAGATTCGTAGGCATGTGTGGCGATCAGCAAGCCGCCGGCTGCGGGAATAAGTTCGTAGCAGGCCAGCGATTTTTCCAGTTGGCCCAGCGCCTGGAAACACAACGCCTTGCCTTCCAGCGCTTCCATGATAGTATTTTCGCTGATAAACGATGCCGGATCAGGCAAATCGTTCGGATCGGTAGTGGTAAAATCGCGCAATACGCAGCGCAGGGCCTGGTGAAAATCGGACAGCGCTTCCCGGTTCTTTTGTTGCAACAGGTGCAGATTTCCCAGGGCGCAGTACTCCTTGGCGATTTCGCGGCGCTGGGTGGTTTCCCAGTGCTGTTCGCCTTCCACAATCGCTTTTTTATACAATTGCTCCGCCAGGCCGTACATTTTTTGATCCATCCGGATGTCCGCTTCGGTGGAATGCACCGACATGGAATAATACAACGAATCGTCATCGATAGACAGGCGGCTGATCAATACCGGCACTTTATGGAGTGCGGTCAGCGCGGCGTCCGTTCGGCCGAGGGCATGCAGCGCGACCGCCTTGTTTTCCAGCATGGTAATGAGCGCGCTGGCGCCAACGTCTTTCAGCGCCAGCCCCTGGTTCAGTACCGTCAGGGCTTCTTCGTAGCGCCGGGTTTCCATCATGAGCAAAGCCAGGTCGCTTTCATCGGCCATACCCAGCTCCGGGTGCGCGTGTCCGTAAGCGATGCCCTTGCGCAGCAGGCTTTCCGCCCGTGGGTAATCGCCGAAACGCGTGTAAATATTGGCCAACTGGTGATACAGGTATTTGGCGATCTTGTCGCTTTGACCATTTAATTTGCCTTCAAAAATGCGGTATCCCTGGTCATAAAAATCCCGGGCGCCCATAAAATCGCCCGCATTGGCCCTTCTGATGTGGCCGGCAGCCACGTAGGCCAGCGCCACCTGTTCCCATTCTTTAGGGGTGGCAGGTGCACGCCATGCATTGGAAATGCCTTTCACAATGAGGTCGGTGCCGGCGAACGGCTGTTCCAGGTCGTCGGCCCAGGAGTACGCCAGCACGATATAACTTTTGAGCCAGGGTTTGAGCAGATTTTGCTTTTGAAACATTTGCTGCGCGCGGTTGTGCAGCAACGCAGCGCTGTCTTTTTTACCTTCCGACAAACACGCAACTGCCCGCTCCACCAGCATTTCCGCCTGCAGGGAATCCGTTTGCGCCCGGCCGCTGCGCGCGAGCAACAGCAGTACGGGTATCCAGTAAAATTTCATCATTGATCAAAAGTCTAAGAAAGGAGCGTCTTTTGTAGTTGACCCAAAACACTAAACACCAAACACTCCCTAACTGGGCTGATTGTTATTGTGCCATGCATAAATGATGAGTATTAACACAAGCAAAGCGAGGAACAGAAGTATCCACCAGTCGTTGCCTGCAACAGGCGGGGTGTCCGAAATGGGCGGAACGGTTTCCGAATTTGTCAGCAGGTCGTTTTCGCTGCAATCGAGCGCCGTCGCGGCGGTAGCACCGGAAAATGCCACACAGGTTTTGTATGCTCTCGGCGAATCCTGATACAGGCGGTTCACGCCGGTTTGATCCGTTTCCAGGGTAAAATGGACGAACTCGCAACGGGGTTCGTAGTTAGCCGGTACACCACCAATATTGAAGTTGTTGAGGTTGACCACGTGTTCGCCCGCTTCCATACGCCAGCTAACGGTCACGCCGGTCATCGGGTCGGTAAATTCCGGTTTGCCGCTGTAATGGCCGCCGGTCAGGTCGTGAAAGAAAATGGTCGGGCTCATTTCAGGAATTTCTCCCTGATTGCAAATACGAAGCGAAAAGTGCACTTTGAATTTGCTGTTCGGCAGGGTATCGATTTTGGTAACAAAGAGGTTGTTCGGGTCGTGGCTGGCCAGTACGGCAAGTCTTTGTTCGGCGATGCCGACGATGTATTCCGAAGAGCCGTCCTGATTGTTTTCCACCGTTACCTGTAGGTCTTCGCCAATGTCGGGTTGCTGCTGTCCTTCCCCAAACAGAGCCTGCAACTGGCTGCGCAGGGTGTTCAGGGTGTCGCCGGTGAGCGGTTTTTTACCCATCACCACCGACAGCAAAACCGTTGGTACCGTAGGAATTCTTCCGGCCTGGAACGTAGCCGTGTTCATGACCGGAAACAGGCGGATCTCTTTCAGTCCGTTCGTCAGCGAAGGGTCGGTGGCGATGTTGTATTCCTTGCAATTGCCGAATTGCTGGCCGATCAGGCTGAACACATGGCTGGGAAATTTGGTGCGGAAAGCACCTTCGGCATCAAGGCCGCCGTACACAGGTCCGGCATCTACGCCGCGGGAAAAGTAGGAAGGCACCTCGGTTCGTTCGTAACTCATTACGTCAGAAGGATTTATGAGGCCGTTTTCTTCGAGGGCATTATAAAAGAACAGCACGCGGCTCGTATTGGCGTCTTTCAGGTGCGACAGTACAAAAACCGTCGGGTACTCGGTCCGCATGTCGTGGTTGTAATCGATGGCGGCTCTTTTGTTTGCCGGGTTGATCAGAACGGGGCTATCGGTGCCCGGCATTGACGGAGTTGTGCTGCCGCTGAGATCGATCGCCACCCGTGCGGCGTCCGGCTTTTTATCGTTGTGATACCGTTCCGTCAGGTACATGGCCGCCTCGTAGGTTGTTTTGCCAGTGTAGGTGTAGGCAGTCTGGCGCGAACCGGCATCCATGTGCGCAACGTCGTCGGCGAATTTCTTGTAATTGCCGTCGCCAAAGATCCAGAATGCCTTGTACCAGCCGCATTCGGAGCAGTTGCGGTCCTTGCAATTGTTGTTGGGCACCGTCACCCTGGGGTCGCTGAGTTCGAACGTGAACGAACGGCTGGTGCTGGTGAGTGGCGTAGCCAGGCCGGTGGCGCCGCCCGAGGCGAGCACGGCCTGGCTTTGTTTGACAACAATTTTTTGTCCGTCATCGAGCGTTGCCGGCGGCGGGCAGTTTTGTGCAAACAGGAAAAGAGGAAAAGCCCAGATGGCCATTCCTGCTGTAAATTGTAACATGGTTTTCATCGGTAATAAAATTTTGGTGACCGGAAGCGGCTCAAAAAATGCTGTGGATCAGCGAAGAGTGGCTTCCAAACGTTAGCGGCACGAAAAGTATTTACTTTTTCACTAAAGCGAAAGAAACGAGCCACAATAAAAAAAACTTGCGCATCTGTTCACATTTCGGAAGGCAGTGGCATTAAACTCCAAAACCGGCTCTATTTTTACAGCCGCCAACCGCCTTCGACCAGTTTTAATCCTACACACCCGGCGGCAACATTGGCAGGAACAAAAAATGAACGGACCACAAGACGAACTTGCACTTTTCCGGCGCAATCCTGACGAAGGCAGTAAAACCATTAATGCCAACTGCCGTCCGAAGTTTATCCGCTGGGGCCTCGACAACCACTCCATCGACGGAGCGGACCTGGAAGATATTTTCCAAAATGCCTTTATTCTGATGATGCAGAATATTCAGGGGGAACGACTCGTCCAACTGACCGGCACTTTGTGTACGTATCTTTTCGGGATAGGTAAAAACCTGATCCGGGCCTTCCTGCGCCGACACCGGCGCACCGACTGGCTGGGGGAAGACACCCTGCCCGAGCAGGCCAATGGTATGCCCGCCGCCACCGCTGAAGCCGGCATGATGTGGCAGCAAACCAGCGACACCCTCTGGCAGGAGGTAGATGCGCTCGGCGATCCCGGGCGCAGCATCCTCATCCTGACTTACAAGGAAGGACTGAGCGCGCAGGAAATCGCCGACGTAATGGGATATGCCGGTGCGGATGTGGTACGGCAACTGCACAAACGCGCCCGGCGCGATCTGCTGCTGCTGAAAGCCCGCAAGGTGCTCGATAAAGCCTCATACGAACTGCTCTTTCTGTCTTTAAAAAAAGAAATGAAAGACGATGAAATAGCCCAAAAACTGGGGCTTGCAGGGCCGGAAGCCGTTAAAAAGCGCCGCCTCGAATGCCTCGAACAGATCATTTCCACAGTTTCATTTTATTCTTAATCCCAATATTTACTAAAACCAGAACAAAAACATGCAACCCATTCAATTTATGAAGTCATGGACAATCGGACAGAAACCTTACTCGAATCATACTTTGCTAACACGCTTTCGGAAAAAGACGCCCGGGAACTGCGTGACGTACTAAACTCCGACCCTGAAGCGGCCACCGAGTTGAAATGGCGACAGCAGATCGCACAAACCACCCGGCAAATGAAACTCTCTATGCCGGAACGCACCTCCGCACCCGCTGTGGTGGTGCCCATGTGGCGCTCCTTTTCCCGCATGGCAGCAGCGCTTGCCGTTGTTGTGGTAGCCTCGGGCCTGCTGGTGTATTTGCTGAAAAAACAGCCGGCAGTTTCGGAAGCCGTGGCCGCCAATTTCGAACATTACCCCAACAACATGCCCTTCAAGGCGCTCGACCCCACCGCCGCTGCCGAATATCCCGCAGAAGTGCTGCGTGCGTTCCAGTTGTACGATGACCCCGCGCAATACCCGGCCGCTGCCGATGCGCTCGGCGCGGTGGCTGCCAAATATCCCGATCACCCGGAATATGTCATGTACCAGGGCGTGGCTTTGCTGGGGGCTAAAAATTATGCGGCCGCCGCAGAAGCCTTACAAAAGGTAACGGTTTCCGGCACCAAATACCACACACCGGCGCTCTTTTACCTGGGCCTGGCTCAAAGCGGCGCTGGAAACCACAAAGCGGCGCGGCAGTCGTTCGAAAGTTACCTGAAAGACAAAGACGGTGTGCCGTTCCGGAAAAAAGCCGAAGCGATGCTGAACGTTTTGCCGGAAGAATAAATAGGGGTGTTTGGTGTTTGGGAGGCGATTGGTTGTCAATACTTTACGAAACACGAAACACAAAAAACCAAACACGCTCATAAAACTTGCCCGGAGCGCCCGTTATTTGCCCCATGCAAGCATTAGAACTATCCAAACCCGACCGTACGCTGCGCGGCGAAATTACCCTCGAGGGCTCCAAAAGTATCAGCAACCGCGCACTGATCGTGCTGGCACTGGCCGGCGCCGACCCGGCCGAATGGCTGGAACGTTTGTCCGCTTCCAAAGATACCGTCACCCTGCAACGCCTGCTCACCCAAACGGACAGCGACGTGTACGACGCCGGCGACGCAGGTACTACGTTCCGGTTCATGACTGCGCGGCTTTGCCTGCAACCCGGCACCCAGACGCTCACCGGTTCGCACCGTATGCTCGAACGGCCCATTGGCGCACTGGTAACGGCCCTGCGCAGCCTTGGCGCCGATATCGAATACCTGGGTCAGGAAGGTTACCCGCCGCTTCGTATCGGTCCGCCCGAACAGTTCGGCAAAACTTCCCGCCAGGTTCGTATCCACGGCGGTACCAGCAGCCAGTTCCTCTCGGCCCTCCTCATGATCGGCCCCTGCCTGCCGGAAGGATTGGAATTGATTCCCGAAGGCGAACTTGTATCGCGCCCGTACCTGGAAATGACGTTGCAACTGATGCGCTATTTCGGCGCACAGGCGGAATGGCAGGGCGACCGGATTGTAGTCTCTCCCGGAAATTATACCCCGAAAAAATTTGTGGTCGAAGCCGACTGGTCGGCCGCTTCCTACTGGTATGCCATGGCCGCACTGGCCGAGTCACCGGATATTCGCCTCAACGGACTTTTTGCCGATAGTTGGCAGGGCGACGCCGTGTTGTCGAAAATGATGCAATCGTTTGGTATTCAAACGATTTTTGAAGAAAAAGGTATCCGGTTACAGGCCACTGGCGCCGCGCCCAAACCTTTTTTTGAATGGAATTTTCTGGAATGTCCCGACATCGCTCAAACGCTCGCCGTCGTGTGCGCAGGACTGGGCGTACAAGGCGTTTTCAGCGGACTGGAAACGCTTTCCATCAAGGAAACAGACCGCATTGCCGCTATCCGGAACGAGCTCGCCAAAGTGGGCGTTTCATTCAGCAAACTGCCGCCGCGTTTCAGCAAAAAATCGCCTGACCAGACTTTTTACCTCGTAGAAGGCAAGGCCCAGTGGCAGTCGCCACCGCATTTCGCCACTTACGGCGACCACCGCATGGCCATGGCTTTCGCACCGCTGGCATTGCTGGCGCCTGTCGTTATTGAAGATCCGGAGGTGGTGCGAAAGTCGTATGGGAGTTTTTGGGAACACCTGAAAGCCGGAGGCTTTCAAGAAGTGAGAGAGTGAGAGATGTGAGAGATGTGAGAGAGTGAGAGAGTGAGAGCCGACTTCGATTTCGCCGCTTCGCTTCAATCATTCCGATTATAGGGCGAAGCGGCGAAATCGAAGTCGGCTCTCACTCTCTCACCCTCTCACCACTCTCACCCTCTCACATCTCTCACTTCTCTCACCTTCTCACTCTCTAAAACTCAAGCCTCCAGCTCACGTTCGGGATCAGCCCCAGTTGCAATTTCTTTTCCACCTTGTCTGTAAAAGGATCGTAGAAATAATACGCCACGTTTTGCTGCATGGTCACATTCTGAAAGTCCATGGCGAAGGTGCTGTTGCGGCGGTTGCCGAGGCTGCGTTTCCAGTATACCCGCAGATCGAGGCGGAAATAGCCGGGCAGTTGTTCGCTCCAGCCGTTGGCGGTGTTGAAGCGGGTTTCGCCGGCAGCGCGGGAAGCCGCCAGGTCGACGGGCATCACCCGGTATCCTCCCGTGTAGGTAAAGCGGCCGTTCACGCCGTAGACATTCACATTTTCTTCCGTGCGTGGTGAGCGCTGCCATTCGCGACCGGCGGTTACATTGAAAATATGCCCCAGATTCCAGCGGGAAGCGCGCCACACCTCGTCGGCGCCCTGGTAGCGGGAATCGAACAGGGTAGCGTTGGCGGCCATAAACCAGCCGTCGGTGAGGTAGCGTTCGAGGTTGACTTCCAGGCCTTTATTTTCGGCGATGCCGGTAAGCGCCAGCGAGTCGTAGGCAGCAATTTCAGTGATATTAAACAAGGAAAAAGTGCCGTCGGTGCCAGATACGGGAATGCGCGACATGCGGTGCCAGAAGAGTTCTGATTTCAGCGCCCAGGCATCGCCCCACTGCCAGGTGTGGCGCAGGCCGAGTTGGCGGCTGTGGACCAGCCCGCTTGCGCTGTTGGGAGCCGTGCCCGATTCCGGATGATAATCTGCCATCAGCCAGAGCGGATTCAATTGACTGTAAAGCCCGTAAGCCAGAGTGAGCCGGTGCTGCTTGTCGATGCGCCAAGTCAGCGAGCTGCGTGGTTCCAGGCTTGCATCGCTCACTTTTTCATTGGTGTACAAATTGCTTTGAAGGCCTAATTGTGCGCTCCAGCGTCTGTTGGGTGCGTGCCATTCCGTATTCAGCCAGGGTTGCCACTCGATGCCGTCTTCGTAGCCGGTGAACCGAACAATATTCACAGGCAGGTCGCTGTAGGAACTTCCTTCGAAACTGAGCGTCTGAATATTGCCCCCACCCATTACGCGCCATTGGTCGCTGATGCGATGCTGAAGGGTAATGGAAAGTCCGCTCCGGGTTTCCGTTTGTGTATCGAAATCGCGGCGCGTTGCAGAAACAGCCATTCGTTCATTGTCTTGCCGGCTGCCTGTAAATGCAATTTTCAACGACGTGCCTGCCCCGATCGGTTTCCAGTAACTCGCCCCGTAAATAAATGTCTTCGAGTCGAAATCGATGTCGAACAAATCCTTGTAACGCAGGATTTCCGTCGAGTCCGTTTTTCGGTCAAAAATATTGTCGTTCAGGCCGCCGAGGCCGAACACCGTCCATTCCCCACCTTTTTTTCCTGAAAAATGGAGTTTGAACGACAGGTCCTGAAAGTGGATCTGTTCGTCGCCGAGTGGAATACCCAACTGGCTCAGCAGGCCTACCGTCGAATAGCGGTAATTGATGAGGTAGGAATTTTTGCCTTTACCGAAAATGGGGCCTTCTGCGGCCAGGTCGAGTCCGATGAGACCTGCCTGCGCGGTGAATTCGTGCCGGTTCGTATTGCCTTTGCGGAGGTTCATATCCATGATGCCACCGAGGGCGTCGGCGTAGCCGGCCGGGTAATTGCCGGTGAGCAAAGCGGAGTTGTCGAGCATTTGCGCCGAAAACATGAGTACGCCTCCGCTGGCCGCTGCGGGCCGGTCGCTGAACGTACCGGCGTTGGGCAGGTGGTTGGGATTCACGACGTCGAGGCCCTCCACTTTCCAGCGTACGGAAGCGGGGTTGTTGCCGCGGATGCTGAGGCCGTTGGCCTGGTCGTCGTTGCCCGATACGCCCGGGTAAGCCATGGCGAGGCGGGCAGGGTCGAAGAAAGTAGCCGGAAAACGCAGCGTCTGGTCGCGGCTGAGCGGAATTTCGGCCAGTTGCTGCATGTTTCTGCGGCCCGGCTGGTTGGCGGTGATGAGCAGTTCGGGCAACTGGCTGGCGGATCGCCGCAGTGCGATGGTCAGCACTTGTTCCTTGCCCGCGGTGAGATTGATTTCCTGGATCGTCTGGCCTTCGAAACCGGCACGGCTAATGTCGCAGGAATAATATCCGGGCCGCAGGTTTTGGAAAATGAATGCGCCGGTGGAATCGGTCGTTTGAGTAAAGGGTGTGACCGCGTTGCGAAGCACGACCGTAGCATCTGCTACCGCCTGGCCGTTATCGGTGTTGCGGACGACGCCACGCAGGGTTTGTGCATGCAGGAAACCGGTGAGCAGGCAACACTGCAGGGTGCACAGAAATATTTTATTCAGGGAAAAAGTCTGTATGGAGGAATACATAAGTCAGAATTTGAAGAATCCGCACAAGGAACAAAAAAACAGCAGCCAACGTCTGAAAGATGCTTACTTTCATGCCTGAAACAACACCGTTTCGTCGTACAAGTTAGCGGCTGCGAAGATAAGACTTGTAAAAACCCCGGAATGCCGTAAAAATTGGACCGTCAAATCAAATCAGATATTTCAACATGATCTTTTTACCCATTTTACTTGTGCTGGTGGTGCTGAGTCTGGTCACCGTTCAGCAGGGCACTGTCGCCATCACTACCATTTTCGGTAAATACAACCGGACTTTATACCCCGGTCTGAATTTCAGGATACCGATCATCGAAACCATTTTCAAACGGATTTCCATTCAGAACCGCGCCGTAGAACTGACTTTCCAGGCAGTTACCATCGACCAGGCCAATGTTCATTTCACCTCGCTGCTGTTGTTTTCCGTGATGGACAACAATGAGGAAACCGTAAAAAAAGTGGCGTTCAAATTCGTGAGCGACCGCGATTTTATGGCCACCCTTTCCCGTACCGTAGAAGGCAGCATCCGTGCCTTCGTGGCTACGAAAAAGCAGCAGGAAATCCTCAGCCTGCGCCGCGAGATTACCGAAGCAGTTAAAACCAACGTCGACCACATGCTGGAAGAATGGGGCTTTCACCTGCTCGACCTGCAAATCAACGATATCACTTTTGATGAAGAAGTGCTGCGCTCGATGTCGAAAGTGGTGGCTTCCAATAACCTGAAAGCGGCCGCCGAAAACGAAGGCCAGGCACTCTTGATTACTAAAACGAAAGCCGCCGAGGCGGAAGGCAACGCGATCAAGATTTCGGCGGAAGCCGAACGTGAAGCGGCCCGCATGCGTGGCCAGGCCGTAGCGCTATTCCGCGAAGAAGTGGCCAAAGGTATGAGCCAGGCTGCCAAGGAAATGCAAAACGCCAACCTCGATACTTCCGTCATCCTCTTCTCGATGTGGACGGAAGCCGTGAAAAACTTCACCGAACACGGCAAAGGCAATATCATTTTCCTCGACGGGTCGGTAGACGGCATGCAGAAAACCATCAAGGAATTGATGGCGCTGAATTCGATGGATTATTCGGACAGGCGCAAGCAGTAAAATCGTGTGTGGTGTTTAGTGTGTGGTGTTTGGGGCGCATTGCTCTGGGTACAGGGGTGAATGAAACAGGTCCTGCAAATTCCAAGAGCAATGCGCCCCAAACACCACACACTAAACACCAAACACGATTTTAGTAATTGACTCCCAGCGCTTTCAGCGTTTCAAAATCCACATTCCCCACAGGCAGGCCTTTATCCTGCTGGAACTTGACAAGTGCGGCTTTGGTGCCCGCTCCCATCGTATTGTCGGAGGCGCCTTTGTAATAGCCCGCTTTTCGCAGGGCATCCTGAATCTGTCTGACCGTATAGCCGGTCACTTTTTCCCCACACAATACTTCTTTCCATTCTGAAAACCCTCCCCGACGCACGAGTTTGCGCTTGGTAACGGTGATGTATTCAGGAGGCGTCACTTCGATGCGCGTGGTAGCCGGTGTTTTTTGAACGCGGGCAGGTACCGCCTTGTATTCGGCTGGAACAAACTCTTCGCGGTAGGAAGCCGGCGTTTTCAGCAATTGCCGTGTGATGCTGGTGGTGGGCGCATCGGTTCGGCGTATGGTAACGGCTTTGTATTCCGCCGGGATAATCTCTTCGCTGATGCTGGCAGGCTTTTTAATACGCTGTACAGTTCTGGTTCCCATCACGGCCGGTATCTGGAGGGTTTTGGTGCAGCCGGCGTCGGGTTTTCCGGAGCCGTCGCAACCTCTGTTGACGCGGCGGGTGATCGTCTGGTATTCCGCCGGCGTTTCCACCATACACCAGATGATGCAGTCGTCGGGATTGGCATTCAGGCAGTTGGCATCGGTATTTTTCCGGGTCCACTTCATAGTTGCCGGTTTGGTTTCGATACGTTCGGTGACCGTTTCGAAAGCGGGCGGCATCGTTTCGATGCGGAAGGAGGCAGGCTCCATCTCGTATTTTTCGTTGACGGTTTCGTACACGGCAGGCGTCTGGATGTACCGTTTGCTTTCTTCTTTCACCAGCACGTATTCGGTGGCGGTTTCCGCAGGTCCGGAAGCGAAGCGCTGCGTGGCCATTTTGAGTTCCACGTTTTGTGTAACCGTTTCGTGTTGAGCGGGCGTCAGGATAAAACGCCTGGATTCTTCTTTGACCAGCTGGTACTGGTTTTTGGTTTCGTAAGTAGCCGGAATAACGATGGTCTGGTTCAATGCCGATTTGATGGCAACCTGTTCCGTGGTTGTTTCAAAAACGTCTGCCATATGGCATTTTGCGTAGCACTTGCCCGGTTGTGCATTGGGGGGCGTGTCGTCTGTTTGTGCCGAAACCGATGCTGCGAAACCCGAAAGCAGCAGCAGAATAACCTTCCATTTTTCCATGATCCTGTTGAATTGGTGTGTTTGTGACCTTGCTGTAACGTGCATGTAGCGATCGGATGACTCGAAGTCATCCGATCGCTACATGCACGTTGTAATGGACAAAAGTAATTAAGATGCCGAATCCAAGTGTTTCGGATAGCAAATGAAATGTTTGGTCACGAGTTTTGTAAACAAGGGCACGTCCGAGCATTCGCTGATGGGACACACGCGGTTGTTTTTGAACAGGATTTTGATCTGTTCGGTATTTTCATCGTAAGCCCGGTTGCTGACCGAGCCGAAGTACACGAGGTGTTCGAGGTGAGCCGACGAACCGAAGTGTGCCGCTACCATTTTATGAACCTGCTCTATTTTTTCGGGCGAAATAGGATAATCATGCCATTCCAGGCGCATCAGACGGCGGTTGAGGAGTCCGCGCGACAACCAGGAAAGTGTCAGGTCGCTGTCTTCCGACCAGTATTTAATAGCTGCGGTAATATCGGTGTCGTCGAGTTGGGTAAAATGCCGCATCAACTCGTCGATGGAAGGGGCATCGCCGGGTTTGCGGTATAAAAACCAGCCCAGGTGCCGGGGCACTTCCAGTTCCTTGCCTTGCAGGGCCAGTTCGCGGGCACGCTGAAGGGTGTGTATGAGCATTTGCTCGGCCGTTACCCCCGTTTTGTGCAGGTACACCTGCCAGTACATGAGCCGCCGCGCGATCAGGAATTTTTCGATGCTGTAAATACCTTTTTCTTCCACTACCAGTTCGCCCTCATGCACGGCGAGCATTTTGATAATGCGGTCGTAACCGATGACCCCTTCGCTGACGCCGGTAAAAAAACTGTCGCGGTTGAGGTAGTCCATACGGTCCATATCCAACTGCCCCGACACCAGTTGATGGAGGAATTTCTTTGAATAGCGGTCGGTAAAAATATCGATGGCAAGCGTCAGGCTTCCGCCGAAATGCCGGTTCAGGTCTTCCATGAGCACACTGGAAAGATCTTCGTGGTGCATGTTCACCAGCGTATGCTCCAGGGCGTGGGAGAATGGGCCGTGGCCGATGTCGTGCAGCAGGATCGCGGCAGCGGCGCCCTGCGCTTCTTCGTCGCTGATGTCGACGCCTTTGGAACGCAGCACTTCAATACTCTGCTGCATCAGGTGCAGGGCGCCGATGGCATGGTGAAAACGCGTATGCAGGGCGCCAGGATACACGTAGGAAGCCAATCCAAGTTGCCGGATCCGGCGCAGCCGCTGAAAGTACGGATGGTCGATCAGGTCGAGTATGAGCCCGTATGGGACGGAAACGAATCCGTAGACGGGATCGTTGAAGATCTTGGATCGTTTGATGGTCATGTGTGGGTGGGGTGTTTGTGGGTTTATGGGTTTATGGGTTTATGGGTTTATGGGTTTATGGGTTTATGGGTTTATGGGTTTATAGGTTTATGGGTGCTTCGTTCAAGGTATTCGAATACGTTTGAGCGAAGCACCCATAAACCTATAAACCCATAAACGCATAAACCCACAAACCCACAAACCCTATCTCCTCGGCGTCGAATTATACACCGTCAAAAAAATCAGTGCCAGGCGCATCGGGTCGGAAACAGTTTCATCCAGTCCGTCCTCGATAGTCCAGTCGCGCGGGTCCTGGCTGCGCATGGTATACATGTAAAACCGTCCGCGGTTGGAATCCTGCACCAGCCATTCGTCGAACTGGTTGGTCCAGCGGCTTTTCAGATTCAGCGTAACGGAATTATCGGTCACGCGCCATTCGGTAAAGTCGCCCGTCCAGGCGATCCGCATGGTAATCACCACACCTTCGTAGGTGCGCAATTCCCACTGGCTCGGATCATCTTTCCAGCGTCGTTTGATGGTGCCGCGTCCGCCGCCGAGTTCGAAATCCCATTCCGACCAGTCTTCGCGGAC
>JAKQJD010000226.1 GCA_029561355.1 Bacteroidota bacterium | reverse complement strand
GGTGGTATTCGGCGCCATGCCTTTTTTGCTCTCCGATACCGTCGGGTTTATCCGCAAACTGCCGCACCACCTGGTAGAAAGTTTTAAAAGCACACTCGACGAGGTACGCGAATGCGATATCCTGCTGCATGTGGTCGACGTGGCGCATCCGCAATTCGAAGACCAGGTCAAAACCGTGCAAAAAACGCTGGAAGAACTGGGCGCTGCCGATAAACCCACGCTAATGGTATTCAACAAGATCGAACTGTACCGCAGCCGGTATTTCGACGATCTGCTGGATGCGGCCACCAGAAAAGAACTCGAAGCCGAAATGAAGGAACGCCTGCGCAACGACTACGGCGAGAATATTTTTATTTCGGCTATCACCAAAGAGGGTATAGACGAACTCCGTGAACGGATGGCCCGGCTTATTAAAGAAACCTACGTCATCCGTTACCCCCACCAGGTTAAGGCCTGGTAGTCTCTTACCCGCTCACTTTTTCACCCTCTCACTTCTAATGGTATGTGGCAAGAAGTAAAAAACCGATTACAGGCAACTTTTAAATTCAAGGACTTTCCGGAGGCATTCACATTCATGACGCAGGTGGCGTTTGCTGCGGAAAAAATGGGCCACCACCCCGATTGGCACAACGTGTGGAATACGGTGGATATTCAACTCACTACCCACGAAGCGGGAAATATCGTAACGGATAAAGACAGGGAACTGGCGGCCGCGATCGATGTGATTTACGCCAGATTCTAAAAACAGTGCGGAGTCGTCAGTGCGAAGTGCGAAGTCATGTTACCGCTCGATCGTGTGGACTTCGCACTTCGCACTGACGACTTCGGACTGCTTCCAGACTTCGCACTGCTTTCATTTCTTCCAGAACCGGAAACGTCTTTTCAGTTGTTCCAGCACCGGTTTGCCCAGCAGCATGGCCGATGCGGCAAACAGGCCTTTGCCCGTGATCATGGCAGCGGCCATGCCTACGGTCATTTTTTTAACCGGCATATCGAAAAAAGGGAAAGAATAAACCAGTACGGTGCAGCAGAGAGACAGGATCAGCGTAAACCAGCCGAGGGTAGTTTTCCAGTACATGCAGGGTTATTTTTATAAATGCAAAAGTGAGGGTTTAACATTGGCAGAATCAGGTGCTAACCGTCGGCAGGCAAAATCTGATCCAAATTTATGGAATAAACATAATGACGCGCGATGTGCATTACTTATTTTAAACTTGCCCCTGAAAACATTCGAATCCCGGTTATTTAACATGAACATCCAATCCAAACTCCCGAACGTCGGCACCACCATATTCACCGTTATGTCCGGGCTGGCCAATCAGGTGGGCGCCATCAACCTGTCGCAGGGTTTTCCCAATTACAATCCTTCGCCCCGCCTGCAAAAACTGGTGACCGAACACATGGAGCGCGGCGACAACCAGTATGCGCCTATGCCCGGCGTACAATTGCTGCGCGAACGCATCGCCGGGAAAATTGAACAGATATACGATGTAAAGGTTGATCCGGACAGCGAAATTACCGTAACGGCAGGTGGAACACAGGCCATCTTTTGCGCTATCGCCGCTTTTGTACGGCCGGGCGACGAAGTGATCCTGCTCGAACCCTGTTACGACTCTTACCGCCCTTCCGTAGAAACAGTCGGCGGCATTCCTGTCATTCATGCCTTACGGGCGCCCGATTATCGGGTAGACTGGGCCGAAGTGAAAAAATTGATCACCCCGCGCACCCGTATGCTGTGCATCAATACGCCGCAAAACCCGACCGGCACCATCCTCACTGCCGTCGATATGCTCGCCATCCAGGAAATGTTGCGCGGCACAGACGTGCTGGTGATGAGCGACGAAGTATATGAGCACCTCATCTTCGACGGCGAACCGCACGCTTCCGCGCTTCTGTTTCCGGAATTGTACGCGCGCAGTCTGGCCATTTATTCGTTTGGAAAAACCTACCACAACACCGGCTGGAAAACCGGCTATTGTGTGGCGCCACCCGAAATCACCCGTGAATTTCGCAAAGTGCACCAGTTCAATGTGTTCAGTGGTAACCACCCCATGCAGGCCGCTTTTGCCGATTTTATGGCCGATCCTGCGGAATACCTGGGCCTGCCGGACTTTTACCAGCGCAAACGCGATTTTTTTCTGGAATCTATGGCAGCCACACGTTTCCGGCCACTGACCTGCAAGGGCACCTATTTCCAACTGTTCGATTACAGCGCCATCAGCGACGAACCCGACCTGGATTTTTGTAAACGTATCACTTTGGAATACGGCGTGGCGGCGATTCCTGTCTCGGCCTTTTATTCGGACGGGCGGGATGATAAAGTGATCCGGCTGTGTTTTGCGAAAACGGAAGACCTTTTAGAAAAAGCGGGAAAGGCCCTGAAAAAGGTATAAATGCCACTTACGGCGTCGGGGCGGCTTCCCGCCACCCCGACGCTGGGTTGGATGTTGTTCAAAGATAAGCGGGCGACAAATTACCAAGCGGCATCTTCACGTAGTGACCGGGTCGCTTCAAGCGGCCCGGTCACTACCCTTGGCTTCTCAGCGTTTTTCCCTGAAAAACCGCGTCATCAGTTCGCCGCATTCTTCTTCCAGAATCCCCATTTCCAGCCGCGTTTTCGGGTGTAGCAGTTGTTTGCCGCCGGCCACCATAAATCCGCGTTTTTCATCGGTGGCACCATACACGATGCGGCCCATCTGCGCCCAGGCGAGCGCGCCGGCGCACATGACGCAAGGTTCTACCGTTACAAACAGGGTACATTCGGGCAAATATTTGCTGCCCAGATGCCCGGAAGCGGCGGTAAGCGCAAGAATCTCGGCGTGGGCCGTCACGTCGGTCAGTTGCTCGGTCTGGTTGTGTGTCCGGGCAATGATCATGTTGTCGCAAACGATGACGGCGCCTACAGGAACTTCCCCTGCATCGGCGGCTTTTTGCGCTTCGGCGAGCGCCTGTTTCATGTAATAAGTATCGGAATAGACGGAAAGCATGGGGCAAAGAAAAGGCACGCGGACAGAGAATTAAAAAAAAATGACTGCAGAGTTTTTTAGTTTTCGGAGCCAGTACCGACCTTTGCACATGGAATCAAACTTTGCAACCGCCGCCTCGTCCAAATTTCTGGGCGAATCCCTCACTTACGACGACGTACTGCTCGTCCCTGCTTACAGTGAAGTCCTTCCCAGAGAAGTCGATATTTCCACACAACTCACCCGCAAAATCCGTCTGAATGTCCCGGTCGTTTCGGCTGCCATGGACACTGTGACGGATAAAAACCTGGCTATCGCTATCGCCCGACAGGGTGGTATCGGCATGATCCACAAGAACATGAGCATTGCCGACCAGGCCGATCAGGTACGCGCCGTGAAACGTTCGGAAGCAGGCATGATCATCGATCCCGTCACCCTGCACCCGGAAGCCATGATCGCCGAAGCGCTCGATCTGATGAAAAAATACAGCATCGGTGGCATCCCGATCACCGACGCCAACGGAAGGCTGGTTGGTATCCTGACCAACCGCGACCTGCGTTTCGAAACGGATCGTACCCGAAAAGTGCACGACCTGATGACCAAGGATCGTCTGGTAACGGCTCCCAAGGGCACGACGCTGGTGGAAGCGCGCGATATTCTGCAACGCCAGAAAATTGAAAAACTTCCCGTGGTAGACGACGATTTCCAACTGATTGGACTGATCACGTACAAGGACATCATGAAAGGTGTCAACTTCCCGCAGGCCTGCAAGGACTCCTTTGGTCGCCTCGTGGTAGGCGCAGCCGTCGGCGTTACTGCCGACGCGGAAGCCCGTGTTGCTGCACTGGTCGCCGTCGGCGTCGACGTGATCTGTGTGGACACCGCCCACGGTCATTCCAAGGGTGTACTCGACGCTGTCAGGCACTTGAAAAACACTTATCCCGACCTACAGATCATCGGCGGCAACGTGGCTACTGGAGAAGGCGCCAAAGCGCTCGTCGATGCGGGTGTGGACGCCGTGAAAGTAGGCGTCGGCCCCGGCAGTATTTGTACTACGCGGATTGTAGCTGGTGTGGGTGTGGCGCAGTTGTCGGCTATTTTTAATGCTGCACAAGCGATTAAAGGTTCCGGCGTACCGATCATCGGCGACGGTGGCATTCGTTACACAGGCGATATCGTGAAAGCGCTCGCAGCGGGCGCCAGCACGATCATGGCAGGCTCGCTGTTTGCCGGTGTAGACGAATCACCCGGCGAAACCATTATTTTCGACGGCCGGAAATTCAAATCCTATCGCGGAATGGGCAGCCTGGCTGCCATGGAAATGGGTTCAAAAGACCGCTATTTCCAGGATGTGGAAGACGACATCAAAAAATTGGTTCCGGAAGGCATTGAAGGCCGCGTACCTTATAAAGGTACCTTGCAGGAAGTAATGGTTCAGTATATCGGTGGTCTGCGCGCAGGCATGGGGTACTGTGGTGCCGGCACCGTAGCGGAATTACAGGAAAAAGCACAGTTTGTAAAAATCACGAACGCAGGTATGACGGAAAGCCATCCGCACAATATTACGATTACGCGGGAATCACCGAATTACAGCAGGAAATAGCAATGTAGTGTCGGGGTGACTTCAAGTCACCCCGATACGCATGAAACCGCCCTTTTATTCAGGTTTAATTTCGGGTATGAGGTTGTTTGAACTGCCTGTTTTTCTATTCCTGTAAAGGATTAAATCGAATAAAGACTGTTCGATGTTCCCTTCCGGCGTAAACTCTGCTGTGCTGATAAATATCTTTTCTCCGTGTTGAAAGACCAGTTCCACGCTGGAGATTATCTGTATTTTAGTATCCTTTCGGGCGTGTTGCTTTTCGGAATGTCCACGGTAATAATGACCAGGATACAGAATAACATCGCGTATTGTTGGATTGCTGATCTGCGACCACACCGGATCCGCTTTTAAATGTATTTTAAAGAATTGGTGCATCACAGAAGGATCTACTTCGTATGGTGTGATACCGTCGCGTTCGATGTCGAGTTCTATGAGAATGCATACGTCGTTTTCGAGGCCTAATAAAACGGAACCACAGGGCAGGTAATGCACCTTCGATTTCGGAACGTATATTCCGAGACCGTCTGTATCATCCTGGTAATATACCTGCTGAATAGCCAGACCCTTCAAACGCTCCCAATCTATTTTTACGATCTTTTTCATAACAGTGAATTGCTTCTTTGAGAAGTTTTTCCTGCCTATTTTTTTCCCCGTTCCGGATTTTCCTTCAAAAACGCCCCCCAGCCGCTGTACGCTTTTTTGCCGCCCAGTGCGGAATTGGAGGTCTGGTACCAGTGGCACAGCGCAGTAGCGAGCGCGTCGGTTGCGTCGAATTTCTGATCGGTAAATTTGGTGTGCAGGATACTTTCGAGCATACCGGCCACCTGTTCCTTGGAGGCGTTGCCGTTGCCTGTGATGGCGCGTTTGATTTGCTTGGGCATGTATTCGGTGATCGCCAGTTTGTTGACCATGCCTGCCGCGATGGCGACGCCTTGTGCGCGGCCCAGTTTCAGCATACTCTGCACGTTTTTACCAAAAAAAGGCGCTTCGATGGCCATTTCGCTGGGCTTGTATTGCTGAATCAGATCCTGCACCTGCTCGAATATATGTTGCAGTTTCACGGTGTGGTCGTCGCCGATATGGGCGAAAGTAACCACACCGATTTCCAGCACCTTAACCTCTTTTTTGGTAGCGTCGATGAGCGCGAAGCCGAGTACGTTGGTGCCCGGGTCGATGCCGAGGATGCGTTTGGGCGAGAGTTCCATGGGTGCGAAGGTAGG
>JAKQJD010000221.1 GCA_029561355.1 Bacteroidota bacterium | reverse complement strand
ATGTGGATATCGGCTCCGCCGATCTTGAGGGCATGGGAAACGCGGATCTTGCGGATTATGCGGATAAATATTGATCTGGTGGCCTGCCGGCCACTTCTTTTTGATTTTTGACTGTGATTTTTGACTATGATTTTAAGTGATTTATATGATGGCCATGATTAGTTGAGATCAAAATCATGGCCATCATATAAATCACTTAAAATCATAGTCTGAAAGGTGGCCGTCAGGCCACAAAGAATCAATTTAATCCGCACAATCCGCCTAATCCGCGTTTCCCATCTCCCCTACGATCGGCGGAGCCGATCAAAATCCCAAACCTCAGTTATCCGCCTTGATCAATTTTTCCGTCAGCGAAATCTTGTCCGACCGGAAGCGCAGCACGTAGTATCCCGCCGAAAAATTTCGGAAATCCAGCCGCAACAAACGGGCGTTCAGCCATTCGTAATGATAGGTGTCGGCCCCTACCCTTTTGCCGTCGGCAGCAAACAAATCGATGTCGAAATAATTGAGATACAACGGATTGGAGAATTTAAGGAACACTTCCCCGTTGTTCGGATTGGGAAACAACTCATAGGTAAGCGGCACGACAGGCCTGGGCAGGAAAAAAGAGTCCGTTTGGGTGGCAAGCAGCGTGGTATCGATTCCGGAAAGCGAATTTTCGGAAAAGGAATAGTAGGCATGCAGCGTGTCCGTCTGCGTACCCGCACAAGTGGTCACCTGGTGCAGCAAAACACTGTCGTAATGAGTCAGCGTTTGCACCCAGTATTGCGTTGCCAGCAAAGAATCGGTATAAACCAGGCGGACGTAATCGATCGTATCGACACGCGTACGGATGAACGTGGAAGGAATGGTGAAAATGGTATCCGTTTCCGTCGTTACAATGAAATCCTGTAAGGAATTGGTAACGGAAATAGGCTGAAAAACCGATTTAGGTCCATTGTTGTATAGCAACGAAACCTGATTTTGTCCCGCAATCGCCACATCCTTCATGCCGTCGCCGTTCAAATCGCCCAGGGCCAGGGCCGTGGTGCTGTAGTGGGTGGAATACGGCAACTCAAAAACAGTGTAGGTGTCGTAAAAACCAGGTGTATCACCGTTGTAAACGGACATGCGAAGCCAACCTCCGTTCAGCACGACTATTTCGTTTTTGCCGTCGCAGGTCATGTCCGCCACTTCGACAGGTTCCGGAATATCGTAGGCCGCACGCACAATTGGCTGATTCGATATTCCATTGTCGCCCTGCATCCAGATATTCAGGTTGGCATACGGCAGATTCCAGGGAGAAGTCGATACCAGGTCCATTTTCTGGTCGCCGTTCAAATCTCCAACCCCCAAACTGTACGGCGTCGATGGGAAAGGATTCGGAACGGTAGGCTGGAAAAAGACCGGCGCTGAAAACCCGCCGTTCTCCTGCTGATAAATGACATTAAACCCGCCTGGTGGTGTACTGGAAATAAAAGCCAGGTCATCGCGTTCATCACCGTTGAAGTCGGCAATTTCCATATCTCTTCCGTTGCCGTACATGGAAGGAATCTGTGTTCTGACAAATGAATTGTCGGTAGCGCCCAGAAACAGGGTTATAAACTGCTCATTTTCATTGGCAACCGCTATATCGGGTCGGCTGTCATGGTTCAGGTCGCCGATGGCGTGCGCACTTGCGCTGGTCCCGGCGTACAGACTTACAACCGGTAAAAACCCGCCCGAAGGCGCCCCGTAAAAAATTCCCACGGAATCCTGGTAGATAAAAACGATGTCCGGCAGAAGGTCGCCATTCAAATCCCTGGCAATCATGGAACGGTTACCCTGAAAATTTTGCGGCGCCGGAACGACGACGGCCGTATCCAGCAGACGCTGTTCATTTTGGTAGAATATCAGCAATTTGTAATCGGCTACCGGATTACTGGTGAACCAGGTCATCACGGCCAGGTCGTTCCTGCCGTCCTGGTTAAAATCCGCAATGGCTGCGGACTGCGGTGAGGAGCCGGATGAAATGACCTGGTACGGTTGAAAAGATATCTGGGCATGCAAATTGGCTGCAAGTCCTAAAAAGAGTAGTATTCTTATGCAATGAATCATGTGAATGCGGAGTAAAAGCGGTTTATGAGAAGCCCAACATTTGTAGAAAAAACCAGGCGTTATCACCGGCTTCGGAAAAGCCCAACATTTGTAGAAAAAACCAGGCGTCACCACCGGCTTCGGAGAAGCCCAACATTTGTAGAAAAAACCAGGCGTCACCACCGGCTTCGGAAAAGCCCAACATTTGTAGAAACGCCAAAGCGTTATCATCGGCTTCGGATAAGCCCAACATCTGTAGAAACACCAAAGCGTTATCATTGGCTTCGGAGAAGCCCAACATCTGTAGAAACACCAAAGCGTTATCATCGGCTTCGGAGAAGCCCAACATTTGTAGAAAAAACCAGGCGTCACCACCGGCTTCGGAGAAGCCCAACATTTGTAGACGCCCAGAATTACAGTCGAAGGCCAAGGAATACGATATCCCAAACAATGCAAATTTTGGTTATTCGGAAAAAACGATCATTCTTCAATTTTCACAAATGCCCCGGCATCTACAAATGTTGGGCTTCTCCGAAGCCGGTGGTAACGCTTTGGTGTTTCTACAAATGTTGGGCTTCTCCGAAGCCGGTGGTAACGCTTTGGTGTTTCTACAAATGTTGGGCTTCTCCGAAGCCGGTGGTAATGCTTAATCCGTGTCGTTCATCGTTGGGACTACAGACCCTACCGCAGCAAAGTCACATTTCCTTTTTTTACCAACTCCTCCCCATTGGCGCAAACCAGGCGCAGGTAATAACCATACGTCTCGGCCGGCTGCGGCACACCCTGATAGGTTCCATCCCAGGCATCATCCGGAGCGAATGCTTCGAACATTTTTTGTCCCCAGCGATTGTAAACCATCCAGTAAACGTCTTTCAAAAAACTGCTTTCCAGTTTCAAAGCGTCGTTTTCACCATCGCCGTTGGGAGAAAAAGCGGTGGGAAAAAACACAAAAGGTTCGTCGCATTCCGGAAACAATACGCGCAGGGAAACCTCACCATTAACATCACAACCGCTTGACAACAAAGCGGTTACATGATACGTCACAGAATCGGTCGGCGTAGCGACGGGGTTGTAAATATTCGGGTCAGACAAACTTCCGGCGGGCTCCCAGACAAACCCAGTGGCGCCCGGGAAGGTGGCTTCCAGTTGTGAACTTTCCCCGATCAGGATCACAGGCGGCGTAGCGGTCACGGTAAACGTGCCGGGATTCAGCACGGCTACTTTTACCGTTTTATGAACTACGCAGGGGCCGTTTCCGGAAATTTCTACGGAATAAACGGTGGTGCTGTCCGGAGAGGCCAGCGGGTTGGGCACATTGGCGTTCGACAGATCCGTAGCGGGCGTCCAGACGTACGTGTAGTCGGCATCGGCGTCCGGGAAAAGTCCGATGCTTTCGCCCGTACAAATTGCAAGGCTGTCGGCGAGGAGTTCGGCGGGCGGGTATGGCGATTCAAACGGGAAAGTCAGGGTATTCGAACAGCCGTTGGTGGACGTAACTGTGAGCATCAACTGGTAATTTCCGTAATGCGCCACGTTGAACTGCGGGTTTTGCTCCGTCGAATTCAAAATGGTATTTTCAGGACCTGTCAATCGCCATTTCCACGATTGAATCCCGAACAGCGGATCCGTACTCTGGTCCGTCACCTGTAAAATGGCGCCCGCTTCGGTGCAGTCCGGAAACTGGATATCGAGCGCCGCATCTACGTAAGCGCGGGTAATGTGCACCTGTTTAAAAAGGGTGTCGCTGCATGGGCCTTCCGGTTTGGCTACGAGAGCTATAGTGTAATAACCTGTATCCGGGTAAATAAAGGCCGGGTTTATGGCAGTAGAAGTCAGCGTCCGGTCGCCGTCCCAGTCAAAATACCAGAGGAAAGAGTTCGTCGAAGAACTGGCGTTTTCGAGCCCCACGCGCAGAGTATCGCACAGCACTTCCGGCACAAAAAACGAAGCGACGGGTTTGCCGCAATCGGCCACATTGTATTGAAAATCGCGGCGGGTGGTGGATAAAACCTGCCCGTTCCGGTATTCATCTACACAAATCCCGACCACATAATTGCCCAGGGTATTGGGAATCCCCGTGATAAAACCGGTAGCGACGTCGATAGTGAGCGGTATGCCTCCCAGCATATCGTTCAAATTATAGGGCGGATTTTTCCAGGTAACTTCCGTGTAAGGCCCCGGGTTGGGCGGCTGCGGAATAGGAAAACTTTCCGAAGCACCCGTCAGCGGCGTACAAAGCCGGTACACCAGCGAATCCCCGTCGGCGTCGGAAGCGGAATGGTCGAAGTCGATGGGCTCGTGCACACAAATCGCAACCGGCGGCCAGTTGTTAAAAACGGCGCTGGTATTGCATTCCAGCAGGGCTTTTTTGGAAATTTCCGCAATAAAAGACGCACCGGTAGAAAGCGGACTAATGATATTCCGGATCAGCGTATTGCGGCAGCAGCGCTGGTAAACCACCGTGTATCCGCCATCCTTTACCCGCAGTTTCACCACGCCGTCGTATATCATACGGTGCACACAAACATTGGGCGGCGCAATGAGGCAGGGATTCGACAGGGTAATCGGCAAGGTATCGTTGTCGCTGTCGATCACGCCGATCGGCAAAGAATCCACCAAAACCCAGTCTTTGTCGTATATACCGATATACGCCGGGTCGTCGAACCAGGGTTCACCGTTATAGCAATCGCGATACACCGTGAGGCGGACCCTGTACAGGTCGTTGCCCAAACACTTGTAAGTGATTTCGCCACCTACAATGTGGGTGGCCATGACGGCAGAGAGACTATTAAAAAACAGGAAAACGAGTACAAAAAGGCGCATAAACGATGAATCAGGTAAGGAGACAGGCGAAAGTAGTTGAAATGCAAGATTCAAGACGTGCAACAAACGCTTTCGAATGGCTGTTTTCGCTAAAAAAATACTTATGACCACATTAAAGACCTTATTGTTCGCCAGTCTGGCCTTGCTTTTTTGCTGCAGGAACGTGCAGGATGAAATAGTGCCGACACCCGAACCACCCGTAAACGATACGACCGTGATTACACCGCCGCCACCGCCGCCGCCACCGGGCGATCCCGAAGAAATCGACATCCTGGCCCTGGGCGATTCGTATACCAAAGGGGAAAGTGTCATCGCCACCAAAAATTTCCCCAATCAATTGCGCGACAGCCTGCTGGCAGCCGGACGCAAGGTAACCGGATTACGCATCATCGCCCAAACCGGCTGGCGCACCGACCAGTTGAAAAGTGCCATTGCCAATGCTCCGGAACTGAACGACAGCACGTTCAGCATCGTAACGCTGTGCATCGGTGTGAATAACCAGTACCAGAACGGCAATTTCAATACCTACAAACTGGAGTTCGAGCAGTTGCTGCAAACGGCTATTGCCCGCGCCGGCGGAAGAAAAGAGCGCGTCTTTGTAATATCTATACCCGATTGGGCGTATACGCCATACGGACAAGGGTATCCGGGAGGACCGACCCCGATTTCTCTGAAAATTGACCAGTATAATGCAGCTAATTACTCTATTGCGCAGCAATATCAGGTGCATTATATTAATATTACGGGCATTTCGCGGCAGGGCATTTCACAACCCGATCTGGTGGCTTCCGACGGGCTGCACCCTTCGGCGGAGCAATACAGACAGTGGGTGCATTTGCTGATGCCGGTGGTACAGAACGCACTTTAAAAAAAAATAAAACCAACGGGGCAACCCAACCTTCTAAAACACCATCAATATACCATTCAGCGCCTCATGCAACAATTGGAAGATCAGGAATTGGTTCAGGGAGTGCTTCAGGGAAAACCAACGCACCAGTTGGCGCTGTACAAAAAGTTCAGCGTCCCGATGTTCCGTGTATTGCTGCGATTTGCACGCGATCACGCGGAAGCGGAAGACATGTTGCAGGATGGTTTTATCCGGGTATTCCGAGATATGGGGCAATTCCGCGGGGAAGGTGCACTGGGCGGCTGGATTCGGCGAATTATGGTGAATACGGCGTTGAGCCATTTACGGAAACAACGCGATTTTTTACGCGACGTGTCCGATTTCACCCCGTACGAAAACCGTTTCCAGACAGAGGAAGATTTCGCGGCCAATATGGATGCCGAGACGCTGACCAAAACACTCCAGAAACTACCGCCAGGATACCGTACTGTGTTCAATTTATACGCCATCGATGGGTTTAGCCATGAAGAAATTGCCACGCAACTGGATATTTCTATTGGTACCAGCAAAAGCCAGTTGTTCAAAGCACGGGAATATCTCAAACGGATCATTGACAAATCCTTTATTTCGTAATTCATCCATAAAAGGCTGAAAATCAAACCGATGAGCGAGCCACAAGACTTTGAATCGCTGGACGATCTGTTCCGCAAAACATTCGACCGATTGCCCGAAAACGCCGCCTCCAACGGATGGGACCGCCCTTCCGACCGCGTCTGGCAACACATTCAGGCAACCGTGCAGCCCCCGCGCAGCGGCTGGAGCGCCAAAGCCATCACTTTGGTGTCGGCCCTGGCTGTTACCATCGTCGTCGGTTTGTACCTGTTTATCAGCCGCACGGATCAGCCGGTTCAAACGACTACGCCTGCTGTAGTTGAACAACCTGTTACGGCAACCGCGCCTACGGTAACCGCTCCCGCAGCAGCACCGGAAACGGTGGCCGCTACGCCAGTGCCAGTGCCGGAAACACGCCCAACAGCCGTGCGTTCCATCAGGGCGCCACGTACGGTCGCTCCTCCGGTTGCGCCAAAAATTACGGAAGAACAACGCCCCACCGTTACCAGCCAGCGCCCCACAGGTAGCGCTCCGCTGCCCGGCAGCCAGGCTGTTCCGCCCAATACGACGGTCCTCAACCTGGACCGCCTCTGGGCCACACCGCTCGAACCGCTACCCGTCATCCCCAAGCCAGTGGAAAGCCGGGACGAGCAGTGAGCAAAAATTATTGACTTTTGATTTGTGAATGGTATGACCTCTTGCATGGAAGTGCAGGAGGTTTTTTT
>JAKQJD010000202.1 GCA_029561355.1 Bacteroidota bacterium | reverse complement strand
ACAATAGCGGCAAGTCGAGCATTTTGTATGGTTTGATGGTATTGCAGGATTTTGTAATGAATCCGAATCAGACGCTGGAAGAATTGTTTGCATTGCCGTTTATTAATTTGGGAGGATTCGAGGAGGTGAAGTCGAAATATGGTAATTCAGATAAAATTAAATTAGGAATTACGGCTAGCCCAAATGATATCTGGGAATATCATAATACTTCTTACAATCTGGGTTTGGGCAAGGGTCACACTTATCTTGATCTAAAATCAAAAGAAGGTGATTTAGCATTCAGAATGCATTTAAATATTGGGTTGCCGTATACTGGCATGAATCGAGCAATAGATAAGGTGCTGGATAAGAATGTTTTATTAAATCAGGATATAAGTTGGAATGGTTTCCAGGTCGAAACGCCTTTAGGTGTTCACGACAATGATCAAATAGCAAAGCTATTATCCGTTCTTAACGCTCCTGTTTTATCACTAGTCACTACTGATTTTGTTCCTTTCACTCGTGGCTTCACAAAGCCTTACTACAATATCGTTCCGATGACAGGGCTTGTGAATTCGGAAGATGAAATAGCAACAATGCTCAAAACAGAGAATCTGGCAGATACTATGGGAGCATTAAATCGTCACTTGGAGGAACTTACTGGAAGAATCTTGAAAGTCTCATCCAATGGTACCCCCGGCTTATTCAGTTTAAAAACAGTCAATCAAAAAACCGGCGCTTCCAATTTCCTCGTCAACGAAGGCTCCGGCACCAATCAATTAGTCACCATTCTGGCTAAAATTTTTCAATACAACAAAAGCCTTACCTGCATCGACGAACCCGAGATTCACCTTCATCCGAGTTTGGTGAAAGGTCTTGCCAATTCCTTTGTCGATATTGCAAATGAATATTCCCGGCAATTCCTCGTCTCTACTCACAGCGAACACTTCGTTCAGGCCCTTTTGGAAAAAGTCGCAGAAGGTGCCATCGATCCCGACGACGTGAAAGTTTATCATCTCACGGTCAAAGACGGCAACACGGAAATCGAACGGCAGGAGATCAACAGCAAAGGCCAAATCTCAGGAGGCCTCGCCCACTTCTATGCGCAGGAACTATCCGGGCTGAAGTCGATCTTTAAAATCGTTGACTAACATGGATTTTGTAGTCAATGAATGGTTGCCGGAATACTTTAAACCGAGCGCCTCACCCCAAGAAAAACTTCAACTTCAGACCTTTCTAAATCGATTTTGGGAAAAAAAAGATCGAATCATAGTCAAAAGGCCTTCACCGTTTCTGGAGAAGATCTATAGGTGTGCAAAAGCGTATCAGGAAGTTCCGGAAATAGTAGAACCCCTGCGTTCATTTATCAAACTGATTCTGGAAAATAGTAAAAAATGTGTTTTCATAGATGACGTTGAAATGAATCCTCTACCGGAGGCTGTCAGGGCTTTACTTTCCCAACCAGACACTAATTATTCCAGCGATACCTACCTTTTCGAATCAGCATCCGCCATTCCCGAGAAAAGAATCATCGTCACTACCGACGCCAAACTGGCCAATCAATTTAAAGATGAGCCCTGGTGCAAAGTCGTTTTACTTTCAGACTTTCTTGCAGATTATTAAAATCCGCACATTTTATCAAACCTGAATAACCCCCGGATTAAACTTCTCTACCGGCGCATTATTCGCCGCCTCGATCCCCATACTGATCCATTTCCGCGTATCCCGCGGGTCAATAATGGCATCCACCCAAAGCCGTGCCGCAGCGTAATAAGGCGAGGTTTGGGTGTCATATCGCGCCTTGATCTGATCGAACAAGGCTTTTTCCGAGGCCGGATCGGGCGCATCGCCCTTGTTTTTGAGCGTTTCCACCTGGATTTGTGTCAGCACCTTGGCCGCCTGTTCGCCGCCCATGACGGCTATTTTGGCAGTCGGCCAGGCCGCGATGAGCCGCGGGTCGTAGGCTTTCCCGCACATGGCGTAGTTGCCGGCGCCGTAGGAGTTGCCGATCACGATGGTGAATTTCGGTACGGTGGAATTTGCGACCGCGTTCACCATTTTGGCGCCGTCCTTGATGATGCCGCCGTGTTCGGAGCGGGTGCCGACCATGAAACCCGTTACGTCGTGCAGGAACACGAGCGGGATTTTTTTCTGGTTGCAGTTCAGGATAAAACGTGTGGCTTTGTCCGCCGAATCGGAGTAAATAACGCCGCCGAACTGGATTTCCCCTTTGGCATTTTTCACCACCTGGCGGTTGTTCACGACGATACCCACCGCCCAGCCGTCGATGCGGGCGTAGGCGGTGATGATGGTTTTACCGTAATGTTCCTTGTATTGGGTGAGTTTTCCGTCGTCGACCAGGCGACGCAGGATTTCTACGGTGGGATATGGTTTCGCGCCGTTTTCCGGGAAAATGGTAAATAGATCATCCGGCGAACCGGCGGGCGGCTGCGCTGCTACGCGGTCGAAACCGGCATTTTCAAAACGGCCGTATTTATCAATCAAGTCTTTGATGGTATCCAGGCAGGTCGGGTCGTCGGGCATTTTGTAGTCCGTCACACCCGAAATTTCGGAATGCGTAGCCGCCCCGCCGAGCGTTTCCTTGTCGGCCTCCTCGCCGATGGCGGCTTTTACAAGATAAGGTCCTGCCAGAAAAACGGAGCCCGTTCTTTCCACGATCAGCGCTTCGTCAGACATGATGGGCAAATAAGCACCGCCTGCCACACAACTGCCCATGATAGCCGCAATTTGCGGAATACCTGCCGAAGACAGTTTGGCGTTGTTGCGAAAAATGCGCCCGAAATGCTCTTTGTCCGGGAAAATTTCGTCCTGCATGGGCAGGTACACCCCCGCGCTATCCACCAGGTAAACGATCGGCAAGCGGTTTTCCATGGCGATTTCCTGCGCGCGCAGGTTCTTTTTGCCGGTAATGGGAAACCAGGCGCCGGCTTTCACCGTGGCGTCGTTGGCGACTACGATGCACTGGCGGCCGCGGATATACCCGATCACCACCACTACCCCGCCGGCCGGGCAACCGCCGTGTTCGGTATACATTTCATACCCGGCAAATGCGCCCACTTCGATGCGCGGACTGCCTTTGTCCAGCAAATAATCGACGCGCTCGCGGGCGCTCATCTTGCCTTCCTTATGCAGTTTTTCCAGCCGCTTCTCGCCGCCGCCTTCGTGTATTTTATCGAGCCTGCGCTGCAGGGAAGACAGCGCCAGTTTCATGGCATCCTTGTTTTTTTCGGCTTCGATATCGAACATGGTCAGAAGATAGAAGTGAGAGGTGAGAGAGTGAGAAGTGAGAGAATGAAGGCGAAGGTAAGGCGGATTGGATATTTTAAGCGATAAAGAACAACTGATGTAGTACTAACGGGGATTTGTTCGGCTACGCCCCTCGTAGGAATAATAGAAACGCGGATGACGCGGATTTTTGCGGATTTAAACGGATTTTTGGTGGCCTGACGGCCACTCGCTTTTATTTTTCCGGATTTGGCCCTGACGGGCCTGTTGTTTATTAAACCACGAGGGCACAAAGGACACAAAGCGTAGATTACACCATGACATCATGGAAGGTGTAATCTACGCTTTGTGTCCTTTGTGCCCTCGTGGTTTATAAATATAAGTAGTGGCCGTCAGGCCACCAAAAATCCGTTTAAATCCGCGTCATCCGCGTTTCCATTATTCCTACGAGGGGCGTAGCCGAAAAAACCCTGTCAGGAAGGCAAGGCCCTTTTTTGCCCTTTATGAAATACCTTTATGCTCCTTGTGGTTAAACATTCCTCCCATGCCGCTCACCTACCTCTCTCCCCCCGCCGACTACCGCGAAAAAGAGCGCCTCTACCTCGAAGTGCGCAACCGGGAAGGGCGTGTACTGACAGACGAAGCGCTGAAACAACTGCCGGAAGTGAACGCACCCGCCGCGCTCGCCCGCGAATGGCGCTGGAGAAAACGCACTTACGAACGCTTCGACGCCTACCTGAACCGACATTACCCCGACCGCCTGGTGCGCGTACTCGACCTGGGCTGCGGCAACGGCTGGATGTCCAACCTACTGGCAATGAATCAGTTGCGGTCGGTAACGGCGGTCGATCTGAATGAAACGGAACTGGAACAGGGCAGCCGCGTTTTCCGGCGGCACAACCTGCAATTCGCTTTTGGAGATGCGCTACAGGGCGCTTTACCCGAAAACAGTTTCGAAGTGATCGTGCTGGCCGCTTCCGTGCAATATTTCCCCGACCTGCGGGAACTCGTAGCGGCCTTGCGCAGGTTACTGGCTGCAAACGGGAGCATTCATTTCCTGGATTCGCACTTTTATAAAAATGAATCGGAACGCGACGCGGCCCGGCAGCGAAGTTTTACGTATTATCAAGGGTTGGGGGTGCCGGAGATGGGAAAATTTTACCACCACCACTTATGGCAGGAGGCGCGGGAATTGGGGGCAGTGAACCTGAATGGGCGGCCGGATGTTTATTTGCTTCAACGGTTGGGGAGGTTGGCGCCGTTTCCGTGGCTGAGGTTGGTTTGAGCAGGGTTAGAGCGTGTTTAGTGTATAGTGTTTAGTATTTGGTTGAGCGTTAACCCTTTACGAAACACTAAACACAAAAAACCAAACACGATTTAAAAAGGATTGCCAGGATTCATCACTCATCGCGATCAATCCTGGCAATCCTTATAAATCTTTTAAATCCTGTTCAAAAAACCCCAAAAAACGATTATTCCTCGTTTTTCTGCAATTCGCGCTCGATCTCTTCCATCATCACGTAATCGACCGCCTCGCTGGTAGTCGGGATCATGGTAAGGATGGTTTCGAGGCGGGAAATTTCGATGAGTTTTTTCACCATCGGCTGTAGTTCACCCGCCAGGACGAAAGAACCGGTGTCTTTCCAGAGGCGGTGTCCTGTCAAAATGGCGCTCAAACCGCTGGAATCCACGAATTTGACATTCGTCATATCCAGGATAAAATTGCGTACACCCTCCTGGCTAAAAAAGATAAAATCACTCTTTAAATTGGGTGCTATGGTCGAGTTCAGGTTTTCTTCGTCGAGGGCGAGTATCGAATACTGGTCCTGCTTGTCAATCCTGTATTTCATAAAAGACTGATTTTCAATGTTGTTTGCAAATAGTAGCAACTTCTGCGGGGCAGAAGGGACGACAAATGTAAGGCTTGCCCGGGAGTTTCCGGCAATATTTCGCGCGGCTTTTTTTAAACCACCGCTGTGCCTGACGCGTTGTCATGTTTTTTCAAGGCTGGCACTGTTTTTTCATACCAAAAACGGGCAGAGATGTGTGGAAAATTTTCTCCAAAACCGAAAAAAGAAAATTTTGTTAAATGTGTCTTTCCGAGGGTGTGTTTAGATGATTTAGCCTAAAATTGTAGCTGAAAACACAGCAAGGATATACCCCCGGAATTGTTTCCTGATTTTCACTTCTTCACTTCTTATACGAATGAATAAAAAATTCTCTCCGGTTGTCAAGCAGATTATCAATCAGAGCGGACTGGAAGCCCAGCGGTTGGGGCACGATTATATCGGTGCAGAACACTTACTGTTGGGTATTATTACAGAGCGTGACAGTCTCCCCGTGCGGGTGCTTGATGCATTGTTGGTGGATGTACACGACCTCAAAAAACGCCTTGAACGCAGCATTCCGCGGTTCAGCGCCTACCCGCCTGCCGACAACCTGTTCGTCGGCCAGATGCAGGTGACTACTCAGGTGCAAAAGGTACTCAAAGTCACGTTTGTGGAAGCAAAAATGATGAAGAGCGAGGAAGTGCTGCCCGAACACCTGATGCTTTCCCTGCTGAAGCACAGCGATACGTTCGCGACCAAACTTTTAAACGAATACGACGTGGACTACGAAACTTTTAAGAAAGAACTCGAATACGTGCGCTCGGAACAAGACCTGACGCACCCCAATTTGCTCAACCAGGCCAATGAAGGCTCCGGTGAATACGACGAGGATGAAGAACGCCGCGGCTACCAGTCTTCCCAGAAACGCCAGGAAAAAAGCCGTACGCCCGTGCTCGACAACTTCGGCCGCGACGTAACGAAACTGGCCGAAGAAGGCAAACTGGACCCCATCATCGGCCGCGAAAAAGAGATCGAGCGCGTGAGCCAGATCCTCAGCCGCCGCAAAAAGAACAACCCCATCCTCATCGGCGAGCCCGGTGTGGGTAAAACGGCCATCGTGGAAGGCCTCGCTCTGCGCATCATGCAGAAAAAGGTGAGCCGCACGCTGTTCAACAAACGTATCGTGATGCTCGACCTGGCTGCCCTGGTAGCCGGCACGAAATACCGCGGACAGTTTGAAGAACGGATCAAGGCCATCATGAACGAACTGGAAAAAACCCGCGACGTGATTCTCTTCATCGACGAGATTCACACGATGGTGGGCGCCGGCGGCGCTACCGGTTCGCTCGACGCCTCCAATATCTTCAAACCCGCCCTCGCACGCGGCGAACTCCAGTGCATCGGCGCTTCCACGCTCGACGAATACCGCCAGTACATTGAGAAAGACGGCGCCCTCGACCGCCGCTTCCAGAAAGTAATCGTGGATCCGCCAAGCCAGGAAGATACCATTCACATCCTGCAGAACATCCAGTCGAAATACGAGGAGTTCCACAATGTGAGCTACACCGACGAAGCGATCAAAGCCTGCGTCCGCCTGAGCGACCGGTACATCACCGACCGTTTCCTGCCGGATAAAGCCATCGACGTGCTCGACGAAGTAGGCGCCCGCGTGCACCTGAAAAACATCGTCGTGCCCAAACACATCGAGGAACTCGAACAAAAAATCGAGGAACTCAAAGAGGAGAAAAACAAGGCGGTGAAAAACCAGCAGTACGAGGAAGCCGCCAACCTGCGCGATCAGGAAAGCAAACTGGTGCGCCAACTCGAATTCTCTAAAGTGGAATGGGAAGAGGAAAGCAAGGTGCGCCGCTACCCGGTGGAAGAAGACGATATCGCCGAAGTAGTGTCCATGATGACCGGTATTCCGGTGCGGAAAGTAGGCCAGAGCGAGAGCAAAAAACTCGTTTCTATGGCCGACGACGTGCGGAAAATGGTGATCGGACAGGACGAAGCGGTGATCAAACTCTCCAAAGCCATCCAGCGCAACCGCGTGGGCCTGAAAGACCCGAAAAAACCGATCGGCTCGTTTATTTTCCTCGGCCCGACCGGTGTGGGCAAAACGGAACTCGCCCGCGCCCTGGCCCGCTACCTGTTCGACACGGAAGATGCGCTCGTTCGGATCGACATGTCGGAATACATGGAAAAATTCACGGTAAGCCGCCTGATCGGCGCGCCTCCCGGATATGTCGGCTACGAAGAAGGCGGTCAACTGACCGAAAAAGTGCGCCGCAAACCATATTGCGTGTTGCTGCTCGACGAGATCGAAAAAGCGCACCCCGACGTGTACAACGTGCTGCTCCAGGTGCTCGACGACGGCCAACTGACCGACGGACTGGGCCGCAAGGTGGATTTCAAAAACACGATCATCATCATGACCTCCAACATCGGCGCACGACAGTTGAAAGACTTCGGCCAGGGTGTGGGCTTCGCTACCAAGGCGCGCCAGGAAACGGCGGATGAGCATTCGAAAACCGTGATCCAGCAGGCGCTGAAAAAAACCTTCTCACCGGAATTCCTCAACCGCGTCGACGACGTGATGGTGTTCAATTCCCTCGGCCG
>JAKQJD010000200.1 GCA_029561355.1 Bacteroidota bacterium | reverse complement strand
CGAATCGCAGCACAAAAAAGGAAAACTGACGGCCCGCGAACGGGTGCATTTCCTGCTCGATGAAGGTTCATTCGAAGAAATCGGCGCGCTGGTAACCCACCGCTCCACCGATTTTGGAATGAGCGACCAACTTTTTCTGGGTGACGGGGTCATCACCGGTTACGGCACCATCGGCGGCCGGCTGGTGTACGTGTTCGCACAGGATTTCACGGTATTCGGCGGCTCCCTGTCGGAAACCCATGCGGAAAAAATTTGCAGAATCATGGACCTGGCTGTCAAAAACGGTGCACCGGTAATCGGACTCAATGATTCCGGCGGCGCACGCATCCAGGAAGGTGTAAACTCGCTGGGCGGCTATGCCGATATTTTTTACCGGAACGTGCAGGCCAGCGGCGTAGTGCCGCAGATTTCGGCTATTCTCGGCCCCTGCGCGGGCGGCGCCGTATACAGCCCGGCCATGACCGACTTCATCATGATGGTCGAGGGCAGTTCGTATATGTTCGTGACGGGCCCCAACGTGGTCAAAACCGTTACCAACGAAGAAGTGACCTCCGAAGAACTCGGCGGCGCAAGCACACACGCCACCAAATCGGGCGTAACGCACCTCGTGGCTGCCAACGACGTGGACTGCATGGATAAGATCAAACGCCTGCTGTCGTACATACCGCAAAACTGCGAGGACAAAGTGCCGTCGCTGCCTTATACCATCGGCGACGAATACCGCGACGAACTGACTTACATCGTTCCGCCGAATGCCAACCAGCCGTACGACATCAAGGAAGTGATCGCCGGGATCGTCGATACCGATACCTTTTTTGAAATCCAGGAACGATACGCTGAAAACATCGTGATCGGATTTGCCCGTATGGCCGGCCGTAGCATCGGTATCGTCGCCAACCAGCCGATGAATCTCGCGGGCGTACTCGACGTGAATTCTTCCAAAAAAGCGGCGCGTTTCGTGCGTTTCTGCGATTGTTTCAATGTTCCGCTGCTGGTACTGGAAGATGTTCCGGGCTTTTTGCCGGGCACCGACCAGGAATGGAACGCCATTATCACCAACGGTGCAAAATTGCTTTACGCGTTTTCAGAAGCCACGGTGCCGCGTATCACGGTCATTACCCGCAAAGCCTACGGCGGAGCGTACGACGTGATGAACTCCAAACACATTGGCGCCGATATGAACTTCGCCTGGCCCTGCGCAGAGATCGCGGTCATGGGAGCCAAAGGCGCTTCCGAAATTATTTTCAAAAAAGAGATCGAAGCAGCAGCCGATCCTGCGGGAAAATTGTTGGAAAAGGAACGCGAATACGCCGACACTTTTGCCAATCCGTACCGGGCGGCCGCCAGGGGTTTCATCGACGAGGTGATTCAGCCCCGCGAAACCCGCCGCAAACTCATCAAGGCTTTTGCCATGCTCGAACAAAAGGTGGTGAACCGCCCGCGTAGGAAGCATGGGAATGTGCCTTTGTAAAACTAATGACGACTCTTCACATCAAAAACATGGTTTGCCACCGCTGCATTCTGTCGGTAAAACAGGTGCTGGAACGCAACGGAATCGCTCCCGTACAGGTGGATCTTGGTGAAGTGACATTGGCGGACGAACCCACGCCCGATCAGCAACGATCATTGCGTGCCGACCTGGAAGCGCTTGGCTTCGAATTGCTCGACGACCAGCGCAGCCAACTGATCGAGAAAGTAAAATCTTTTCTGATCGAAAAGGTGCAATCGGGCGCATTGCCGGAAGACTTCAGCCTGGTGAAAGCCGTCGGCGCAGCATTTCAACGCGATTATTCGGCCATTTCCAAACTCTTTTCCGAAGTGGAAGGCATAACGCTGGAGCACTTTTTCATTTTACAAAAAACGGAAAAGGTGAAGGAATGGCTGGCCTATAACGAGCTTAGCCTGTCGGAAATCGCTTTTCGCCTGGGTTACAACAGCGTGGCCTATCTCAGTAGCCAGTTCAAAAAAGTGACAGGTATGACTCCCAGCGCCTTTAAAGCCAATCATACTGGTCGGCGAAAAGCGCTCGACCGGGTACATTTCCATTAATTCGCAACGCTTATCCAAGATTTCGTAAGGTACAAAGGCTGAAAGGGGTTCAATTTTGCACCATCATACCAAATGGTGTGCAAAAGCATGGTGAAGAAGCAATTTCCCGTTACAAATATGTCGTGCGCAGCATGTGCTGTCAGCGTCGAATCAGTATTGAAAGCGCAGCCGGGTGTCGCATCGGCAGCAGTCAATTACGCCACACAGACGGTTCAGGTAGAATACGATCCGGCACTTATTACGCCCGCATCCATGGACCAGGCGGTTCAAAAAATGGGTTATGGCCTCGTAGTCGAAGAACCGGAGCAGGCTGCTGAAACGGTGGCCAAAATTCAGTCTGACAAGTACCAGGATTTGCAATGGCGCGCTGTTTGGGCGTTCGCGCTGGCCGTACCGCTGGGCATTCTCGGCATGTTTTTTATGAATCTGCCGTACGTGGAATACGTGCTTTGGGCTTTGTCTACACCGCTGGTGCTGTGGCTCGGTCGTTCGTTTTTCATCAACGCCTGGAAACAGGCGCGGCACGGCGCAGCCAACATGGATACGCTCGTGGCATTGAGCACCGGCACAGCCTACGTTTTCAGCGTTTTTAACCTGCTTTTTCCGGAATTCTGGCATGCGCGCGGCATGCATGCACATGTGTGGTTCGAGGCCGCAGGGATTGTAATCGCATTCATTTTGCTGGGCAAACTGCTGGAAGAACGCGCCAAGGCGGGTACTTCTACTGCTATCAAAAGCCTGATGGGCCTGCAACCCAAATCGGTCAGCATCGTACAGGCCGGCGGCCGCATTGTTGAAATACCGCTCGCGCAGGTGCAAAAAGGCGACGTTTTACTGGTCAAACCGGGTGAAAAAGTGCCGGTCGACGGCGTGGTGCAATCGGGTACTTCCTATGTCGACGAAAGTATGTTTACCGGCGAGCCCGTCCCGGTGGCCAAAGAAAAAGACAGCCGGGTGCTAGCCGGTACCATCAATCAGAAAGGCAGTTTCGAAATGGTGGCCCAAAAGATCGGCGCCGACACCTTGCTGGCCCAGATCATTCGTATGGTTCAGGAGGCGCAGGGCTCCAAAGCGCCGGTGCAGAAACTTGCCGACCGCATCGCGGGTATTTTTGTGCCGGTCGTTATTTCCATCGGTATTGTTACCTTTTTGGTGTGGTGGATACTGGGTGGCCCGAACGGCCTCATTCAGGGCCTGCATGCCTTCGTTACGGTGCTGGTGATCGCCTGCCCCTGTGCGCTCGGGCTCGCCACGCCGACTGCTATTATGGTCGGTATCGGCAAAGGCGCGCAGCAGGGCATTCTGATCAAGGATGCGGAAAGCCTCGAACTTGCACACCGGATTCAGGTCGTAGTTCTGGACAAAACAGGTACCATTACCCTCGGCAAACCGCTGGTAAAGGATGTTTTTTGGGCAGAAAATACCGACATCGATACATGGCAATCCGTGTGGTACGGCCTGGAAAAAAACTCCGCGCACCCCATGGCGGAAGCCGTGGCGGCGAACCTGGAATCCGGTTCGCAAGTTACCAGAATTGAAAACATTGAAAACCACACAGGAAAAGGTATAGCAGGTACTTTTGAAGGAAAGCGCATTTTTGCGGGCAACCTCGCTCTGCTGCGCGAACACAATATTGTCATTCCGGAGGCACTCGAAAAGCGGGCAGAAGCCTTTGCAGCCGAAGCCGCCACATTAGTGTGGTTTGCCGCCGGAAACGAAGCCCTGGCGGTCACCGCTATCACCGATCCGGTGAAACCCGGCGCAAGCGCCGTCATTCAGGCTTTGCGGCAAATGGGCATCGACGTGCACTTACTCACCGGCGACAACGCGCAAACTGCCGCCGCTGTGGCTACCCAGGTTGGCATCAATCATTTTAAAGCCGGTATGTTGCCTGCCGATAAAGAACTGTTTATCAAAGACTTACAGGGACAAGGGAAGATAGTCGCCATGGTCGGCGACGGCATCAACGACAGCCAGGCACTGGCGCGTGCCGACGTCAGCATCGCTATGGGCAAAGGTTCGGATATCGCTATGGACGTGGCTAAAATGACCCTGATCGGCGGCGACCTTAACAAAATCCCCGATGCTATCCGCCTGTCCAAACGGACCGTATCCACTATTCATCAAAACCTGTTCTGGGCATTTATTTACAACATCATCGGCATTCCGCTGGCAGCCGGCGTACTATATCCATTCAACGGTTTCCTGCTCGATCCCATGATTGCCGGTGCGGCCATGGCGTTGAGTTCGGTGAGTGTGGTGGGGAATAGCTTGCGGCTGAAATGGGGGTGATTATATAACAGGATTAGAAGGATCCATAAGCATTAAAAGGATGTACAAAATCCTGCAAATCCATTCCTTCTAATCCTTTTCAATCTTGTTAATCCTGTTCAAAACAACAACACAATGAAAGAACTGAAATTCAAAACCAATATCAATTGTATGGCCTGTGTCGCTACTGTCACGCCTGCGCTGAACGAAACCGTCGGTGCGGACAACTGGGCCGTCGATATCCAGACACCCACCAAACCGCTCACCGTAAAGGTGGAAAATACCGAAGCGGAGGATGTTGTTTCGGCGCTGGCGAAAGTGGGGTACAAGGCGGAACTGGTGGAGGAATAGGGGATGGTGTTTGGGGCGTAGTGTTTGGTATTTGTTTAGTGTTTGGTATAGCGTTATTTTAGCAATTTCAACACGAACGCCATGAGCAACGCGCCCCAAACACCAAACACTACACCCCAAACACCCTTATGTGCTCCGCAATCAGCGCAGAATCTATCTTGATATTCCGCAAAATCCCGCTGAGCGGAATTGAAAATCCGCAGAAATACAATCCTTGATATTCCGGCTCGTCGAACCACAGATTGCGCGGATAGCCGCGCGCATCGAGCAGGTTGCCGCCGTTTTCAAAAAACGCCTCCGCCTGCGCGCGGTAACCGGTGCAGGCGATGACGGCATCGAAGTTTTCCGATGTACCGTCTTTAAAAACGACGCCGTTTTCCTGAAAACATTCCACATCGGGGCGAATGAGCACTTTGCGTTGTTTGATCAGATCTACCGTTCCGATATCGATCACCGGCACCTTGCCGAAGCGGCGCAGTTGTTCAGACGGCGCGTACGGAGAAGACTCCAGGCCGTAAGCGCTCAGGTTGCCGATAGTACGTTTCTGCACTGTTTTTGCGATAAAATCATAAGCCCATTCGGGTAATTTGCTCAGCATGATGGCTGTGCGTTGTGCGGGCCGGCCCAGCACGTCGCGCAGGATGATGTTGACGGGGCTGCGCACGGAAATGGTCGGGAATGCCCCGTGTTCGCAAAGATCAAGCGCCAGTTCGGAGCCTGTGTTGCCCATGCCGATCAGGAGCACTTTTTTGCCGGTAAACGGCTTGGCGTTTCGGTAGTCTTTGCTGTGAATGAATGTTCCCTGAAACTGTTCCTGTCCGGGCCATTCCGGTTGATACGGCACA
>JAKQJD010000196.1 GCA_029561355.1 Bacteroidota bacterium | reverse complement strand
AGTTGATTTTCAGTGGCTTCCAGTTTTTTGATATCCGCTTCCAGGATTTCCAGGTTCTTTTTCCGGCCGATTTTTTTGCCTTCAAAAAGCCCGACAGATCCGCCGGAAAGGCTGAATTTCCGGCGCATAAAGGTGCCCGATTTGGAAAGGATCGTCAGGTCCGGATTACTCAGCGGCGCCTGCGGCAGGCTGTCGTCGGAAATGATCACGTTTTCCAGCAGAAACTCCACCAGCGGCCGGTATTGCGGCTCCACTTCCACCAGATCTACAGCGCGCAGGCCTCCCGGCAGCAGGGTGAGCGGCGGCTGGTAATCACCGAAAGCATTGAGCAGAAAGAAATTGGCGCGGCCTTTCTGGCTTTGTCCGAGCAGGGCAATGGCGCGCACTGCCTCGTCGGCATTGGGCACGACGTAGTAGTTGAGGTACGGCTCCAGATAGTTTTCGATGACGATGCGGAACTCTTCACGCACGTAGAGCATGTCGGACAACAAGGGGCAGCGTTTGGCCCATTCCTTGTCCTGGCTGAGGAACTTGATGCTTTCCGGAAAACCTTCCAGCGATTCCACCATACTTTTGGTGAGTTTGAACTCGTTGCGGCGCGCGTCCAGTTGGCGGTTGTGCGCGGCAAGTTTTTTCACCAGTTCGTCCTGCTGCTGTTCGGTGTTGGCGATATCATTTCGGCGTTTCGTTTCGGACGCGTCGAGGTCGGCGATTTTCTGGGCCTGCAGTGTTTCGGCGGCATTTTGCACCGAGAGGTTCTTTTCCAGTAATTTCATTTCCTCGCGGCGCGTGGCGATGTCGCTCATGGTGCGTTCCACGTCGCGGCGGAGGTTTTCGATCTGGTTGGTCTGGATGGCTTTTGTTTTTTCCAATTCCACGACCTCGCGTTCGAGCGATTGCTGCTCTTTAACAAACTCGTCGAGGTTTCCCTTCAGCAGGCTATGGTCGGAGCGCACTTTTTCCAGCAGTTTCTGGGCGACGGTGAGTGCATTTTCCAGATCGCCTTCCACATTGCGTTCGTAGTTGAGGTCGGTCTGGTAGCCTTCAATTTCACCTTCTACGGTGCGGAGTTGCTGGGTGCTGTTGCCGATCTGGTCTTCGAGGCGGCGCAGGTCGTTGGTCACGAACGAGTGCTTCTGCGCCAGCATGTTTTTTTCGTTTTCCTTGCCACGGATACGCCCGGTGAGGCGGTTCACCTCCTGCTGCTGTTCGCTGAGGCTGGTTTCCTTGTCGATGTGGCTTTTGCGTTTCGCTTCCGTATCGGCTTCGAGCAGGCGGCTCATGGCTTCCGTGCTGCGGTAATTGTCTTCCTCGCGGGTAATCTGTTCTTCGAGTTCCTTGTACGATTTTTTGTGGCGGGCGAGGTTTTGCACCGCCAGTTCGACGCTGAGTTTTTTGTATTCGTCTTTCAGGTCGTAAAATTTCCGGGCGCGTTCGGCCTGTTTTTCCAGTTTTTTCAACTGGTCTTCGATCTCGAACAGCAGGTCTTCCACACGATCGAGGTCGGCGGCGGTAGCTTCCAGTTTTTGCTGGGTTTCGTGTTTGCGGGCCTTGTACTTGCTCACGCCGGCTGCCTGTTCGAACATGCGGCGGCGCGCCTGTTCACGGTCGCTGAGCATGTCTTCCACCATGTTGAGGGCAATGATGGCATAACTGTCGGGGCCGATACCCGTATCGAGAAACAGGGAAGTGATGTCTTTGAGCCTGCAGCTCACCCCGTTCAGGCGGTATTCGCTTTCGCCGCTGCGGTACAAAATGCGGCTGATACTGACGGTGCTGTAATCCGTGGGCAGCACGTTTTTCGTGTTGTCGAACGTGAGCGTCACCTGGGCCATCTGGCCTTCCTTGCGTTTTTTGGTGCCGTTAAAAATGATCGACGCCATTTTATCCAGCCGCAACTGGCTGCTTTTCTGTTCGCCCAGTACCCAGCGGATGGCATCCACTACATTCGACTTACCCGAGCCATTGGGGCCCACCACCCCCGTTACGTCCGCATTGAAATGCAAAACGGTTTCGTTGGCAAAGGATTTAAAACCTTTTATTTCCAGGGATTTTAACCGCATCTTCTTCTTTCTGTTAAAGCCGGCAAATATAGGTGTTTCGGGTTTGGTGTTTGGTGTTTGGGGGTGCGCATTTCACAGCATTCGTTTCAATACCAAGGGCGATTACCCCAAATAGGTGTTTGGTGTTTTGGGTTTGGTGTTTGGGGGTGCGCTTTTCACAGCATCTGTTTCAATACCAGGGGCGATCGCCCCAAATAGGTGTTTGGGGTTTGGTGTTTGGGGGGTGCGCTTTTCGCAGCATCTGTTTCCATGCCAAGGGCGATTGCCCCAAACACCAAAAACCAAAAACCAAACACTACAAGTGTACCACTACTTTACCGACCGATTTTCCCGTCTGGAAGAAACGAATGGCGTCGGGCAATTGGGCGAACGGGTACAAATGTCCCACGTGCGGCGGCGCAAGTTGTAGCGCCGAAAGATCCTGCAACAAGCGGTGCATCAGTTCGGCACGCTCGTATAGCCAGATCAGGTTGAAACCCAGCACGCCGCGGTTGGTTTCGGGCATCTGTTGCGGGTCGATTTTCGGGCGGGTAAGCCAGTAGTAAAGCATGCGGAGTTTGTTGGGGCGGTCGCCGGGACTGGCGTATCGCGCCGAACCGAATACGATTACACGCCCCATCGGGGCCAGCATTTTATAGGGTATGGTAAAAAATTGCCCGCCGACACTGTCCATCACCAGTTCGAGCGGTCGGCCATTGAGCGCCTGACGGAGTTGCTGTTCAAAATCCTTGCCGCGCACGATAACGTGGTCGTAGCCCTGACGAAGTGCAAATTCCCGTTTCGCTTCGGAGCCAACGGTACCGATGGTAAAACAATCGTACGCTTTGGCAATTTTTAAAGCCTGCAAACCCACTCCGCCTACCGCGCTGTGAATCAGCACATTATGCCCTTTTTCCAGGGCGCCGAGGTACAGCATACCATAATATGCCGTCAGCGTTTGGACGAGGTAGGATGCGCCGGTGGCGAAATCCCAGTATTCGGGCAATGGAATGGCGTAGCGCGCATCGATATTCAGGTGGGTGGTGTATGCCCCGAAACGCGTGACGCCCATGACGTTGTCGCCTGGCTTCAGGTGCGTTACCAGAGCGCCCGTTTTTGTCACCTCCCCGGAATATTCCAGTCCGGGCGTAAAAACACCTTTCGGCGTAGCGCCATACAGGCCCCAGATGGCGAAAACGTCGGCAAAATTGAGGCCGATAGCCCTGACGGCAATCTGCACTTCGTGCGGAGCCGGGTCTTTGAGTTCGAATTCTTTCTGCTGAAGATCGGCGAGGTTGCCGGCTTCCATGGAGTAACGGACGGGCATGGTGGTGGGTGGGTTATGGGTTTATGGGTTATGGGTTTATGGTCCACTCGAACGGCTGAGGATTTCTTATTTCCCGAGCGGCCATAAACCTATAAACCCATAAACTC
>JAKQJD010000189.1 GCA_029561355.1 Bacteroidota bacterium | reverse complement strand
GTATGGGTTGCGGCCGGAAGTAGAAGGTGTATTCATGGCTGAAAAGTGAAGTATTTCGTTTTGCTTTTAGGCTGGATATATTGTTTCAGGGAGTGTTCAAGTCATCCGATGACTTCGAGTCATCGGATGACTTGAACGCTCCCTGAAACCGTTTAACCGCTGTTTTATACTGGCAAGGTTAGCAAAGATTTTTGAAAATTCGGGGAAGTAGTTTTTTAGAATTGTATACATGAAATTCTATATCCGCAGTTTTCAAAAAATCTCCACCTTTACCTCGGACATATAAGCCATCCATAGCACCATGCACCCAACTTATCCGCACCTGTTCCAACCACTCGATCTGGGTTTTACCACGCTGAAAAACCGCGCCATCATGGGCTCCATGCACACCGGCCTGGAAGAACACAAAGACGACCTGAAAGCGCTGGCCGCCTATTTCGCCGAACGTGCCAGAGGCGGCATCGGACTGATGGTTACCGGCGGCATTGCACCCAACCGGCAGGGCTGGCTTGCACCGTTTGGCGCCAAACTCAGCGCCCGCAGCGAAGTGGCGCGGCACCGCAACGTCACCTCGGCCGTGCATGCCGAAGACAGCAAAATCTGTATGCAGATCCTGCACGCAGGCCGTTACGGTATGCACCCGATGCTGGTAGCGCCGTCGCCGGTGCGTGCGCATATTTCGCCGTTCCGGCCCTGGGAAATGAGCGGTCGGCTGGTAAAAGCCACTATCAATGATTTCGGAACCTGTGCAGCACTGGCCCGCGAAGCAGGTTACGATGGCGTGGAAATTATGGGCAGCGAAGGGTACCTGATCAATCAGTTTATTGCCCCGCGTACCAACAAACGAACCGACGACTGGGGCGGTTCTTTCGAAAACCGCATCCGTTTCCCCCTGGAGATCATGCGCCGGGTGCGGGAAAAAGCCGGCAAGGATTTTATCGTCATCTTCCGGGTTTCCATGCTCGATCTGGTGGAAGACGGCTCTTCCTGGGAAGAAGTGGAACAACTTGCCCTGGCACTCGAAGCAGCCGGCGCCAGCATACTCAATACCGGCATCGGCTGGCACGAAGCGCGTATTCCCACCATTGCTACCATGGTGCCGCGCGGCGCCTACGCCTGGGTAACCCAACGACTGATGGGCAAAATTCACATCCCGCTCATCACCACCAACCGCATCAATACGCCGGAAAAAGCCGAGGAAATCCTGCGCGACGGCTTTGCCGACATGGTTTCCATGGCGCGGCCACTACTCGCCGACCCCCATTTTATGCGCAAGGCACAGGAAAATCGTGGCAATGAGATCAACACCTGCATTGCCTGCAACCAGGCCTGCCTCGACCATATTTTTAAACGCAAAGACGCCACCTGCCTCGTCAATCCGCGCGCCTGCAAGGAAAACGACCCGGAAGCAAAACCGGTCGTGCGCGAAAACGGGCCTGCAAAAATTGCCGTTGTCGGTGCCGGACCCGCCGGGCTCTCCGCTTCTACCGAACTGGCAGCACTGGGCCATGAAGTACATTTATTCGAGGCGGCCGACCAGATCGGCGGACAGTTCAACATGGCCAAACGTATTCCCGGCAAAGCGGAATTCCAGGAAACGCTGCGTTATTTTGGCAAAATGATCGAAAAAAACGGCGTTCACCTGCATTTGAACACCCGCGTAAATGCCGATTTTTTAATCTCGCAAAACTTCAACGAGGTGGTGATTGCTACGGGCGTCAGTCCGCGTACACCCCTGATTGAAGGCATCGAGCATCCGAAAGTGGTGTCCTACCTCGATGTGTTGCTGAACAACCGACCCGTTGGCAAAAAAGTAGCGGTGATCGGCGCGGGCGGTATTGGCTTCGACGTGTCCATCTTCCTGACAGACGACAGCGTACCCGGCGAAACCGACAAACAGTTGATCGAGGATTACCGCGAAGAATGGGGCATCGACCCGAATTACCAAAACCGTGGCGGACTTATGCCTCCTGTGAAAGAACACGTTCCCCGCGAACTCTGGCTGCTCCAGCGCTCCAAGGGCAAAGTGGGCGACCGGCTCGGCAAAACCACCGGCTGGGCGCACCGGCTCACGCTCAAAAACCGCGGCGTACGCATGTGGTCGGAAGTGCATTACGAGAAAATCGACGACGCCGGACTGCACATCACCGTAAAAGGCCAGCCGCAGGTACTCGACGTGGATACGATCGTCGTATGCGCCGGGCAAAATTCCATGCGCGATTTGTATGAACCGCTACAGGCTGCCGGTATTCCCGTGCACCTGATCGGCGGCGCCAAGGAAGCCGGCGAACTGGACGCCAAACGCGCCATCGAAGAAGGCTGGAAACTGGCGATGGTAGCGGGTGTTTTGGCCAGAAATTGACGCAAAGGCAGAAACAAAGGAGGAGTTTTCAGGCAGCGGTTATTTTTGGTTAAAATTCTTCAAGCCAATGAAAAACCTGCTTCTTTACCCGCTCTTGCTTATTTTCTCATCCACCCTTTTCGCCCAAAACTGGATGCCCGTCGTGCCGGGCGATCTGTATCATTTCCGGGCCGTGGATTCCAGTTTTATTACGCATACTATTCGTGTTGATTCGGTCAAAATGACTGGATTGGATAGCGTCTTTTACCTGAACAGGGTGATACGAACGGAAAATCCGGGACAAGACCTCTTCGCGTTCGCCAACAGCCTCGGACAATTTCTCGGACAAACCATCACCAAAAAGCCGGACGGGCGGCTGATTCTCTTTTCAGAGTTGCACGGCACCCCCTTGTCTGTAGAGATCCGTCCCGGCGCAGCAACAGGTCAGAACTGGCTTGCGCTGGCCGATTCAAATTTGACCGCCACCGTATCTTCCATCGAAGACGGAATGGTACTTGGTGAACCTGATTCGCTTAAAACCATCGTTTTCAGCAATGGCGCGACCTGGATTTTGAGTAAAAATCATGGTCTGGTACAGGCAAACGATCTCTTTTTTTCACCCGATGTGGTCATGCTTGAAGGCATTGAAACCCGCTCGCTGGGTGCCAAACCGCTCTATTTCGAAGATTTTTTTGATTTTAACGTCGGTGATGTTTTTGAATGGTATGCATCCCAGGAAGGCTTCGGAATTGGGAATTTCAATATCGACAAATGTCGAATTCTTGAGAAGGAAGTCCACCCGGATTATTTCAATTATCTCGTAGACCGAAAACAAAAATATTCCTTCGGAGGCGGGCCGTCCCCTTCCGGGATCGGCTATCGCGCGGATACCTTGTGGATCATGTTTCACAGGGGAGCGTTTCCCGCCTCGGATGCTTACAACAATGAGAATCTCCTGTTGTGGTTTGCAGAGCGTTCTACATACGCTGTTTCCTTTGAACAAGGTAAAAGAATAGGCAGCCGGCCTTCACCGACCGGAGCACCAATGCAATGCCCTGTTTTACCCATTGGGAACAACCTGAGCGAACTGTATTATTCCGAAGGCAACAACACTTGTTGCAACATTTCCACTTTTGAATGCGAAGAAGGAAAGCATTACGAAGAGTATAGAACCGGTTTGGGCAGGGTCGAATTAATAGAAGGTTTTATCGATGGTTATAACCACGACCGTCTGCTCGGCGCTGTCATCCAGAGCGACACTGTTTGGGGCCAGATTTCTCCCGACTGGTTTTTTACCGCCACACAATCTCCGCAAAATGTGCAGCCACTTGTCATTACGCCCAATCCCGCCGGGGATTTTATTCAGTTTTCAACGGTTGAAATGGAAGGCCAGGTGCAGGTAACGGTCAGCGATTTGAGCGGGAAAGTGATGCTTAATACGAAGTTGAACGCCAATAATAGCCCCCAACTGAATGTCTCCCGGCTTTCACCCGGCATATATTTCGTGCAGTTGCTGCATGAAAACCGGGTGTGGACGGGGAAATTTCAGAAAGTGGAATAGCGCGCTATTTCTCCGATACGGCCTCCACCGCCGCCATAAACGCCCCGGCCTTGATCCGTGTTTCTTTCAGTTCGTTTTCGGGCACCGATTCGTACAGCAGCGTGGCCCCGGCGCTGAACGACAGCAAGCCGTCGCGCACGTGCGCCGTGCGGATGGTGATGGCCGTGTTCACATCGCCGTTGAACAGCAGCCAGCCGATACTGCCGCCGTAGTAGCCGCGTGTGTGCTGCTCGATCTGTTCGATGTATTCCATGGCGGCGATTTTCGGTGCGCCGGTGAGTGTACCCGCATTGAGGCTGGCGATCAGCGCATCGAAACCGGAATAGCGGTCTTCGAGCACCCCGCTCACCTGCGCGACGGTGTGCGTCACGTGCGAGTATTTTTCGATAATGCGGTAGTTATCGATCTCGATACCGGGTTTGCAGATGCGCGCCAGGTCATTGCGGCCCAGGTCGATCAGCATATCCAGTTCGGAGTTTTCTTTCGGCGAATTCAATAGTTCCATCATCAGATGGTGGTCTTCGATGGGGTCGCCCGAACGTCGGACGCTGCCCGAAATTGGCCGGAGGGTAGCGCGGCCGTTTTCGTAGCGGAGCATCAGTTCAGGGCTTGCCCCCAGCAGTGTTTCGTCGCCGAAATCAAAAAAGAATAGGTAGGGGGAAGGATTAATGGCTTTGTAGCGCTCGTACAAAGGCAACAGGTTGCCCGAAACGGGCGCGGTCACTTTGCGGCTCAGCACGATTTCCAGCAGTTCCCCTTCGTGGCAAAGTTGTATGCCGTGGGCGATCTGTTTTTTAAACGTCTCGTCGTCGGGCGTCTGAACGAATTTGCCAATATGTAAAGGCTCCGCCGGCGCGGCAGCCGCAGGTTCGGAATTATACAGGTTGTGGTGCAGCAGGTCGAGCGCAGCCTGTGCAGTTTCGCCGGTTTTGCGGGTAACGTATAAGGTCAAATCCTGAGTTAAATGATTGAACAACAGGATATTGTCAAATAAAAACAAATGGAAATCAGGCTCCGGGCAAGGCTTGCAGTGCTGCATGTCTTCAAACTGATACATAAACTGGTAGGCCAGTGCGCCATAAAAACCCATGAAATTTTTGTCGTCCGTTTTAAAATGCTCCAGCGTGCGGCGCAACGGCTGTACGATGTTCTGCCGGTCGAGCCGGTCCTCTTCCGCGCCGAAAAACGGTAGTTTTGGAATGTGCAGCAGCAGCCGGCCGTCGCGTTCCATTTCTACGAACTGCGCAAATTCCGTTTTGATAAAATCGTAAAAAGCGCCGCCGCGCGCATCCAGCAACCGGATACTGAGTTCCTCGTCCTTGCCCGTCAGTTCGAGCGTGGGTTCAAAACCGATCACCGACATACGACTGGATTTGTCTACCGCCGAAGCGGATTCGAACAAACACGTCGGTCCCTTGCCCTGAAGGTGACGATAAAGCGGCAATGCGTCGGAATACGGCAGGCGAAGGGTGGCTGTGTGCATTTTATAAAATGTATTAATGTATCAGTACGATGATGCAAAGATAAAACCATTCTTTTGAATCATGCAAATCTAATTTTCACGTTTGTACAACCGGTACCCACGTTTTTGGCATCTATAACTTTGATTTTTTATATAACCCGTTGATGATGAAAAAACTACTTCTGTTTGTGTGCCTGATTTTTGCCGGCTCGACGGCGCCTGTTTTTGCACAAATGGTGCTTGTCCTCAACAAGTCGCGCCTGGATGTGGGCAAGCGGCGTTTCAACATTTCGCAGGTAATAGACGTGCGGTATGATACTACCCGCCTCGGCATTGCACGCGTGGGCCTGAGCAACCGCAAAGAACCGCTTGTGCTGGAAGCGCCTTTGCCTCAGGTCATGATGTCCTATTTCACAGCCAAAATGCCTGTGCAGGCTGATTTACCCAACGTCGTATTACGCGTCAGCAGACTCGGGCTGTGGGAAGAAATCACGCCGAATGGCACGGAAGGCGCCCGGGTGGCGGTCGATTTCGAGTTTTTTCTGCAAAAAGGAGCGCAATACGCTTCCCTGGGAGATCGCAAGTTCCGGTTCACGGAAGGGCTTGGCACAAACGTCACCAAATACCATGACAATAACCTCCGGGCAGCGTTGCAAAGCGCCGTCGATTACCTTCAGGATTCCGTAGACTGGAAAACTACCGATGCGATTCCGGCGGATGTCAGCCCGGAGCAATTATCGCAGCGCAATATGCCACGCATTTTGACGGATGTGCAACTGACCGCCGGCGCTTATAAAAACTTCACCGACTTCCGGAATAACAAGCCGCGCCTTCCCATCGATTTTGAAGAAAAAGACGGACAAAGAATCCTACAGATCGAAGGTAAAAAAGGCAAGTACCGCCGGGTGCATCCCGATGATAAGGTGTGGGGATTTTGCGATGGTAAAGACCTCTATATCAATCAGTTCGGCACTTTTTACAAACTTGAAAAAAAGCCCGGAAACAAGTTCCAGTTCTTCGGCGTGGACTACGACAAAAAACTTTCCAATATGGTCATGGGACAAGCCACTTTCGGGCTCATCGGAGCGCTGATTGCCGGTGAAATGACCAAATCCAGAAATTATGTGGTGGATTGGGAAACGGGCAGTTTTTTGCAGCAGGAATGAAGGGATTGTTGAGGGGTTGAGATGTTGAGGAGTTGATGGGTTGAAAATCAGATACTCGCATCCTCATATACTCGAATCCTCACTTCGGCACCGTCTTCAGTTGTTCCTGAATTTCGTGCAAGCGCACCTGCTTGATGGAATCCACCAGATGAGGCATTTGTGTGACGCGGGCCATCTGGCACTGGCTATCCAGTTCGACACGCAGCAGGCGTATCTCGGCCGTCGAAAGCGAATCGATCGCTTCCCGTGTTTTGGCATCGAGCGGCGTTTCGGAACCTCCGCAAGCATATGTAAGTGCTGATGTCAGAAGAAGTAACAGCAGAAAACGCATGTCTTTTAATTGAGAGTTTGGTACGTGGGCGGAACCGGGCGGCTTATATTTTATCGTTCAGTAAACGCATAACACCCAGAGTCAATAGCGCCTGTCCAAAAATATAGGTTGCCATAATCGCCAGCGGAACGGCAGGGACGCCCGCAAATTTATCGAGTGCCAGTAAACTGTCCGATAAAACAAACAGCAAAGCCCCCAGCATCATGATCCGGAATATGGCCGCAGAAATGTGCGTGCGCAATTGCAACACACTCAGCGCCATGGCGGTAATAACGATCCCGTAGGCGGCTACCGGAAATTGAAGTCCTTCCGGCACACCCGGCCATAAAATCCGGAGCAAAAAGGCGAGGTAAGCCAGCGGTAGCAAAGCCCAAAGAGGTTTTTGACGCAAAAAACCGGTTTTACCTTTCAAAATGCGCCACATGGCACTGATGTAAAAAAGGTGCCCCATCAGAAATGCCGCCAGCCCGAGTACAAAAAAGATTTCGCCACCGCTATTGAACATCAACAGTATATCGCCGATGGTGGAACACACCAGGCCCGACAGCCACGCACCGCTTACGTACCGGTTGGTTTTGGCTTCGGATGCAAACCACAAAGCCAGGGCAGGCATCATGAGCGGCTTGCTGGCGAACATTAAAAAAGGGATATTCATCAGCAAAGCGAACAATTGCACGACGCAGGCAATGGCAAAAAGTATTTTCCAGATGTTTTTCATAAGGACGTTCGGTTGAAAACGTGCAATAATAGTTGAAAATCAGGATGCCAGCACACTGGCCGCCATTTTTACCCAGTTTTTCAATAATTGAAGGCCATATTCCGTCAAAATGGATTCCGGATGGAACTGTACGCCCCACAAAGGCAATTCGGCATGCGCCAGCGCCATAATCTCTTTTCCGGGACTGACGGCCAGGCTGCGCAGCGGTGTGCCATCCAGGGATTGTAACAATAGGGAATGGTAACGCATCACCTGGAAATATTCGGGTATACCTTCGAAAAGCGGATGTTCGTGGTGCCGGATCACACTCGTTTTTCCATGCATCGGCACGTCGGCCTTTACCAGCCGGGCGCCGAAACACTCCCCGATCGCCTGATGGCCCAGGCAAATACCCAGCATGGGCTTCGTTTCCGCGTACCTGCGAATCAGAGGCAACATTAAACCTGCGTTGGAAGGATATTTCGGGCCGGGTGAAAACACAATAGCCTGAAAATCAAGTTGATCAAATCCTTCCAGGGTAAATGCGTCATTTCTGTGCACGACACATTGCACGCCCGTTTGCAACAGGTAGTCGTAAAGATTGTAGGTAAAGGAGTCGTAATTGTCCAGCAGCAGTACTTTCATTCCTCAATCCCGTCGCTGTCCTGCGGATAACTTGGAGTACCGGTGGTAGTAGCATCCGGCTCAATTCCGGGGTCGATGGCTTTCCCATCGTCGGGCACTTTGTAAATGTTCGGTTTGGTGGCTGTTTTTTGTACGCCGTACTGCTCCAGCCGGTCCATCCAGTTCATCGAATAACCCCACACATCTTCGGCAAAGGGTTTGGCACGCAAGGCGACGGTTTTGGCTTTTGCAGGCAAATCCTTTAAAAGCGGGTATGTTTTGGATTCCGCAATGGTCTGATCGTTCAAAAAACGAACCTGCACCAGAAACCAGATCAAAATGCTGTAAACGACCACCCCGAATCCGGCCATGAGCACGCCGCCGGCCGTCTGGTTGATCACACCCAGGTAAACTGCCTGAAATGCGGTTTCCATACCTTTTGCGGCCTGCCGCAGGACAAACATGATAAAAACGAGGTTGACGACAAAGGCAGCGAGAAACATGGAAGGATTGTCCGAATGGAACAACGATTCCATGATATTGGTCGTGGTAGGCGTAATCTTAAAAGCCAGTACCACCCCGAATATGTAGGCTGCAAAATTGAATACGGTACCGATGATCCCGCGCGAGTAGCCGATCCAGAAACCGTATGCGAAAACTGCCAGAAATATGATATCTATGGGCATAGTGTAGCGTCTTTCAGCAAAACAGCACAAACTGAGAATGGTTATATTTACTGAAAAAACCTCTACAAAGATATGTCGTTTTAATGAAAGACAAAAGACGTCGTTTCAAAAGCCTGTGTGAACCAATTAGTTACAATGACGAACTTTTCTTTACCCTAGAAAAAATCCTTCAAATTGGTGCCGACGCTGAAGTGCACCACACCACCGCCCAGGTGGTACGACCCATAACCCATATCGACGCGGAAACGGTTTATCTTCAGACCGATACCACCGGAAAAACCGGCCAGGCTGCGGTAATTATTGACGGAAAGTTCCTTTTTACGCAGGTGGTTATAGCCGATGCGGAGCCGGAAACCTTCGTTGCGGCCGAGCAGGAATTCGCCGTTGAAAATAAAATGCCGGAAAAAGTTATCCAGGCCGGGGTTTCCCTTTTTGGAGGTTTCCTCTCCGAAAAGCGACACATCGTCGGACACCGCACTCGGATCGTCATAACGGATATCCCATTCCTGAAGGTGGTGCGCAATAACGGTCATACGAAACGGCAGGTAGCGCAGGCGTTTGCTCACACCTATCTGAATATCGAACGGCAGGTCTTCGCGAAGTCCGTTGTAGGTAGCAAGTTGTACACCCGCATTGCGCAGCACCATGCCTACCGAAAACAAATGCGCTGTGTCGGAGTATATAAATCCGGCATCTGCCGCCAGCATCGAAGCCTGGTACAGATCGAGGGTCGACACGCCGAAACGAATATTGAGTCCCAGTGACATGCGGTCGCTCAAAGGCCGCGCGCCTCCAAGGGTAAAGGTCGTTTCGGAAGCCTTTACCATACCGGTCACGTTGCCGAATTCATCGGCCTGCTTGATATCGCCGTAATTCATGTACTGCACGCCGCCCTGAATCGTGAACCCGATTCGTTGCAGGTGGTGGGCGTAGGCGACGTATCCGTGCTGTATGTCGGACAGGAAAAAGTTGTGGTTAAGGGTCAGGTGACCGCCCATACTGGCATTGAGCACGGCAGGATTGGCGGCAGCCAATGCTACGTCATCGTCTTTTACGGTGATTTGGGTGCCACCCAATGCGGTCATCCGGGCAGAAGGCGACAATTCCAGCAAGGTAAAAACATGCTGCCCGCCGCTAACCTGTCCCCAAGACCGGGGCGTCAGGGCAAGCAGAAAAACCGACAAAAAGAAAAACGTATGCCTGGGTATCAGTATTCGCATGGTATATAAGTAGATGGTTATTCCTTTTTCCATTTCGTGTGGCAAATGCCGCTCTGGCAATCTGCAATACGGATTAACTGACCGGTTTCATCGTATTCCCGGAGTTCTCCCTGTTCCAGCGGAACATCTTCGCCGGGAATGTAATTGCCTTCGGCCTTGATGGCGCCGTTTTCATAATATTCGGTAAAAGGCCCGTTTTCGTCATTGTTGTGCAGCATCACTTTTTCTTTCACTTTGCCGTTCGGGTAGTAGGCAATGCTGGGGCCTTCCAGTACGCCGTTCACAAATTCCTGCTCCAGTTGAAGGGCGCCGGTGTCGTAATATTTCTGGTATTTCCCCTGGTAAACACCTTTCACGTAGTGCTCCACACTTTCCACTTTGCCGTTGGCGTAAAAATATTTGCGCTCGCCATCCAGCGAATCGTTGCTGTACTGCGCCTCTTCCAGCAGTTCCCCTTTTTCGGAAAAACGCTGGTACAAACCTTCTTTGGCAAAATCTTTTTTACGGCGTTCGAAGCGCTCCAGTTGACCCTGGTCGTTCTTGTGCTCTACTTTTTCAATCGGACTATTGATGCAGGAAAACTGCCAACACACCACTGTCATGAGGGCAAATAGCCGGAAAATGCTGTTATTTTTCATATACAACAAAGCCTTTACACGTTGTAACAACGCACACGAGATATTGACGCAGGAAAGTTGAATCGGGATGCCTGAAAGTAGTCCGAAGTTATCAGTGCGAAGTGCGAAGTCCATGGCATTCGGGTAAATGTGGACTTCGCACTTCGCACTGACGACTTCGCACTGATTTTACTTAACGACCAGTTTGCGGACGCCGGTGGCGCGGTTGCTGGAAACCAGCACCGTGTAAATACCTTGCGGGAGGTCGGCAATTTGAAGAACAAGCATCGTATTACCGCTTGCCATAATCTCGTTGCGGATCAACTGGCCCGCAGTATTGTACAGACTGACGTGTGTATCGGCTGTCAGTACTTCACCAAAGGAAATACGAACCGTTTCATCGGCCGGGTTAGGCGCTATGTCGAATGCGAGATTCTTACGCAAGTCGTTCGTACCCGATGCCTGCGTCTGGATAACGAAAGTACCCGAAGCCAGGCCGCCTTCTCCATCGGTTACGGCAAAACGGAAATCATCGGTAGAACTGAATCCGTAATCGAAATAGCGGATAGCGCCATTATTGAGTTCGGTTTGGGTAAACTGATCGCCGGCTTTCATGGCTCCCGTCCAGTTCTTTTGCAGTGCGCCCGACGAAGGAATAGTGATCAGCGTATACAGCAACTGATCGGCCGTATTGTTCGCATCTTCCGTTTTGAGCAGGCTGGTGGTGATTTCTGCATTCGTGCCGGCAGCAAGGTTCAGTACGTTGTTGTTGATGATCATGGGGCCGGTAAGGGAAACGTTGGCGCACAATTCCAGCTGGAACGCACTCAACTGGCCACCCGAGCTGGCAACATTGTCTTTTACACGCAGAATCCAATCTCCGGCAGCATCCTGACCGTTGAAAGCGCTCAGGCTTTCGGTAGGTTTGTGCACAGCGCTGTTTTGTGGCGGAGGGCATGGGAAAGCGTCATTGACCACGTCGTCGAAAGCAATGTTGAAATTGCCTGCGTAGGAACTGCAACGGTTCTTGAACAACAACACGTTACCACCCGTAGGCCTTACGAGGCGCACCTCGAGGTCGCCGAAGAAGTTGTGGTTACCCTGCACTTTTTTCACGTTTACGTCGCTGACAGCGCCGCCCGAAGGCACCGTGATGACAGACTCGACCGTCGGCGTGCCGTTGGCGGAAATATTTTTCGGCAAATCGGTAGCGTTGAAGGTGAGGCAGGTTTGTATCTGCACTATAAACACGAAAGGTTCGGACCATGCGATCGTGCCGCATTCGTTTTTCGGACGAACGCGCCAGTAGTATGCCTGGCCTTCCGTCAGAAAACCGGGAAGGTCGAAACTGTTGGTGCTCAGGTTGTATTCGGCTATGATAAGCGTACCAGCCTCAAAGGAGGGACTGGTCGCCAGTTCCAGTTCGTACAAATTTGCGTCCGCTACGCCGTTCCAGGATAAAACGGGCGATACGTTCACGCCCGAAGCACCGTCGGCCGGGCTCAGCAGGGCGAATGCGGAGAAATCGTTGCGGACGGTCGTCAGCACAAGGTCGTAGCTGCGCGTCGTTCCGGCCGATGCCTGAACGGTTGCGGTAAATGTCGTTTCAGGCTGGTCTGCGGCGAACTCGATCGTCAGCAGGCTGTTGCTGCCCGGAACCACAGGGTTCGGACTGAAAGTAGCCGTTGCGCCGGCAGGCAATCCGGTGATCGACAGATCGATCGGGGTATTGAATCCCTGCGCGGAAGAGGTAGTTACCTCGGTCGTGTAGCCGTTGGGGAGGCAAACCTGATCTTTCAGGGCGCCGCATACCGTAAAGCCGGCAGCCTGCGGTTGCTGAATCTTGAAGTTCGCATTGGAAATATCAAAAAAGATATTGTCGTCGGCTTCCACGCGAATGCGGGCGGTTGTGGACACGTTGTTGGGCACCTGAATGCAATAACTGCCGGAGTTCGGCACTCCTGAAGCCAGCATAATGGGGTACGTCAGGCCACCGTCGGTGCTCAGGTGAATATTTACGGAATGACATTTTACCAGCGGTCCGTCTGTGTTGGCGACGTCCCAGGTAACGATCTGGTATTCACCCACATTCCAGGTGATGAGCTCGTTGGGATAGGTAACCAGGAACGGACCGGCCGTGGTCGTTGCCTGCATTTTTACTTCCAGCCAGTCGATGCCGCCGGCGCCGGTATGGTTGTCGCGCACGGTCAAACGGAACGTCAGCGGGCGGTTGTAGGTCGGCAACACTTCCGTATTCGAGACGGTATTGCTGATGATAGACTGGATCCTCGGGCAAATACGTACGGGATTCGACGTTGGCAGAAATGAGCGGAAAATAGGGGAACTACCGCTGGGCGAACCGAGTGGTGATGCGGGTCCCAGATCGTACTCTTCCCAGCAATAGGTGAGTGCATCGCCATCCGGGTCGGTGCCGCTGCCGCTCAATACAAAAGGTGTGCTGATAGGCAGATAAAGACCGAGCGCTGGGATATCGGTACTTGCAGTCGGCGTATTGTTACCTACATCGATGGTTTCTCCGCACTGGTTACCACCGCCACTGGCAACAAAACTGAGCGCCTGAACGATACTGGAAATGTGATAATAAGGGTCTGAATAGTTTTGGTAATTCTGGTTAGCACAAGCCTTGGGATAAGCCATGATGGTGGAACCTCCACCCGGTTCGAAGGCAGAACCCGGTTCAATATTATCCGCACTGGGCGGGCAGTTGCTAAAAGTGTGAGAACCCGACAACTGGTGGCACATTTCGTGGGCTGTAGTGAGGTAGAAATCTTCATCATTCGGCGTAAACCAAGAAGAGGCGGCATTTGCCTTTCTCAATATGTCGCAGACACTGCCCAGTGCGGCCAGTCCGATCACACCACCTGCGCCGGTACGGCAGAATGCATGGCCCATGTCGTAATTATTGACTCCGATAACCGGATTAATGGCTCCCGGATTCTGCGATAACCAGGCGCCCAGATCGTTTTCACCAATGAACGGATCGGTGTCCGGATCCAGGAAAATGATCTCGTCGTCATTGGCTATCAATTCGAAACGCACGCCGAAATCGCGTTCCTGAATAGCCGTGATGTAGTTCATCGCCTCTACGATAGCCGCAAGTACCAACGGTTTGGTGCCACCGTTGAATATGGAGTATTCGGCTTGTGCCGAGATGGCAGCGCGGTAGCGTTTCAGCGGTTTGGGTTCCGTGCCGCGCTCGGTGGCTGCGAAATGTTCGGCATGGCCGGCGCCATCCTCGGTGTACACGGAGAAATCGTCGTTACCGCATTTCAACTGGCTTTGCATGGCAGGATCTTTTGGCAGATCAGCCGCCTTATATGCGATGTAAACGCTGTTTGCATCATCCGAATACCGGCGAACGGATTGTGCGCCGCGCAGATCTCCAAAAATATAGGCGTGGAAGCCCTTGTAACCGACGCCCAGGCGCACAAATACGCCCGATTTGTCGGTAGCAGTGCCGTAGTAGGTGTGCAGCGCCGGGTATTTGGCGCCCAGTTCGGGGGCCATGATCGGCGATTCCACTATCTTAAAAGTACGCATCGAGCCATCGGCCATCGGCAGGTCGAGGAGCAACGCCTGCGTAAGCGCTTCCCTGGTAAATTCCATGGGCGCTTGTTTGAGTGCCAGTTCCAGCGCTTCGTAGTTCAACTGAAACGTGGAAAAATGAGCCGGTATGCTGCGTTGCGTCGCTTCCGGCAGCACGACCGCCTGCTGTGCAAGTGGCGTCCAGAAATGGAGGTTGGTATTTTGGGCGGTCAGATTTGAAAAAACTCCCAAAACCAGTGCAATGATGAAAAATTGGCGCATGGTCAATTGTTTTTTGAAAAAGTAAAGGCGGAAAAAAAGTCCCGACGGATGTTACCCGATAAATGCAAAATTCCGAAGTTTGAACGGGCTGCAATAGTTTTTTAGGTAATTTGCTTAAAAATGACTTTACATAACCTTTGTCGACCTGTGCAGCCGCTGGAAGAACGTTCGTTTTTCCCGCATTAAAGTACTCTAATGACCAACGCGAACCCAAAAACCAGCAAAATGATGCCGATACCGCGCTGCACCCAAAAAGTATGCTCGGGTGTTAAAAAACGCCTGATCTGGCGCGCGCCGTAGGCTTTCAGCGTATCCGTGACGACCAGGGTGCCGAGCATGCCCGCAAAAAACAAGAGCATTTCGTACCTGTTCCAGCCGTTGGGTATAAGTACGGCGCCCGCAATGCTTACCCAGAAAAAAACCGTGAACGGATTGATGGTATTTAACAAAAAACCGCGCAAAAAGTACGAAGACCATTGATATGCGTACTTTGATGTATGCGTTTCTTCCCGGGAAAGGTCTGTTTTTTTCCCCGACTTGAGGATGCTGCCAAGTCCGAAAGCCACCAGCAATGCCCCCCCCGCAATACCCGACCAGACCTTAAATGCAGGCATTGCCGTCAGTTGGGCCAGCACTTCCACTCCACTCAACACGAGTACTACGTAAAAAACATCGCTGAGCCAGATCCCCAGCGCAACGGCAAAACCGGCCCGGAACCCGTGCGCGATGCCGGCTTCAATAATGGAAAAAAGCAGGGGCCCGATCATAAAACTAAGCGAAACCCCCAGTAAAACACCTTGTACGATCATGATTTGAAGCCCCAAAAGTATCATTAATGTGCGAAGTGTGTAAGTAGTGCGAAGCCGTCAGTGCGAAGTGCGAAGTCTGTGGCAGTGCGAAGCCGTCAGTGGTGATATCGAGCAGTAAGTTTGAGGTATAGGGCGGTAAGTTTGAGGTATGGAGCAGTCATTTTAAGATATGGAGCAGTACGTTTGAGGTATCGAACAGTCAAATTGAGGTATGGAGCAGTGACTCCCCGCCCCATTGACCGGGCTTTTAGTGGTGGCATGGATTTATAAACCAAAACAGGTTGGTATTGCGGACGCAATACCAACCTGTTTTGGTTTATAAATCCATGCCACCACTACGTGTAAATAGTGCGAAGTCGTTGGTGCGAAGTGCGAAGTCGTCAGTGCGAAGTCGCCAGTGCGAAGTGCGAAGTCCATGACATTCGGGTGAATGTGGACTTCGCACTTCGCACTGGCGACTTCGCACTGACGACTTCGCACTGTTTCCAGTCAGTTGACTACAATCTGCTCGGAATACAATTTGTCGCCCTGCTGCACCTGCACCACGATCGTGCCTTTGGCATACTCCGTCAGGTCGAACTGCTGTAGGTATTCGCCGTTAAAAGCGTTCATTTCCTCCCGGTACAACTGGCGACCGGAGGCATCGAACATGGAAAGCGTGGTAGCCACCGGCGCTCCCTTGAATTCGATGGTTATCTGCCCACTGCTCGGGTTGGGAAAGGTGCGAAAACTGTCGAGGCGGAGGTTTCTGTCTGTAGCGGGTCTGGCTGCGGGAGTGGGTGCCTGTTCCGGCGCATCGCCTTCGCTGCGGTGAATAGTGATTACCCTGCGCTCTTTCATGCGCTTTTGTTCTTTTTCCCCCCAACTGCTGAGGGTGAGTTCCCGGCTGTTCTGTTCGCCGGCTCCATCTGTTTCCTTGATCATAACCCGGCTGGTATTGTCGCGGCAGGCCTTCAAAGTGGCTTCTACCTGCATGGTTTTGCCGTCGCGGAGGAATTCCACCTGTACTTTGTCGTTCGGTTTGTACTGTGCGATCTGATCCCAGAGGCCTTCATGATCTTCGACAGGTTTGCCGTTTATGGAAAGAATGAGGTCGCCTTTCGCTATTTGCACTTCACGGGCGGCGCTTTCATCCGTGAAATTGCTCACCTGTGCGCCTTTTTTATCGTCTATGACAGCGCCACTGGTAAATACGCCGAGGCAGGCGTCCTTTTCCCGTGTATCGACGTCGTAATTATCCCAGTTCCATTGTTTTTTACGCTGGTTGCCGTTGCTGTTCCAGTTCTGATCCGAACCGCCGAAAGACTGATTCCATTGCTTCTGGCCGCCAAGCGTCGCCTCCGTTGTTGCACGTTTACCTTCCCTTTCATACACGATACGAATATTGTCGCCCGCCCTGGTATTTTCCATAAAATCACTGATGTCTTCGAAGTCTTTGATATTCGTGTCGTTCAGGGAAAAAATCACATCGCCGTTTTCCAGTCCCGCTTTTTTGGCGGCTGAATTTTCGTTTACACTTACTGCGACGCCGGGTTCTTCTTCATTATCGTCTTCATCGGTTACGCCGAGAAATCCCCGGGGTTGCCGGTCGGTGCAGGAAATTGCGCTGCGCGTGGAAAGCGTGGCTTCCGTAGTAGCGTTTTTGCCGTTTCTTTCATAGGCGACGGCGATTTTATCGCCGGGCTTTTTGCCGGCTATCACCCGGACGAGGTCGGACCAACTGGTGAGTTTTTCCCCGTCAAGTGTTGTAATCAGGTCATTGGTGTGTAATCCGGCTTTTTCGGCCGCCGAGCCGCGGATGACCTGTACGACCAGTCCGGGTTCGTCCTCCTCTTCATCGGAATCCGGTTCCACGCCGAGAAACGCGTTGTTGTCCGTACAAACGGCAACGCAACTGGTGGTTTTTACGATTTTATCACCGCGTACGACTATCCGGTTTTCGTTCCTTTCCTCCCGTACGTCCACATTCAGCACCACATTGTCTGAAGAATTGTTGCGGACATATTCCTCCACATTGAAATTTTCCGCCGCTTTGCCTTTTTTAATAATGGTTTCCGTGTGTTCGGTACCATCCGGATCGACGGAGTGTTTGGTGATGACAATTTGTTTGGGCGAGGCGTTGATTTGCTGGGAAAAAAGCGAGCTCAGGCACCAGGGCATCAAAACAAGCGCTGCAACGAGGAAGGTAACCACTGTTTTCATAATCGGATACGGTTGTTTTTCGTGAAACGGAAGGAGGCCTGTTTTGCCGGGGCAACGCAGGCGCGTATGCCCCAACGACAGTGGGAAGATGCCGAAGTTGCACGACAACCGGCGGATTTTATAAAAATTTTACCGGCCTGCCGTACGCGCAAGTTTCTGCCAGGAAACAGGCAAAATAAAATTACCATTACCGAATGCATAGGGAAAACCCCATCTTTGCGGCTTCAAACCCCGTTCGGGATTCGAAACTACATTTTACATGAGCGTGTTCAGTTTTTTGTATTGCGTTTTTAGAAGGCCATAATTATCAACCTTTTGCCAAACACTATACACCAAACACCAAACACCATCTTTTACCTTACCTGAAATAATTATGAGCCTAGTTGCTGTCGGCACCGTCGCATTTGACAATATCGAAACCCCTTCCGGAAGAGCCAACCGGGTAGTAGGAGGCGCCTGTACCTATATTTCGCTGGCCGCATCCTACTTTATTAAACCGGTGAAAATCGTTTCCGTTATAGGCGACGATTTTCCGGAAGAGATGCTGGAATACCTGAAAAAAAGAGGTGTTGACCTCGAAGGGCTGCAGATACGCGCCGGAGAAAAATCGTTTTTCTGGGCGGGCAAATACCACCGCGACATGAACACCCGCGACACGCTCGATACGCAACTCAACGTGCTGGCCACTTTTAATCCGGTGCTGCCACCCAACTATCGCTCCGCCGATTACGTTATGTTGGGTAACCTCACCCCGCAGGTGCAACTACAGGTGCTGAAACAATTCAAGCGCCGCCCCAAACTGGTGGTGATGGATACGATGAACTTCTGGATGGATACTGCCCTGGCCGACCTGCTGAAAGTGCTCAAAAAAGTGGACGTGCTGACGATCAACGACGAGGAAGCACGCCAACTTTCCGGGGAGCATTCGCTGGTGAAGGCCGCCAAGGTCATCCACAAACTGGGCCCCAAATTCTTGATCATTAAAAAAGGAGAGCACGGCGCGCTGCTTTTCCACCGGGGGGAAATATTTTTTGCACCCGCTCTGCCGCTGGCGGAAGTGGTGGATCCAACGGGCGCCGGCGACACCTTTGCCGGTGGATTTATCGGATGGCTGGCTAAAACCGACGATATTTCGTTTCTCAATATGAAACGTGCCATCATCTACGGTTCGGCCATGGCTTCTTTCTGCGTGGAGAAATTCAGTATAGAGCGCCTGCGCGGACTTACTCCGGCCATGATTGAGAAACGGGTGGAACAATTTGCAGCATTGGTACATTTTTAGTGGATAAACCCATAAACTTATAAACCAATAAACTTATAAACCAATAAACTCATAAACCATAAACCATAACCATCAAAACGCACCTACCATGTTCGACGACCTTTTAGGCAACCTCCAAAAACAGCAGGAGGAATTACAACAAAAACTGGCCGGTATTTTTGTGGAAGCGGAATCCGGCGACGGCGCAGTGGTGGTAAAAGCCGGCGCCGACCTGCACATTGAAAATATCCGCATCGACCCGGCCAAACTGGACCTGACCGACCGCGAGCAACTGGAAGACCTGCTGGTCGTTGCCACCAACCGCGCCCTCGAACTGGCCCGGCAGGAAGCAGCCACGGAAAGTAACAAGTTGCTGGGCAGCATTTTACCCGGTGGAATGGATCAGTTCCTGAAACCGTAAAACCGGGGACTTCAAATCGCCACCCCTTCATACTTTGACCGGGCACTTGGCGTTTATGTTCCAAAATTCGATCGATCTAGCATGCGCATATCTCTCCTCGTTTCCTTTTTATTGTCCTTTTCAGGCCTTTGGGCCCAAACGGTTTCCGACAAACTGGAAGCCTATTTTTCATTCGACGACTGCAAAGCCATCGACGACAGCGGCAACGGCTCCAGCGGCGCCCTGATCGGGAACATTGCCTGCGCCTGCGGCCTGCGTGATTCCTGTATGCGATTTTCCGATACCAGCGACGCCATTTTTCTGGTAGGCCCTTTCGGCGATATATTTTCCACCAGCGATTTCACCGTTGGTTTTTACATGCGTCCTCCGGATGGCCAGTTGACCGGGAACTCGCAGATCGTAATGGCTAAACAGGAAAACTGCAATACCGACAAGGCATTCTGGGTGCGCTACCGGCCCAAAACTCGGATTATTTCTTCGGGTATCAGCGAAAACGACTCCCTCGTCACAATCGTGCAAGGCAAACTGGACGATGCCCCCTGCTGGCAGTACATTTCCCTCACCCGCAGCAATGCCACGTATACCTTATATATTAACGGTACCCGACGGGACCAGAAAACGGCCATCGCACGGATCGACCTGGAATCCAATGCCGTCTTTAAAATCGGAGAACAGGTGTGCCCGCTCGACGAAGTGTACAAGGGCGATCTGGACGAGCTGCGTTTTCACAGCAAGGCCCTGTCTGTCGATGAAATCAATAAATACAACCTGAAAGCGGATCAAATCCTGAACCACGACACGTTGATTTACCTGGGCAATTCTTTCCAGTTGAATACCACTCAAAACTGCGCCATCGCTTTCGACTGGGATCCTGCAACCGGCATTTCCGACCCGACGCTTCCCAATCCGATGGTGACGCCGGTAGCGCCTACGACCTACATCGTTTCCATTGTGCACGACAACAACTGCATTGCATTCGACAGCATTTTTGTAGATGTGATCGATCCGGACACCCTGGATTGCAACAAGATATTTATTCCCAACGCCTTCACTCCCGGCGCTTCTCCGGGTCGAAACGACGCATTCGGAGTGAGCAACAAGTTCGCTATCGACGAATTTATTTCTTTTGAAATTTTCGATCGCTGGGGAGGGCGCGTTTTTTCGGCTGCCGATGTTTCCGAAGACTGGGACGGCACTTTCGATGGAAAACCGGTCAACCCCGGTGTTTTCCTCTACCGCCTCCGCTATAAATGTAAAGGCGAGGAAAAAGTAAAGGCAGGGAATCTCACCTTGCTTCGGTAATTTCTTCCGGCCACTTTCCCAAAAATAAGAAGCCCGGGTCGCATTCGACCCGGGCTTTTTTACTAAACCGTTTCTATTGTATAAAGCAGTGAATGGAATACCAAACACGTGCCAAAAATTGTTGTGTCTGAAAGTTTTTTGTCGGTTACCTGACCAATAAAAACAAAAAGCCCTGCTAAATATTTGCTACTTAAACAGGGACAAAACAAAAAACAAACACTATGAACAAATATTAGTCGGACTGGTGGGTCTTGGGGTACAGGAAAACAGGTGAATTATTGGCGTTGCCGAATAATCATTTTCGTTTTTGGAGATTGTAAAAATTCAAATGGGATATTTCAAGGGCGAAATTACGCCAATTCATCCATAGTTCATATATCTGCCGCTTTAAAATTCTGAAAAAACTTTAGGCCGACAATTGTTTATTTAAATTTATTAGATATGGAATTTAAAATTAAACACAATTTTATTTCTTTAATAAAGATTTAAATACTTAAAAATTTATTAAACGAAGAATAAAATTCTAAAAATCTAATACTAGTTAATTCCGAGGACATATTTAAACAATATAATTACATGAATTTTTATCTTCGTGTACCGGGCGTGTATTCCGGCAGGCTCAAAAGGGAACGGATGAATTGGAAGAAAAGGCGATTTTTACCATCAAAAAACAAAACATGAAAGGTCCGATATTAGTGACCGGTGGTACCGGTTTTCTGGGTTCATATGTAATCAGGCTGCTCCTGTCGAAAGGGTATGCAGTCAGGGCATTGCGCAGGAAAAACAGTCCGATGGATTTGCTCGCCGGCAATGCCGAACAGGTAGAATGGGTGGAAGCCGACGTAACGGATATTGTAGCGCTGGAAGATGCCATGCAGGGCATCACACACGTACTGCACTGCGCCGCGATGGTTTCCTTCCATCCGCGCGATGTGACGCGCATGATGCAGGTGAATGTGGAAGGAACCGCCAACCTGATCAACCTCTCCCTGGAAATGGGCGTGCAACGATTCATACACGTCAGCAGCATTGCTGCCATCGGCCGTACGAAGGAACGCCCGCAACTGAACGAGAAAGCCAAATGGGTGCAAAGCGGCGGCAATAGCCAGTACGCCATCAGCAAGTATCTGGGCGAGCAGGAAGCCTGGCGCGGCCATGCGGAGGGCCTTTCGGTAGCCATCGTCAATCCCGCTATCGTGTTGGGTAGCGGGTTCTGGGATGTGGGCTCCGCCAAGTTTTTTAAACAGATCAGCGACGGCCTGAAATTTTCGCCGGTCGGCCGCTCGGGTTTTGTCGATGTGCGCGATGTCGCCCGGTTTATGGTGCTTTTAATGGAAAGCGATATATCCGGAGAGCGCTACATCCTCAATGCCGACAATATTCTGTATCGCGATTTTTTCAAAATGATCGCACAATCGCTCGACGCCCGCACTCCGCCCATCCCCGTAACGCCTATGCTGGCAGAAGTAGCCTGGCGCGTAGAATGGCTGAAAGAAAAACTGCTCGGAATAGACCCGTTGGTAACCAGAGAAACGGCCCGCAGCAGCGTATCGAGTTTCTACTACGAAAACGACAAATCACGGAGCGTTTTCGGGTTCGAATACCGCCCGCTCGAACAAACCATCCGTGAAACCGGCGCCCAGTTCCTGGAAGCCCGCGACAAGGGCCTCCCGCCCAGGGTTTTACCTTTTTAAGTAGTGCGAAGTCGTTAGTGCGAAGTGCGAAGTCCATGACATTCGAGTGAATGTGGACTTCGCACTTCGCACTGAAGACTTCGCACTTTTTTCAATGAGCCCCGTCACAAAGATTTGTGACAGGGCTCATCCGTTTCCGGCTTAAAAAAACCCTGATTTTCTTTTCCAGGTTGTAAAACAGGCCTACTTTAACCGCCTGAAGCAGAATCATTCACCAAACAAAATTCTTGTTATGCACTCTGCCCGTTTACATTCCAGCCGGAGTAATTAAGTGCGAAGTCGTTAGTGCGAAGTGCGAAGTCCACATTCACTCGAATGCCATAGACTTCGGACTTCGCACTGAAGACTTCGGACTCCCTTACTCTGGCCATTGTTCACCAAACCAAGTTCATTCCTATGTCTGCCTACGACACCAGTAAAATCCGGAACATCGCCTTGTGCGGTCACTCCGGCAGCGGCAAAACCACATTTGCCGAAACGATGCTTTTCGAAGCCAAGGCAATCACCCGGCGCGGAAGCGTGGGTGAAAACAACACCCAGAGCGACTACACGGCTTTGGAACAGCAACGCGGACATTCTCTTTTTGCATCAGTGCTTCACTGTTCGTGGAAAGACACCAAAATCAATATCATAGATACGCCGGGACTCGACGACTTTGCCGGCGAGGTGGTAACGGCTCTCAAAGTAGCCGACACTGCCGTTATGCTGCTCAACGCCCGGAGCGGCGTGGAGGTGGGCACGGAACTGCTGTGGGAATACATCGAAAAATTCGAAACGCCGGCTATGTTCGTCGTCAATCAGCTCGACCACGAAAAGGCTGATTTTGAAATGACCCTCGACCAGGCGAAAAAGCGCTTCGGATCGCGGGTACTGCCGTTCCAGTTCCCTGTCAATCAGGGTACCGGTTTCAACGCCATTATCGATGCCCTGCGCATGGTGATGTATGAATTTCCGGCAAGTGGCGGCAAACCGGAGAAAAAAGCCATCCCTGCCGAATACCAGGCACGTGCCGACGAAATGCACAACGCCCTCGTAGAAGCTGCAGCCGAGAACGACGACCAATTAATGGAAAAATATTTTTCCGAAGGCAATCTGGATGAGGCAGAACTGGCGAAAGGCTTGAGCATCGGTCTGGCGCACGGCCAGTATTTCCCGCTGTTCTGCGCTTCCGGACAAAAAGATATGGGTAGCGGCCGCATCATGGGCTTTATCCACGACATCTGTCCGAGCCCCTCGGACCGGCCCGCCGCTTCATTGGAAAACGGAGGCAAAAAACCCTGCGATGCCGCCGGACGCCCCTGCGTTTTTATTTTCAAAACCGTGAACGAGCCTAAAGTAGGCATGGTTTCCTATTTCAAGGTGTATTCCGGAGTACTCAAAACGGGCGACGAACTGGTAAATGCCGACAACAGCACGGCCGAACGTTTTTCGCAGTTGTTTGAAAGCGAAGGTAAAAACCGCGATGCGGTAAATGAATTGCGCGCCGGCGATATCGGCTGTACCGTAAAACTGAAAAGTTCGCACACCAATCAGACCCTCAACCCGAAAGGCACCGATACCAAAATCGAGCGCATCCACTTCCCGCCGCCACGTATCCGGATGGCAGTAGTTCCGCCGAGCAAAGCCGACGTGGAAAAAATGGCCAATGCCCTCCACTCGATTCAGGAAGAAGACCCGACGCTGCTGGTTGAACAAAGCCTCGAATTGCGCCAGACGATTATCCAGGGACAGGGAGAAATGCACCTCGATATCGTGCGTTATAAAGCCGAACAGAACTTCGGCGTACACCTCGAGTATATAGAACCGCGCATTCCTTACCGCGAAACGATCACCAAAGAGGTCAACCAGGATTACCGGCATAAAAAACAAACGGGTGGCGCCGGCCAGTTCGCGGAAGTGCATATGCGCGTAGAACCGTATTATGAAGGTATGCCTGCTCCGCACGGACTGAATGCCAAAAACACGGAGGTAGACGACCTGAAATGGGGCGGCAAATTCTCCTTCGTCTGGGCCATTGTCGGCGGTGTGATCGACAGCCGTTTTACCAATGCCATCAAAAAAGGCATCATGTCGAAACTGGAGGAAGGCCCGGGCACGGGTTCGTATTGCCGAGATATCCGCGTAAGCGTATATGATGGCAAAATGCACGACGTGGATTCCAATGATATGGCATTCCAACTCGCCTCTACGATGTGCTTCAAGGATGCCTTTATGAAAGCAGGCCCGCAAATCCTCGAACCGATCTATGACCTCGAGGTAATGTGCGACGCGGATGTGATGGGCAACGTGATGGGCGATCTGCAAACCCGCCGCGCTATTATCATGGGTATGGATGCCGACGGCCACTATCAGGTCATCAAAGCGCGTGTTCCGTTGAAGGAGTTGCATAAATATTCTTCCACGCTGCGGTCGCTCACGCAGGGCAAAGCCAAATTCAGCATCGCTTTTGCGGAATACGCTCCAGTGCCGGGCGACGTACAAGCGAAGATCACGACGGAGTACGCGAAGGAGCAGGCAGCACACGGAGAGCATTGAGTACAACGATTTTTTTGTAGTGTCGGGGTGACTTGAAGTCACCCCGACACTCAAATTAAGCGCTCCATCTGACGACGATTTCCCTGATCATCTCAACTGAACAGCCCCATCACATCCTCCTTGCTCAGTTTTTTGATAAAGCCCTGTTCCGTACTGATCAATTCTTTGGCGATGCCTTTTTTCTTGTCCTGTAGTTGCAGGATTTTTTCCTCGATGGTGTCCTTGCATATCATTTTGTAAGCGAACACCTTTTTCGTTTGCCCGATGCGATGCGTCCGGTCGATGGCCTGCTGTTCCACGGCGGGGTTCCACCAGGGATCGATGAGATACACGTAATCGGCTTCCGTCAGGTTGATGCCTACGCCGCCCGCTTTCAGGCTCATCAGAAATACGCGGCAATGTTCCGAATCCTGAAAATTGCGCACCCGCTCCGCACGGTCCTGCGTGCTTCCGTCGAGGTATTCGTAAGGGATACCTACTTTTTCAAGATGCGTTCTGACGAGATCGAGCATTTTGAGAAACTGGGAGAAGACGAGGATTTTGTGGTGGCCCGCGTTTTCCTCGATTTCGCGGATTATCTCTTCCAGTTTTGCCGAATCGTCGCCATAATCCGCATCATCTGAGAGCAAGGCAGGCGAATCGCAGATCTGGCGCAATTTCAGCAAGCCTTCCAGGATCAGGAAAGCGGCTTTGTCTTTGCCGTCGGCCGCCATTTTATCCGCTATTTTCTGCCGGTACAATTCGCGGTAGGTTTCGTACACTTTGCGTTGTTTTTTGCCCATTTCGCAAAAAAGGGTCGTTTCCGTTTTGTCGGGCAGGTCTTTGGCTACCTCGTCTTTGGTACGCTTCAGGATAAACGGGTAAATCAGTTTGCGGAGCGTCTGCGCCGCATGTTCATCGCGGTGTTTATCAATCGGATTGGCAAATTCGGTTCGAAAAAAATCCTGTCCGCCCAGCAGTCCGGGGTTTACGAAATCCATCTGCGAATACA